>NZ_JNAS01000002.1:0-309382 GCF_000760115.1 Prochlorococcus marinus str. SB
GAAGACGATGATTATCTTAGAGGTGGAGATGATGGAGATGAATTATATGGAGAAAGTGGAGATGATTTATTAAAAGGAGAAGATGGCGATGATATTTTAGTTGGAGGTTTAGGTAAAGATGATTTATATGGTGGAAGTGGTAATGATGTATTTAGATTAACTGCAGGAAGTGGTTATGACAGAATAAGAGATTTTGAAGAAGGAGATAAAGTAAATTTAAATGGTATTGATAATAATCAACTCGGAGTATTTGACAGTGGCAAAAATATGAAGGTCTATCTAGATGAAAATAAAAGTGATTTGCTGGCAATAATTTATGGCTACAATTTATCGGATTTAAATGGTGTAGGAATAACAGATATTCTTGTTTAAATTAAAGTTTAGGAGTTATGTAGGATAAAAAAGAGCTGGGCTTCACTACTGTTTGCATGACAGTACACCCACTAATTAATGAGACTGGCCAACCTATTCCCAATGCTTTTAGCGTCTTAGACTGAGACCAGATTTTAGAAAATAACCAATATTTCGTCCAATAATTTGAAAAGCCATGTCCAAGACCGATGAGACATACTAAAACTTACAGTTGCCGTGATAAGGTTTGTTAGCTTTTTTTTCGGCAGCTTCTATTGTTATTCGGTGCATTAAATTTAAACTTCCAATTGCTGCACTTAATTGGTTAGATTCCAGAGCTTTTAAATATACCCTTTCTGTCTGTGTAATAAGCCATGCCATTAGGTCTTTTCGTTCATACTTATCTAAGTTCTGTACTATTTGAGCACTAGCCCAATTAATATCCAGATTCGCACTTCTGCGAGTAATTCCGTAGTCCCTCACAAGAGTTCTGTTCACTTCAGACACTCCCATTCCAGAGTTTAATCTTTCTAGAGCGACACATCTGCGTTTTTTCCTTTCAGCTCTACTGACTAAAGCCATAAATAAGTATGGATAGTTTTATTTCTTAGAATGTAATTGATTAGTTTTAACTATATTTTCAGTTAACTTTTATCTACTAATATGTGCAAATAAACTTATACAAATATAACTAAGATGTTAAGCCATGATTTAAATAATTTTGGTGCAAGTAGTAAGCGTTTCATTTAAGGATTAAAGTCTCTACATTTTGATCTTTCGTTTTCATAATCTTTGATAGCAGTATCCCATTTTGATAAATCTGCTTCTTTTCTAGAAATATATAATTCCATTTGTGCCGAATAGGTTGCTGATTCAATCCGACTATTGAATGAAGAATTACAAAAAAGAATACTTCCAAATTTTTCATAGTCAGTAAAATCCCTATTCGCTGCATATTCAGCATTTGCCCTTTTCTTATCTAATGCTTTATATTCCAAATCCTCGATACTAGGTTTTGGGCGGAGCAAGAATGCTTTATAGTCAAAATCCTCAATACTAGGTCGCAGTAAGGATTGGTATGCTTGTGCATTTAGATATGAGAAAAGGGAAACACAAATAAGAACAACAGCAAATACTCCAATTAACCAAGTGTTAGTTTTATTCATTAATTAATTACGAGTAGTAAGCGTTTCATTAATTACATCATCATTAGTTTTAGTCTTCTGTATTTTTAGATGTAGTTTCTGTGTCTTCTTCACTTTCTTCTTCAGAAATATCTTGCGCAGGAGAATCTGCTAAGTCTATGAATCCAGCATTTATATCAGATGTCTCAGCATTAACAGCAATAGTTAAAGCGAGTGCTGCTAGTAGTGGGAGTAGTAAGCGTTTCATTCAGTAATTTAAATTGAGGTTCCTTTTTTTTGATTTGGGGAAAGTTCATTTTCTGGAAAAATTTCTTTTAAATTTTCTGGAAAGAAAAACTCCAATTGTCTCCTTAAATTACCTTCATAAAATTTGTTTGGAACTTTAAAAGTATCTCTTACTAATTGAACATTTATTTTTTCCTTTTTACCTGCCTCATTTACTCTTAATAAGACTAACTTAATTGGCTTATCTTTTGGTCCTTTTATGAGAGAAACTGCTTCTGTTATACCCATTCCTCTCGTAGATTTCCCATCTATTTTGATAATTACATCATTTGGTTTAATGTCAGCGGAGGCAGCAGGAGAATCATTTATTACAGATTGAATAGTTAATTCAGCAGTATCACTATTAAGAAAGAGCCTTATTCCAATCCCTGTTATTTCCTTATCTTTTCTGTGAGATAGATTTTTATTGGTTGTCACACAACCTGCATAATCTCGTGCTTCTAAACATTTTTTATGTAATTCATCAGATATTCCAGCATGAACAGCAGTAGATAAGGTTAGTGCCGATATTAGTGGGAATAGCAGTCTTTTCATTTGTTAATCACAACAATCTTCCTTTGTTAATGAAGCAGTCCAAGAGGATTCCTCCATTGTTGATAAGTCAACTCTATGAGTTGCCATCCAGTCACCATTTGCTTCAACAAACTTTTGAACATTACCTTCTGGAGCTTGATGAATAACAATTATTCTTTGAGGATCATCCTTGCTTACTCCTCTGAAAAGCGGCTTAATATCAAATTCTGAATGCCTTTTATCTGCTTCTGCACTATCAAATATTGCAGCCCATTCATCGAAAGTACTTTCAATTTTAAAAGTAAACACGGAGGTAACTAAACAAGACATAAAAAAGGAGCTAATTGCCCCTTATTTTAGATCGACTGTCAATTACTAACTATTATTGTTGGTCTAATAAATTTAACGTCTGCAAAACATCTTGTTTGACATATCCCTTTTGATAAGTTGCGGTATGAACAGCTTCACTATGACCCATAAATTTTGATGCTGATGCTGTATTGATATTCATGTTTTCAGTGCGATAACCATAAGCGTGTCTAAGGTCATATGCCTGAAATGATTGATTGGTTTTTTTAGCAAGCCATTTGGTATATCTTCTATTTAATGACTTTAAAAATGCAGAATCATAATCTTCAGTTTTATCAATACTAAATTCCTTATATATATTCAAAATATCTAAAGTTCTTGCCCATTCCTGTTTTAATGCTGGAGTGATTCTCCATTCTGATGGTTCTTCACTCTTGGGCACTGTCAAAACTTCAGCCATAATCTTTCCAGATTCTTCAAATGGTTTGATGCTCCATATTTCAGAAGTCCTAGTACCGAATACAAATTGAGCAGCTAATGCCCAACCCCAAACTGGGTCTTCTCTCAACAAACGAACATGATATAAATATTCCTCATCTTTCAATCTTTTTCTGGATCTTTTCTTAGCATCATCCTTATAAGCCTTTTGAGTAGCTGTTGACCACTCCTGGAGTTTTTTCAGATTTGGTATTTCTGCAAACTTAGCTAATCGCAGAAAATGCTTTGCAGTATCCGCCTTCTTCTTTGATCCGGCTGGTGCTTTATTGGCAAGTTCAACAATATTTTCATAATTAAGAATTTTATGTTTTTCCATTTTCAATAAATAACCTTCAATCTGTTTCCACCCAGCCATGTTTTGGTTATTGTTTTTGTCCTTATTTTCAGCACTCCAGAAATCCTTTTCAAATCTTTTGATAATATCTCCTACTTTTCTACTTTCTTTGATTAACTCAACAGGCTCTTCATTCTTTTTCTCCCAATCACTCCATTTAAATAATCCAGCCCTTTTTTCCTCCCCTAATTTTTCAGATAACCTTACTGCCTCTTTGATATTTTTTTGGTCAGCCTTTAATCCAATGGATACCCATTGTTGAATATTCTGATTAGATTGACCATCTTTTGAAGGTAATGATGCCCTTAAAGCAAAAGCATCTTTCTTTATATATATAGTTACCCCAACTTTTTTTCTTTTTAATACATCATTGGTTGCTGAAACTTTTGCCTTTAAAAGTTCAAACGGATTAGCCATTGTTCGGATGGTTTTTATTGGAGGACTAACCTCGGTGGACTAATTCTAACTATTATGTACTAATCGGTGCAAGTACACCTATATTCTGTCAACCAAAAAATGTTTTCATTTTATAACTCCTGAGAACCCCTGCAGTAAGGTAAATTACTTGACTATGACTGACTTCTTATGATATATATTAATGGTTCGGATACAACTGAATAACCCGTTGGAGGGGTGGTCGAGTGGTTTAAGGCTCTAGTCTTGAAAACTAGCGTATCTGCAAGGGTACCGTGGGTTCGAATCCCACCCCCTCCGTTCTAAAAAAATCAAGTGAAGTTTAACAAAATAATATTAACGCCTTTTTGGTCCGTTTTTGTTAAAGTATATTTTTATTTGGTCTATGAGTAAAGGATTCGCCACAGATACTTTAATATCCAAAAAAACGAAAAAAAAAGTTATTCCAAATGAACCTCAAGGAAGATTAATATCTTGGTCCCCTTGGCCACCAGCTAATTTTCAGACCAGATATCCTGCTTTCCCTTTTGTTCTTACTATATTAATAGTAGTAATCGGGCAATGGTATCTAACTCTACTAAGATAACCTGAAAATGATTTTAGTTTTTGAATTTCAGATGAATTGAGTTTGAGAATTTATTTTGTTTTTTTCAATTTTATTATTAGCCCATTTTCAAGCGGCAATCATCCCAATATTATTAGGAATTAGATCGATCAAAAAATTCAAACACATTAGCAAGAACGAATTTATTCCTTTTGGTTTTATTTTTTTAGGATTGGCATCGATTTCTGAAATGATCGATCATACCCAAACATCTTGGATTTATGTAGATCATTCCTCTTTATTTAATTGGTTATTTTATTCTTTCCTATCTTTAGGTTTAACATGTTTATCAATATCAGTAATAAAAAATAGATTTGTTCAAAAAACTAATTTTTACATTTCTCTATGTTCAATAATCTCATATTTTTTATTTGGTAAAACAATTGCTCTTCTTTTTCAAGTAATTATAAGTATCCTTCTAATTATTTATTGGCAAAGAGTTTTTAAAGATTGGCTTTTCATCCTCTACCCAATATTTGGCATTTTTTTTACGACTTTCTTTGGAACAAAGCTCTCCATAAGTGGCGATCAATTTTGGCATGTTTTAATAGGCCCATCTGGAACAATTAGCGTAATTACCTTTTATTTAGTTTTAAAGAGATCGAATAAAAAATTTGCCTAAGATTCTTATGAAAAAATTTGTATTTGCAAGTTTTATAGTGTGCTTAGTCACAATAATTTCTCCAGTTCGAATCCTTGCTGATACGGCACTTGATGTTTACATGAATGATTTTTATTCTAAATCGAATGAAGCTAGCCAGATTCTCAAAGAAATCGAAAATAGTCTAAAAGAGGGGTCAAGAAAAAAAGTATGCTCTAGGCAAAGAGAGGCTGCAAGATTAGGCCTATTAGCTAATAAATCATTAATCAAAGCCTTTGAAATTGAGGGGGCTAATCCACCAATGCAAGCAATAATGGCAAGTCAACAAAGATGGGAATCTATTCTGAATGAGTGCTGAAGAAAGTCAGTAAATCTATAAATCTTCTTAAATTTGCATTCTCACAGATTTACTAATTAAGGGTATTTCAGGTTCAACTCCATAAATACATTTAGAAATCGAATAAATAAAAATACATAATGTAAATATAAAAATAATTGAGCCCAATTCAACTATGGGAAATATTCTCAATAGATATGAAATTATTATCAAAGCAATATCAATAAGCAATGCTTGGCATGCGTTATATCTAACAAAATAAGGTACTTTTGAGTTTCTTGCTAATCCAGCAAACAAAATTATAAATAATAAAAAACTTCCAAAAGGCAAAGATTTTTCAATTATTGCTATCGGGAAAGTTATTAATAATAGTATTTTTAAAAAAGAATATTTATAGAACAAATAATATCCAAAAGGTATTGATGCCTTTAATGGCAAAGTATACAAAAATACTGATGAGAGTCTCTGGAATATCTTATTCAATATATTATTGGAATTTCGTATTTACATCTTAACCTAATTTTTCTGAACTTAATAAAAGACTTAGCCTCCAAAAAATCAACTTTGGCAGATGGTTATTAAATATAAGATAATTGATTAATGTTTATAATTCAAAATGCGTATTCTACATACAATGTTGAGAGTTGGAGATTTAGATAAATCCATTGATTTCTACGTCAATAGATTAGGAATGAATTTATTAAGAAAAAAGGATTACCCTCATGGAAAATTCACATTGGCATTTGTTGGTTACGGCTCAGAAAAAGAAAACACCGTAATTGAATTAACTTATAACTGGGGCAAAAAGTCTGAAGACTATGAGCTTGGAGATAAATATGGTCATATAGCTATTGGAGTAAAAGATATTCATCTAATTTGCCAAGGATTAGAAAATAATGGCTGTAAAATAACAACCAAACCTAAAACAATGAAAAACAGTGCTACTGTCTTGGCTTTTGTTGAGGATCCTGATGGTTATAAAATTGAACTTATTGAAAGAGATTAAAAACTCAGAAATTTTTAATTAAATAAACAAATAACTAAAATTTAAAAAGATTGAAGTATTGTATATATCGTTTTCAATAAGCGAAAAAAATACCTCTAAGATCATATTCGATGGATTCTGCTGTCTCAATATTGTAAAAGATTATTTCTAAGACAAGGAATTATTAAAAATAAAATTAAACTTTAAACAATCTATATTAAATCTATTTAGAATTTATAGACAATCTATATAGATTTATATATTATAGAATTATCTTTTAAAGCTTATGCCTAGTAATTGGTCAAAAATAAGAGATGAATGGCTTGATAGAACCGCGGTTGCTAAAGATGATGCTAAATGGGCATTAGAAGCTTTAATTAATTCTGAAGAAGAGTTATTTGAAATAGAACAAAAAATAAAGAATAAAGAGGACGCTGTAAGCAAAGTAAAATTTTTGAAGAAAAAGGTTAAAGAAACTATTTCCTCTAAAGAAATTAGTCTCGATGATATTGCATTAAATACTTCAAATTCAAACAAAGTACAGATCTCAGTGCCATCAAATCTTACTTATCTTTTGAAAGTTTGGGCAGCAGCAGAAGGAAGAGATCTATCAAGTGTTGCTTTTCAATGTTTAGAAACTGGTATAAGGGAAATGAAAAGCAAAGGTTCAATACCTTCAATAGCAGTAAATAGATATGACTCGGCCTGTCAAAAGAGGATTGCACTAGCAGAAGTAAACAATCTATTGGAGAAATACGAATTAGCTCAGGATGAAATCAAATAATTATGAATAACAGAAAAATCATTAAAGGATACAAAACATTAACATCATCAAGATTTAATGTAGATAATTCTGTAGATAAATCTAAAGATGGAATAATTTATACTCTTTATTCTGATGCATTTAATTCACTTAAAGTTGGTTTTGCTGAAAATGATAAGGTACTAGAAAAAAAATTATCAAGTGAAGCATTGATATTTTTGGATATGAAAAAAGGCAAAAAGAAAGATCTATTTTTATTAATAACCACTCTAAAAGAACTTGGCATCAAATATTCAGACAATTATTATTTCAAGTACTCAGGTTCTTTAATGAAACATTTATCTACTTTAGGTTGGCCTGTTGGAAGATCACTTTATAAACAAAGAAATATTAAAAAAGAACTTGTATGTGCATAAATTTAAATTTAATCACACTCTAAAGTTTCTCTGGTTTCTCTATTTGTAATTGGATTAGTTCCAGTAGCACTTTCACAAAATTTCCTAATAATATCTTTTGGCAAAAAAACATTTGTGAAATCTGCGCCTTGTATTTTTACATTTTCAAACTGGGTACTATAAGCAAAAGAATCCTCCAAGTTAGTATTTGATAAATCTGTTCCATCTAAAACAGCCGAGTCTAAAGTTACTTCTCTTAAGTTGGAGTTACTTAAATTAGTATCTTTCAATTTTGCTCCATAAAGAGTCGCATTTTGGAGCTCACAACCTGACAAATTTGCGTCTTGTAAATCAGTTAAATAGAAAGTTGCTCCTTTTAAATCAGATCCAGAAAAATCAGCCCCTACCAAAGATTGTTTACCATAATCCAAAGCTGCGAAGCTTCTAGAAGGGAGGGTTAAAACAACTATTAAAAAAGTTAAAATTATAAATCTCATTTGGTTGAGTAATATTTCAATAAATTCTAACTTCTTAAGCTGAAATCTAAAAATTAATTATTTACTGAATGCTATATTTATTGAAATAGCAAATCACGAAATAGGTTTTGGATATAAGTCCTTATGATGCAATTGTTGTTGGTTCTGGAGCTACAGGCGGAATAGCAGCACTTACATTGGCAGAACAAGGGATCAAAGTTTTAGTAATAGAAGCAGGGCATCAAATTAAAAGGCATGAAGCTAGTAATCATGAGCCAAAAAGTACATTAAAAAGATTATCAGGACTCATAACAAAAAAACATGCCAATCAGTGCCAACATCCTGGTTATTGGAAAAATAATCCTGACTTATATTCAAATGAATTGAAGCATCCTTATGACTTCCCAAAAAAAAAGCCATTTCTTTGGACACAAGGTAAACAATATGGGGGGAGATCATTAACTTGGGGAGGTATAACATTAAGACTTTCCTCAGACGACTTTCATCCGGCTAAAAATGACGGATTCGGACCAAACTGGCCTATTTCATACGAAGAAATTTCCCCGCACTACGATTTTATTGAAAATTTCTGCGGAATTTATGGACGAAAAGATGATATCAAGGAGGTCCCAAACGGTAAGTATATTGGTGAAATTCCTCTTACAGAAAACGAAAATGTTTTTGGCAGCAAAGTTAAATCAAAATTAAACTATCCATTTATCCAATCAAGAGGATTTGACCGTAATTCATCTGTAAAAGAAAAAAACTGGCCCAAATCCTCTAGCGTAGGAAGCTCTTTAAAAAAAGCTTTAGATACTGGAAATGTACAAATAATCTCTAATTACCTAGTGGAGTCTTTTGAGATTAACAAGATAACAGAGCTTGCCTCAAAACTAACGATTGTAAACCTAGAAAATGGACACAAAGAAGTATTGGATTGTGATTTGGTTCTTCTTTGCGCATCAACAATTTCAACACTGAGAATACTACTGAACTCAGAATACAAATCAAATTCCTCAGGGTTTAAGGATAATTCTGGGAAATTAGGTAAATACCTAATGGATCACATATCTATCTGTAGATTTTTTTCAGTCCCAAAAGCAAAAAACTCAGATAAATCATTAGATAATACTCCCGATCTTTCTGGAGCAGGCAGCTTCTTTATTCCATTTGGTTCAAATTTACCAGAAATTGACGGCATATATTTCCATAGAGGTTATGGAATCTGGGGGGCAATTGATAGATTAGGGATACCTAAATTTTTACAAAAAGACGCAAACAAATCCATTGGCTTTCTTATCGCCCATGGCGAAGTCCTTCCTAGAGAGAAAAACTCAGTTTCTCTATCAAAAAAAACAGATGAATGGGGCATCCCAATTCCATACATTGAATTCGAATGGAGCGAGAATGAGTTAAATATGGCAAAACATATGGAAAAAACAATACAAAAATCAGTCAAAGCTGCAAATGGAGAAATAAAAAATATTGATGAACTAATGAATATTCCATTAGTGAGTTTATTTACAAAAAATTTGACCGCACTTTCAGATAGTCCTCCTCCACCAGGATATTACATACATGAAGTAGGAGGCGCACCAATGGGAACAAATGAAGAAAATAGCGTAGTTGATAAATTTAATAGATTATGGAGATGTAAGAATGTACTTGTACTAGATGGAGCATGCTGGCCCACATCATCTTGGCAAAGTCCCACACTTACAATGATGGCCTTGAGTAGAAGAGCCTGTTTAAATATTAAAAAGACTTAGAAGGTTTAAATAATTGATTTAAATAAATCTCTGAGACAGAATTATCTGTACATCCGTTTTGAACGAGAAAAGTAGCTAATGCTGAATTTATAAGCTTGTATTGATCCCAAGTCGGGTTACTTAATACGAAATCTTTCATAGTGTTATAAAGAGTTTCTGAAAGCTCTGTTTCTAATGAGACTTTATCTGAAGAGCACTCTACGAGTTTCTTATCAGTTAAATTTGTTTGGCTGATTTGATCCATAAATTTATTTTTTTTACCTCAACAATAATGATATTTTTCTCTAAAAATATCAAGAATAATCTTCTGATAAACTTTTCACATTATCAAATAAGACTCACGTTATAAGTCGGTTTTTAAAAAACTTCTTTTTCAAATAAGGAAATTGAATAGATCTTAAAAAAAAGTCAACAATAATGTTGAAGTCCTGTTTTTTTTGAAAAATACTGCCATTTCTAATCCAGTGTGGATTTGGACGTGGAAAACAACCTGCATATTGTGGAAAATCTAGCTCAAAATATTTTCACGATTTTATATTAAGAATACTTATATATACTGAGTCTATTAAGACTAAGTCGAGAAAGAGACAGGTGATTCATTGATTTCAACGGATTTTCTTAAGATTTAGTCTTTATTAGGCAAGCGAAGCGTGACAGGTCCTAAAGGGTGTTTTGAATTTGGATAAATACTATGGTGATGGTGATGGTGATTATGTTCATGTTGATGGGCCTCTACATGTTCATGTTCTAAGTAATTACCCCCTCCTGTGTCTGATTTTTCTTGATTATGAGTTGGGATTTGATTTTGCATTTCACAAGCACCATTACATTCAGGATCACATAAATCACAGCTGATACCCAAGCCCTCTACATGGTCATGATGACTTTCTTGGACCATTCCAACTTCTTTTTCAAAGCCAAATAAATTTGATCTATATTTACAAGTTGAGCAATTCATAAAATTATTACCTTCGTTATTAAGAATCTCTTCAATCCTTTCTACAAAAGTGTCGACCACATAAGACTGTGACGAAAGATATTTTGCATGTATAAATGAAATATTTGGATTATTAATCGCAACTAAATCACTTTGCCTTTTTATTCTTGTAACAAGGACACCTGAAAAAAGGAAATAAGGGAAAACAATTATATTTTTATAACCAAGTCTCACAACATTTTTCAAGCCAGGTTCAACAAGGGGGAAAGTTACTCCAGAAAAAACTGTTTCCCCCCACCCTAAACCAATACCCTCTACGATCATTCTCGTAATTTTTGAAACATTGGAATTCGCATCTGGATCAGAAGAGCCTCTTCCCACAACAACTAATAATGATTCTTCAGGTTTGAGATTATTATTTTGTTTAAATACATCTTTTACTCTTTCACAAGCTGCACTAATCATTAAATTATTAATACCTAATTCTCTTCCATAAATTATTTCAATTCCTGTTTTACTTGAATAATTCATAAGCAGGCTAGGTATATCATTTTTTACATGGCCAGCAGCAAAAAGCATTGCAGGTATTGCAATTACTTTTTTTATAGAAAGATCTTTTAACTTATCTAAAGCATCAACAATCGAAGGTTTAGCAAATTCCAAGAAACCATATTCAACTAAAAAGTTTGGATATCTTTTTTGGATGAAATTAGTTAATTCTTGAAATTCAGTAATGGCTAGTTTATTTCTACTCCCATGTCCACAGATAAGTATCGCGACTTGATTATTTAACTTCAAATCTAAATTATCCAAATTCAAATTATTACTTATACCATAATAGTAAAGAACAATATCATGTAGTGAAAAATAATAATAACTTGCTTGAAGTTCCAAATATCAACTCAAAGGATGCAAAATTTAAGAAATTAATTTATGACGTCGACGAATCATTATTTAATGAGGATAACTATTCTTGCGAAAAATTCGAGCACCTTTGCGTGTGTAGTGGAGGTACAACTTCTAGCTGTGCAAAAAATGGTTTTACAACTCTTGATCTAAGAAAAAATCACAGCAAAATTCATCTAGATAGAAAAACCAATTTAGTAACAATTGGAGGTGGAGTAATAATGGGGGATCTATTAAATCATTTACAAAAATATAATCGAAGTTTTCCAATCGGACTTTCTAAACTTCCCGGAGCAGGCTATATACTAACTGGTGGAGTAAGTCCGCTCAGTAGAACCTATGGATTAGCCATTGATAATATTGAATCAATAAAAGGTTTCTTGGGTAATGGCACATTTATTTCTTTAAAAAAAAATCAAATAAATACCGAAGAACAATTAATTTGGGAAGGAATTAAAGGCGCAGCACCCTTCTTTTCAATTATTACCGAAATAGAACTTAAGACTATCCAATCTAATTCAATTAAGGTTATTGAAGGATTTGTAAATCTAAATGAACTTACAGAAATAATAAAACTATCAGAGGAATTTCCAGAAAATATTAGTCTTCAATGGATTTATGCCCAAAAAATTTACATATATATTTTTGCTGAACTCAAAAATAATTTAGAGGATAAAAGAACAGAAGAATGTCTGATGCTTCTAGACAAATTCCCTAGTCTAGAAAAACAATTTTATGAAAACTTTAACAAAATAAATTTCTTCCCTAAGGAATTGAATTTATATGAGCTGAATGCAAATAACCATTCTGAGGTAATTAGTCTTCTTGGAGAAGATTTAAAAAATGATATCCCAATTTTCATAAAATGTTTGGATGAAATAATGGATAATAAACCTAATAATTCCTGTTACATTGCTTCTCAACAATTAGGTTGCAAAACTAAAAAGTTAAATCATGGCTCAAGCTTTTTTGTTCATAGAAAAAGCACTTGGAAACCATGGATATATGCATCATGGAAAAAAAATGATCTTCAAGAAAAAGAGGTCGCTTTGGAATGGATTTATAAATCGTGGAGCAAGCTAAAAAAGTTTTATCCAAATATTCACTTAGCCCAATTGCATAATCATTTGAATTCTCATGATGAAGAAATTACATTAGCCTTTGGAGATAGAATGAATGAATTAAAAACTTTAAAGAATATTTTTGACCCACAAGGTATTTTGCCTCCTTTATGAGGTAACTTCTTAATTATAAAGAAACTTAAAATGTCAAATTTCTCAAGATATTTATCTAAAAATTGGTTAGATGATCCAAAGTCAAATATTCTCTCAGGCTTAGTTGTTGCTTTTGCAATGATCCCAGAAGCAATTGCTTTTTCAGGTATAGCTGGTGTAGATCCTAAAGTTGGCCTTTTTGGTGCATTTTGCTTATCCATAACAATTGCGATTGTTGGAGGGAGAAGGGGGATGATCACTTCAGCTACAGGTTCAACAGCTCTTTTGATGACTGGACTTGTTGCTTATGGAGAATCACAAGCTCCTGGATTAGGAGTCCCATATCTTATTGCAGCTGGAATATTAACTGGAATTTTCCAAATTATTTGGGGGTATTTAAGACTTGCCTACCAAATGCGATTCGTGCCTACGGGAGTATTAAGTGGATTTGTAAATGCACTAGCGCTTTTAATATTTCAGGCACAACTACCTCAGTTAGGAATAGGTATTAAAGAATCAAATGGATTAATTGAACAAACTTTGAGTCAGTATCCAGTTAACTCTCAGATCCCAGTAGTTTGGATTCTTGTAATCCTAGGATTAATAATTATCTATGGGCTTCCAAAAATCACAAAAGTAGTCCCATCTCAACTTATCGCGATAGTAGTAATTACTCTCATAAGCATATTCTTGAATCTAGATGTCCCAACAGTTAGCGATTTGGGTAAGTTACCTGATGGATTACCAAGTATTTCTCTTCCTTTTGGATCAATAGAAAATGGAAAAGTACCTTTTAGTCTAGAAACATTAGGAATTATTTTACCGACTTCACTCGCAATATCTCTCGTAGGTTTAATGGAAACCTTTTTAACTCAAGACATTTTAGACGATGTAACTGATACAAATTCTAATAAAAATAAAGAAGCAAGAGGGCAGGGAATATCAAATATTGTCGCATCCTTATTTGGTGGAATGGCAGGATGTGCCTTAGTTGGGCAATCTGTTATGAATACTGAAAATGGAGGTAAATCCAGATTATCAACTCTCTCCTCAGGTATATCTCTACTAATTATGATTATCCTCTTGAAGTCTTGGATTGGAGCAATACCAATGGCTGCTTTAGTAGCAATCATGATAACTATCGCAATAAGTACAGCAGATATAAATGGATTAAAAAATATTAGAAAGATACCTAAAAGTGATACTGCAGTAATGCTTATGACTTTTGCGGTTACAATGCTGACAAAACCTCATAATCTTGCACTTGGAGTTATTGCTGGAGTTTCATTAGCTGCAATTCTTTTCAGCAGAAAAGTCGCAAAAGTTATAACTGTCTCAAGAGCTAAAGAAAATAATCTGACTACCTACAAAGTAAAAGGACAATTATTTTTTGTAAGTAAAATTTATTTCTTACAAGGATTTGATATTCATGAACATCCAGAAAATATTTTAATTGATATGTCTTTAGCTCATATTTGGGATCAAAGTGGCGTTGTTGCTCTTGAGCAAATTATTAGAAAGTTCCAGAATGGGGGTTCTAAAGTTGAAATTGTAGGATTAAATAAAGAAAGTCTTAACTTATTTGAAAGACTAGGTGGTATGGAAAGCGCTCATTAAAAAAGTTAATTAAGACTAACTTGTTGATAACAGAACCAAAGCCATTGTTGAAAAAGCAAATTCCTATGAGACCTCCAAGCGGTTTTTGAACTATTTGGATCAAAATTTTTAGGAGGAGGAACATCTCCCTTTTCTTTGTCTCTTTCAATTTCACTAATAATTCTATGCACCGTATATTCAGGATGACCTAAATGCATAAGTTGTTTTTGATCATTAGATTCAAATATTGTATATCCAACGTTTTCTCCATAAGCCAACAAATTCAATTTCCCCTCTTTTTGGGCTTTCTCCATTTCCAAATCTGGTAATCCCGCAAATCTACTTTGAGGACAAATAAATTCATCATCTTGTGTACCCATCAAAGGGTGTCCAGGAACAAGACTTTTTAAAGGGAATACCCCAAATAATTTCCTATCAAAAACTTTCTTATCAACCCCTGCCAAATAAGCTAGCGCAAAGCCAGCCCAACATAATCCAAGAGTACTCGCACAAGAATTTCTGGCTTCATTTACAATTTTTACAAATTCATCCCAATACTTAACCTCCTCAAAGGCTAGGTGTTCAATAGGTGCTCCAGTAATAATGATTCCATCTAACGGTTCTGGATTATTTGCTTCTTCCCAAGTAATATATAGATTATTCAGATGATTAAGATCCCATGTTTTATAAGAGTGAGTTTTAAGCTTTATCCAAACTGGCTCAATTTGAAGGGGAGATAAACCAAGTGGATGTAGCAAGTTAAATTCATACTGCTTGCCTAGAGGCATGATATTTAAAATACCAATCCTAAGAGGACGTATATCCTGTCTTTTTGCCAATTCTGGTTCGATCCAAGATATATGATTTTTCTCAACATCACTAATCTTGTGATAGTTACTAGGAATTATTAAAGCCAATAAATCTCCTTTCCTATGTAATTTGTGAAAGTGCTTGTTCGAAATCTGCTTTTATGTCGTCAATATGCTCAATTCCTACAGAAACTCTTACCATAGTGGGAGTAACACCTGCAGATAATTGTTCTTCTTCAGATAATTGCTGATGAGTTGTTGAAGCAGGATGAATTACTAATGTTTTTGAATCGCCAACGTTTGCAAGATGGCTAGCTAATTTTAAGGAATCAATAAATTTTACTGCATTTTCATAACCCCCATTAAGAGAGAACATAAGCATGCAACCCATTCCCCTTCCAGTAGTATATTTTTTGGCACTAGAGTAATATGGATCAGATTCTAGGCCAGGATAATTAACACTGCTTACATTAGAATTAGAATCTAACCATTTTGCTAGTTCAAGCGCATTAGAAGTTTGTCTCTCTATTCTTAAACTTAGAGTTTCCAAACCCTGCAATAGCAAGAAAGAATTAAAGGGACTTTGAGCTGATCCCCAGTCTCTAAGGCATTCAAGTCTTGCTCTTAACGCAAAAGCTATATTTCTGTTATTTGGTACTCCCAAAGATTTGCAGATATCACTACCGAAACCAAAAGCGTCCCAATGAACGAGCCCATGATAAGCAGCGCTTGGCTGACTCATTAGTGGGAATTTACCATTTCCCCAATCAAAGGTTCCAGCATCAACAATAACCCCACCGATGCTTGTTCCATGTCCACCGATCCATTTCGTTGCACTTTCTACAACAATATCGGCTCCGAAATCAATTGGCCTTATTAAAGCACCACCCGCACCAAGGGTATTATCCACTATTAGAGGAATTCCATTTTCCTTCGCCAAAGCAGAGAGTCCCTCAAAATCTGGAATGTTGAACCTAGGATTTCCCATTGATTCGACATATATTGCTTTTGTTTTATCATCAATTTTATTTCTAAAACTATCGATACTATCACCATCTGCAAATTTAACTTGTATTCCTAATCTTGGAAATTGTACTTTGAATTGATTGTAGGTCCCGCCATATAAAAAAGATGTAGAGACAAAATTATCCCCTGCTGTCATGCAGTTCACGATTGCCAAGAATTGAGCAGCTTGACCTGAGGATGTTGCAAGTGCTGCCATCCCTCCCTCCAAAGCTGCCATCCTTTTTTCAAAGACATCTGTGGTGGGATTCATAAGTCGGGTATAAATATTTCCAAATTCTTTTAATCCAAAAAGATTCGCGCCATGCTCGGCATTATCAAAAACATAGGAACTAGTTTGATAAATGGGAACTGCTCTAGAATTTGTAGTTGGATCAGGCACTTGGCCTGCATGTAACTGAAGTGTCTCGAACTTTTGGTTGCTCAAAATTTTTTTAATAATCCTATTATCTATTTAACTTAAAAAAGTCCCAAAAAAAAACAAAAAAAAGATAAATATTTATAAATCCTTTTTTAATGAGGGGTAATTATCTTTCATATATAAACTCAAATCTTCTTTTATCGCAGATCTGAGTTTCTCAATATTTGCAGAATCAATTATTGGAAAAGTTTTATTAGCTTCAGGATCTTTTTCAGTAATTGATTTCCAATTCTTACCTACATTTTTTTCAGAATTGTTAAGTACCTCATCAAAATTGAAACACTTATCATTGTTGTTAGCATCAAATTCGTTAAAAGCTTTATTTATAAGCTCTTTTCTATTTTCGAATAGATTCTTAGCTTTTAAAGTATCTGGAAGACCCATAACTGGTTTTAATTCTTTAAGAAGTTTTATTTCCTCTTCAATTAAGAGTGTCCAAACACCATATTTATTTTTTGGAAGATTAGATTTACTAAAAATATTAATTTCATCGAGGTAAAAATTTAACCATAGATAATAAGCTTTTTCTTCAATAGTTTTTTTAACGGATATCTTTTTATTTTGGATCTTTGGGAGTAACTTTTCTGCCTTCTTTAAAAACTTTCTGTCTTCTCTTTCTAAATTTATTAATCCCCATCTTTGACTGTAGTCCCATAAATCTTCGTATCTTGTTAAGTCTTCTTGATTCCAACCAAGAGCTTTAAGTTCATGAGAACGATGAGTTAATTCCTTTTTCAAAAAAATCCTTTTAAACCATAATAATTCTAACCCTGCAATCAAAATTAGTAAATAAATTAAGAACTTTACTTTCTAGCAAATTAGAAAAATAATCAATTATTAAAATATTTATTAATAATTTTCAATACATTGATATAACTAGGATTTTTTTTAGAAATTTGATTATTATATTGATTTGTTTTAAGGGCGTTTTGCTCTTTGTCAATAAATAATTTCTTATAAAAGTTTTCAATATCGTTAAAAAGATAATCTCCTTTTAATTTTTCATTTAGTTCTAAAGATGATTCAGATTTCACAGATTCTTGGCAAAAATTAGTGATTTCTTCTGAACTAATTAAAACCTTATAAATTTCTTTTTTTTCTTCTGAATTTGCATTAAAGCATAAATAAATCAGATTTATCATAGAACAATTATTATTATTGATTTTGAATTCTTTATAAATTTCTGGCCAAAATTTTAAAGATTTTAGACCTTCTAAACCTCCTTGACTTAGAGAGTATTTATCACACCAATTTACGAATTCTGATACCTCTTTTGGACATCTATTGAGTTGCAAAAGCATATCTGATAAAACTTGTCCTGCTTGAAAATTCCGTGTTGGTTTCCCTTCACTTGGAAGAGTCATACTCCCTAAGACATCAGCCTTAACAGCATTTAATTGAGAAAAAGTATAATCTCCTTTTTCACAAAATTCATCATTAATTATTTCCTTTGCACTAATTATTTCTTCACCATAACCAAGTTCTTTTAATGAAAGATATTTATTCTCTAATTTATTTTCTTTTCTAACTTGTAATGATACTGATGCGGCCTGATCTAAACATTGAGTTAACAAAATCGTATTAATAGTAGGTAGCATTCCAGGCTTATCAGAATGAAAGTTATTTACAAAACCTGCAAATATGGATGATATATTTTTTATTGATTTTATATATTGACATTCAATATTATGAACTCCAGGAGAAACTTGAATTTTCGGCGATAATTGATTTAAAATGCGAGCTCCTATTAATGCTGTTAGTGCATCAGGATGACAGAAATTTGCAGTAAAACTATCATTAGGATTTCGTAAAGCTCCATGACGGTGAAATCCTGTAAAAAAAGCTAAATTTGGATATTTATTACAGATAATAAAAGGGTTTTTATTTTTTTTATCAATGCAAAAGGAACCGACAAGACAACCAAGAACCACATTTTCTCTTTTTAAAGTTTTTCTGAGTTCTAAAGCATGTTTAACATCATCTTGTATATGATTACTATTTGAAGCAAGAATAACTATCTTACATTTCAAGAGAAGATCTTCTAGATCAAAAGACTTTCTTTTTCCCTCCGAAGAATAATGTCCCATTCTCTTAATCTTTTCAAGAATCTCATTATCCATATTGTTAATAACATCTTTTGAAAATGCACCTAACAAATCTCTATCTTCCCTAGGAGCTAATAGAATATTATTTGATCTTCCATGCATGGCACAGTTGTATGCTAACGATGCAGGATATAAACCGACACTGTAAAATCCAACTTTCATCTTCTCTATATCTTCAATCAATGAATAAAAATATTTTTTATCATTTATGTTTTCTATAAAATTATTCTGCATTTTGGAAATTCTTTATAATTTTTTTTAATTTCTTACCAATACCAACATTTTTCTACATTAAAGCAATTTTTGACCATAGCAAATTATTTATTATAAATATTGAATTTTTTAATTTATAATTTTACTGAGATATAGAAATTAAATTAAAAAAAGAAATAATTATAAATATGGAATATTTGGCAAGTAATTTAAAGGCACAAAAACAATTAATTTCTTCTAAAAATATTTTAATTATTCAAGACATTGACGGAGTTTGTATACCTTTAGTTAAAGATCCAATGACTAGAGAATTAGAATCAAAATATATCTATGCAGTAAAAAAATTTGCAGAGGAATTCTTTGTATTAACTTGCGGGGAACATGAAGGTCCAAGAGGGGTTAATAGAATAATAGAAAGGAGTTTAAGAAGCACTACTGAGCCAAAAAAAAAAGAACTATATTTAAGAGGTTTAGCAGCCTGTGGCGTAGAGTATCAAGACAACAATGGTGAAATAAGTTTTGAAGGAGTCTCACAAAAAGAACTAAATTTTTTATATAAAGTTCCTAGTCTAATAAGACCAAAGTTTAATTTTATAGTTAAGAATATTTTTCCTGAACTTAGCCAAGAAGATATCAATTTTCACGCATTAAAATCAATATGCGAAACACGCTTCTCGCCAACAATTAATTTCAATAGTCTATTTGATTTAGTTAACAATGATTCTGATAGAAGAAAGCTTATTCAAATTAGTTTTGAAAAAATGATGAATGAAATCATCTTTAAAGCTGAATCCGAAGGCCTCAAAAACTCATTTTTCCTGCATATTTCACCAAATTTAGGAAATAAAAATGGTAAAGAAAGAATTAAACTTTCTTCTAAAGATGATATCGGATCAACAGACATACAATTACTTATTAAAGGAGCAGTTAAAGATTCTGGAGTCTTATTTCTTTTAAATAAATTTATTGAGAAAAAAACAGGTAAAGCTCCTTTTGGAAGAGATTTTAATTTTAGAAACTCTCCAAATTCTATTACAGGAAAAATTGATTTATGCAAAAGTACTATTCATACAGAAGATATGCCTTTGATTGTAGGAGTTGGTGACACAATAACATCAAAAAAAAATAATGGTGAAAAAAGTTATTTGAGAGGAGGAAGTGACAGATCTTTTTTAGAATTTATACAAATATTAGGGAATGAATTTGGTATTAATAATAAAATAATTTTTGTAGATAGTAGTTCTGGTGAAGTTGAAAGACCTTCTACAAAAAAAACTGGTTTAACAGGGATCAGTGATCTTTATGACAACTTAAAGTTTGACTTGGTTTTTCAAAATGGTCCCAAAGAATATATAAGTTGGTTTATTGAACTTGCTAATAAGAGATCAAACTTTAAAAAAATTAGTTGACTTTTGAATTTTTAATGACAATTTATAAATAATAGATTTATGAAAGAAAAATTCCCCTCAATATATAAAGAACCTATAGAAACATTGCAAATCAATATAGGTTATAAATGCAATCAGGCTTGTAAGCATTGTCATGTTAATTCAAGTCCTCTAAGGACTGAAAAGATGTCCAATGAAATAATATCTCTCATTCCAAAAATAATTGATAAGTACAAAATCAAGACTTTAGATATAACAGGTGGTGCGCCAGAACTTCACCCAGAATTTAAAAACCTTATAGCTAGTTTGAGCACAAAACAAATTGATATTATTGATAGATGCAATTTAACAATTTTCTTTGAAGAAGGTTATGAAGATCTTCCTCAATTTCTTGCAAAGAATAAAGTAATAGTTACTGCTTCGCTACCATGTTATGAAAAAGATAATGTTGAGTTTCAAAGGGGTCTTGGGGTTTTTGAAAAAAGTATTAATGCTATAAAAATTCTTAATGATCTAGGCTATGGAAAGAAGGAAAATGGATTGCAATTAAATCTTGTTTACAATCCTGTAAGCCCAATTCTTCCACCTTCTCAGAAAATATTGGAAAAAGATTACAAAAAAATACTATTCGAAAAATATAATATTGTTTTTAATAATTTATTCACAATAACTAATATGCCAATAAATAGATATGAAGAATTTCTAAGAAGAGAAGGGAAACTAAATAGTTATTACAAATTACTAAAAGAAAATTTTAATGAAAATAATTTAGAAAATCTAATGTGCAAAAAAACTATTAGTGTAAATTGGCTTGGAGAAATTTATGATTGTGACTTTAATCAACAGATAAATTTCCGAGAGAATAAAGGACCAAAATCACTTTTTGATCTATTGGATGAGTCATTTACTTTTGACTACAGGGTAGCTGTAAAAGAACATTGTTTTGCCTGTACTGCAGGAGCAGGATCAAGTTGCGGAGGTACTTTAAGTTAAAATCTGCTAGATGCAATTAGGACATATAGCTCTTACGTTTAAAGAGGATTCAATTAGTTTAAACCCATTAATTTTTGCTGCAACTTTACCTGCTTCTAAAACTTCTTCATTTTCGAATTCTTCTGTTCTACCACACCTAATACAAATTAAATGATGATGATCAGGAGTTTCATTACTAAGCAACTCATATCTGTGTCCGCCCTCACTGAGTTCTAATTCATGAAGCAAACCCATTTGCACTAAAAGTCTTAAAGTTCTATAAATTGTTGCAAGTGAAACTTTGGAGCTTGATTTAACTAACTTTTCATGTACTTCTTCAGCACTAAGATGCTTTCCAGAACCAATATTTTCAAATAAATTAAGAACCTTAAGCCTTTGAGGAGTTAACCTCTTCCCATCTTTATGTAAGCCGTCTCCAAGAGGAGATGTGATGACATTGTATTGAGAAGATAATGACAACAATTAACCCAAGGCTATTCTCAATAATAGCTCTAGATGAGAGTAAAACAACTTTTTGATTAAAAATGTTTACTAAAGTTGTTCAAAATACTATGTTGAATATATCTTTAAATACAAATGATGAAGGGTCATGAAAAATCTTCTGACAAACTATCACCAAAAGTGAATGCTTTACTAATCGTAGATGTTCAGGAAAAAATTTTAAGAGCAATATTTAAAAAGGATTCAATAACTAAAAACATCAAAAAGCTTATAGATGCCTACCAAATTTTAGAAGAAAACATTTTTTTATCTGAACAGAACCCATTCAAATTGGGTGCAACGATACCTGAATTATTGCCCAAAAATGGATTTAAAAAAATTGAGAAAATGGAATTCAGCTTAGCTAACATTCAAGAATTTTTAGAAGAACTTAAAAATAAGAAAATTACAAATTTGATAGTTTGTGGTGTCGAAACGCATATTTGTATTCAACAAACAGCCTTAGATTTTTTACAAAAAGGATTTGAAGTTATTCTCGTATCAGATGCTATGAGCAGTCGAAATAGGGTAGATCATGAAATAGCATTGCAGAGAATGATTCAAAAGGGGGCGATCTTAACTACTACTGAATCAATAATTTTTGAATTATGCAAAACTGCGGATAGAAAAGAATTTAAAGAAATTAGGAATATAATAATTAGATAAAGAAAAATTAAGACTGGTTTGTTATCTAGAGATAATTTAAAATTTTATTAAAGATAAATTTTAAGTTCTATTTGAATATGAAATTAGTTAGTGAAAACTTCCTTCTGGCAATATCTATTTTTTTTATTGGAATTTTATTGTCGCTATTAATCTCTAAACTTTCAAAAATATTCTTCAAAAAGATTTCCAAACGTACAAAAACAAATTTTGATGATTTTATTTTTGAGGTAATCTCTGGAATTATTAGACCTATAGGTTTTCTCCTCTCATTTTATTTTTCAATTGACTATTTTGTTGCTGATGAAATAACTTTTATCTCTGTATTATTAAATATTCTGAAATTATTTATATTGATAATAATTATAAAAGCTCTCAACAAAGTTTTAATAAGATCTTTAACAGAATCGACATCGAAAATTAATGATTCCTCAATTAGTTCAATGATATCTTCACTTACTCCCTTAATAAAAGCATTAACATGGACTATTGGTTCAATCTTTTACTTACAAAATATAGGTGTTCAAATGACTGCTATTTGGGCTCTTCTCAGTGCTGGGGGTATTGGTGCAGGATTAGCTTTGAAAGATCCAGTTCAGGAGTTTTTTGAATACATAACAATTTTGCTTGATAAACCTTTTCAAAAAGGTGAGTTTATAAAATCTGATGGCGTCCTTGGAATGGTTGAGAGGGTCGGAGTAAGATCCTCAAGAATAAGAAGTATCAATGGAGAAGTAATAGTAATGAGCAACAGCGCCCTTACAAATGGAATAATTTCAAATTACGCACAAATGGAAAAAAGAAGGTTAGTGCATAAATTAGGAGTTGTTTATGAAACCTCTCCAAAACTTATGAAATCGATTCCAATAATAATAAAAAAAATAGTTGAAGAGACAAAAGATGCTTCTTTTGATAGGTGTCATTTTACAGATTTTGGTGACTTCAGTCTTAATTTCGAACTTGTTTATTACATACCAACTAATAATTATCTTGCTGCAATGGAAGCTCAACAATCTATAAATTTAAGAATTATTGAGGAATTTGCAATTAATAATATAGATTTTGCATTCCCAACACAAACCTTAAATATTGAAAGTAACAAATCCAAATGATCTACAAATATCTTTACTTAAAATCCAAAGTTTTGAAGCCAACTCATCACTATTTGCTTCATCACTAGCGTTACTTTCAACTAATTTATGTTTTTTTCTAGCTATAAGTTTATTACTTAAATATATGAAACCAACATTATTTAAATTTGAATCAAGAACAATTTCAGAAAGAATCTTTCCTGCATTTTCTATACTTTCAGAAATTCCTAAAATATTTTTTGCAGCTTTAGAAAAAATTAAATATCCAAAGAGATTAAAACGTTTACTGTATCTAAAAAAACCAGAATCATCATTTGGTATTACGAGACCGGGAGCCCAAGTTATTACAGAAATTTTACTGGAGGACATTTTTAATTTTTTTTCAAGTTCTTTAGCAAACAAAATATTACATAACTTACTATTTTTATAAGCTTCATCAGCATTAAAATTTAAAAATTGCCCAGTTACTTTTTTTCTAAAATCAACTAGGTTATTAAGTCCCGCTTTCTTTCCTATATTGCCACCTGAACTTTTCGGATCGTGAACATCTGATGATGTAATAATGATTCTAGATTCTTCTTCATCTCTAATAAAATCTTTCAGTACATTGACCAAGTAAAAATGTGCAAGATGATTTACCGCAAATGTTAGTTCTATGCCTTGTTTTGATACTTTAGGGTAAAAAGAGCCTGTATATTGCAATCCTGCATTTAAAACAACAACATCTAAAAAATTTTTTTTACTAATAAAGTAATCTTTAATTTTGTTAATATTCTCTAGATCTGAAAGATCACAATTTTCAATAATATTTAAAAATTTAATAAGGTAATTTTTATCAAAATATTTCTCAATTTTTTTGAGAAATTGATTCTTTCTTAATTCGTTTTTTATTACAACATATAAAATATTTTTCGTCTTTAGTAAATTAATAATGGCAAAAAAACCTATTCCTGAATTACCTCCAGTAATTAAAATATGTTTATTTTTAATCATTTAAATTCCTATTTTTTTTATCATAAAAAAATAAATAAAGTTTTTTTTATTTTGTAATCTTATAAATTATTGTTAAAACACCGAAAACTTAGTCACTAGTATTTGAGTAATTTGATTATTATTAATCTACTTTCATTATAAATATTGGATGAAATATATAACCCTAGTCGCAGAAGTAATAATTTGTTCCATAAATTTCTTTAATCATAAGATTTATATTTAATGTCAAAAGAAAATATGCCAGATGTTCTTGTTTTGGGTGCAGGGCCTGCAGGTATGGCAATTGCCTCAGCTTTAGGAAAGGAAAAATTAGATGTTGGAGTGCTTTCTCCAAATGGACCAGATGAACCTTGGCCAAACACATATGGCATTTGGGGGAAAGAAGTTGATCAACTCGGGCTTCAGGATTTACTTGAATATAGATGGAAGAATACTGTAAGTTTTTTTGGGCATGGCGCTTTAGAAGAACAGGACGATGAGAATAAAGCCACGGAACATTCACTAGATTATGGACTATTTGATAAGAAGAAACTCCACAATTATTGGTTTAATGAATGCAATAAGTCTTTTATTAAATGGCATAAAGGCTTTGCAAACAAAATACATTTTGAAAAAAACAAAAGTACAGTAACCACAAAAGATGGCAAGACTTACTCTGCAAGATTAGTAGTAGATGCAACAGGATATGATCCTATTTTTCTTAAATTAAAATCGTGTGGTCCCTTAGCAGTCCAAACTTGTTATGGAATAGTAGGTAATTTTAGTAAACCTCCACTTAAGAAAGGGCAGTTTGTATTGATGGACTATAGAAATGACCATCTTAACGATGAGCAAAAAAAAGAACCGCCCACTTTTCTTTATGCAATGGATATGGGGGATGGTAAATATTTTCTTGAAGAGACATCTCTTGGTTTAGTAAATCCTCTAACAATGGAAAATTTAAAAGAGAGACTAGAGAAGAGGCTTTCTTATCGAAATATATCAATCACGAGCATGCAGCACGAAGAGCTTGGCTTATTTCTCCCTATGAATATGCCAATCCCAGATTTCAAACAACCAATACTTGGATATGGTGGTGCTGCTTCAATGGTACATCCTGCATCTGGATATTTAATTGGTAATGTTTTAAGAAGAGCTCCACTTGTCGCTAAGGCAGTCTCAGAAGCAATTAAAAATAAAAATCTAAGTACCTATCATATTTCTAGAAAAGGTTGGGAAACTTTATGGTCAAAAGAATTAATTAGGAAGAAATCACTTTACCAATTTGGATTAGAAAAACTTATGCGGTTTGACGAGAAACTATTGAGAGAATTTTTTGGTAGTTTTTTCCAACTACCTAAAAATCAATGGTATGGTTTTCTAACTGATACTCTTTCTTTAAAAGAGATTGTATATGCGATGTGCGTAATGTTTATAAAGGCTCCATGGAGTGTGAAAAAAGGTCTTATGGTTATGCATGGTAGAGAATTTAAAATGTTACTTAGGATAATATTTCCAAACATATAGTTTAAAAATGAGAACCATACTAATAAGTGGAGCCAGTAGAGGTATTGGACTAAATATTGCGCATAAAGAATTAAAAGAAGGCAATAGAATTAGTGTTGGCATAAGAGATTTAGAATCATTAAAAGGAAGCGCTATTGATCCCAAAAAATGGCCAGAAGGGAAAATTATAATCAACCACTATGATGCATTAAAAAAAATTACAGCCGAAAATTGGATAAAGAATACCGAAGATGAATTTGGAGGATTTGATTCAGTAATAAATTGTTCTGGAGTATTATCGAGAGTTCCTTTCTTATTCAAGGATGGTGACGAAGAAGATATTTTAAATACAATAAATATCAATTTTTTGGCAATTTGGAATTTATGTAGGCTTTCTTGGGATAATTTATGCGCCTCAGGCAGAGGAAGAATTATCGTTTTAGTTTCAATGAGTGGGAAAAGATCTAAAGGTGATTTAGCCGCTTACTCTTCTTCAAAGTTTGCTTTGATGGGATTATGCCAAACGATGAAAAATAAAGGTTGGGATAAAAATATAAGGGTTTCAGCAATTTGCCCAAGTTGGGTTAATACAGAAATGGCTCAAAATATCTCTTCCCTGGACAAATCAAGCATGACACAACCTGAAGATATTGCTGAAATATGCTCAACGATTCTGAAGTTACCTAACCAATCAGTTCCATTTGAAATTGCCCTAAATTGTAATTATGAAATTTAACCTAAATTGAAAATTAAGTAAGCTATAGAGAGCATTGCAATTGCAATGAATAAACCTTTTATTCGATTAGTTAACAATGAAAAAAGAGATAAATCTTCAGAAAAGTATCCTCCAAAACTACCTGTAATGAATAATATAACCATTGGTAGCGAAGCCATTCCGAAAGAATAAGATATAGATTTTACAATTCCAAAATTTAAATAATTAAAAATAAAGGTACTTGATGAAAAAAATAAAAAAGATGCAAATAGAGTTATGGAAACTTCAGCTTCTAAAGTATGAGGTAAGCTACCCTTTAATTCAAATTGCTTTATACATTCTCTAATTTGTCTTTTAGAAAGCTTTAAATAACCAGTTTCAGGAATTCTTTGCGACTTATATTTTCTTAGTAATCTTGCTTCGAGAGTTTCTGGCTCTTTCGTCATAATTGATGTTAATAATTCATCTGGCTTTAATTTCTTAATTTTCTTTTCAAGATTATCTGCTTTCCCAATCCTATAAAGGTCTCCTACTCTAATGAGGTAAACATATCCCGACATTTGCGTTGTAAAATTAATTCTGTTACTTCTTAAATAATACTAAAAGAATCAAGGAAATTTAAAGTTTTTACAATATGAAAAACGATATTTTATATTCATTTCGAAGATGTCCATATGCAATTCGTGCAAGATGGGCCCTGTTAATTTGTGAAATAAAAGTAGAGATAAGAGAAATTGATTTAAAAAATAAACCTCTAGATTTTTTAAATAATTCAAAGACGAAAACGGTTCCAATACTTATAAAAAAAAATAGTGAAGTTATTGAAGAAAGTCTTGAAATCATCCTTTGGGCTCTCTCAGAATCAAAAAAGAAAAACATCAAATTAATTTATTTTCCTGAAAACAAAAAGGAAGCTATTTTTAAAATAATTAATGAAAATGATAACAAATTCAAATATCATTTAGATCGATTTAAATATGCCACAAGATATAACAATAGTGATGAAGAATTTCATTTCACAAATGCGATTAAATTTATAAAGAGATGGAACGAACTTCTTTCAGAAAACAAATACTTTTTTGGAGATAGCCCCACGATCGCTGATTGGTCTATTTGGCCTTTTGTTAGACAATTTAGAATCGCTTGTGAAAGTCAAAAAAGAACAAATTATTTTGAATCCTCAATAAAAAAATGGTTAGATTCATTTGAGAAAAATAGAGGATTTCAATCCTTAATGTATAAATACGAATTATGGGAACGATCTTCTAGAAAGAATTTTTTCCCATATAATTAACTTTCCAACAACTTCCTTTTCTCAATTATTCTTGCTAACTCCAAAAAATATCCTGCAGTCCTAAATTTGCCTATATTTTTTTCCTTAAAATCAAGATCGCTTCTAATTTCTGCAGTCTCCGCCATAAGCAAATCTAATTCATTTGATCCAAGACTATACAGTTCACCAAGTTCGATTTCCCTTCCGAGTAAATGACTCCTAAACCACTTCCCTTTATTTTCTTGAGGTGGAATATCGTAGGGAGTAAATGACATTAATATAAAATTTAATTTTTCACCATTCTAGTGTTATCTTTGAAACTTTTTCATCTCTACTTTATTAAAAATCAATGCAATAAAAAGAATTACGAATGTAATTAGGGCACAAATTTCTGTCCAATAATCTAACCCAATTTTAGAAATCATTAATGGTGCAAGAACTGTGAATAGTCCCCCAGAAAGAATTAACTGAGCGAATAGCTGTTTTGACGTAAAAATTGGTAAAGTCTTAGAAATATTTTTAGGATCTGCAAGCCTTAAAAGAAGTAACCCAGAAGCCACTACACCTGTAGAATTTCCAAACTCTATCAAACTTTTTTCAAACCAATAATCATCAAAAATAAAGAATGCGAAATAAGCAATGCAGATTAAATTCCAAAATAAACCGAAAATAGTAAACACTAAAATAAGTAGCCAATTATCAAAAACAACTGCAATATCTAAACTCGCCATAGCTGTAAAAATTAATAAGTCTGTGGATAAAATACCAATCTCCCTTTGCAGAATATTTGAAATGAATTCTGTATTTTTGGTTTTCTCCAAAATATATCTTATAAGGAGCGAACCTATAAGGATAAAAGGGAATACTGGAAGTGAAAAAATAATTTCCTTCGAAAAATCACCAAAAGAACTTGAAATATACCTTAGAAATTTAAGTAGCAAAACACCAAAAGAAATTGCCAAACCAGAGAATCCAAGATTTATTATAAAAATTCTTAAATCTGCAAAAATTCCTGTATTATTTTTTCCCTTTAGAGTATCTTTTTGTTCAAAAATTTCCTCAGTATCTGAAAGACCTAAAGTTCTACCAAGAAAGATAAATATGCTTCCCAATATTGAAGAGGATAAAAGACCCATTGTTGCCATAGCCAAACCAAGATCTAAACCATTTGGGAAACCTAGTTTATTAAAACTTTCACCGATTATTGATGCGGCTCCATGACCACCCTCAAAACCTACTTCAATTAAACAACCCATTAGAGGATTTGCATCCATAGATGGAGGCAGAAAATATTTAACAACAAGACCACCGACAAAAAATTGTCCGAAACCTAGTGAAAGAGCTAATAGAAATTGATTAAAAATTGGTTTAACTAAACCATTTATATTAGGGATAGGTCTTCCCATCATTAAAGTTGCGAAGACTAATGATAAAAGAGGAGTAGGAAAATTACTCCAAACATTGATTGTTTCTTTTGGTAAAAAGTGTATTGCTCCAAATGGGCCTATAGATATACCTAAAATTCCTGATATAACTGCAATCGGCAATCCAAATCTCTCAAGTTGAACAGCCAATTTAAATTTCCTCCCAAAAATCAAGAAAAAAAATATAATTAATAATCCCCAAAAACTTATCAAGAGAGAATTTGAAAAAATATCTTTATTCTGTAGAGACAAAATATTCAATGATTTCAAAAACATATAATTATCAATCTAGATTAATAAACAAAATTTTTCAAATAAAAAAGGCCCTGTAGAGGGCCTTTAATTAAAAGATTAAATTAAGAATTTAATCCTTTAGAGTAATTGTGGCACTATCAATATTACTAATAGCATTAGTAACTCTCTTGAAATCAAAGCCTAATGCTCTTAGAGCATGCCAAAGGTGACCTTGAATAAAGAAGAAACCAAAGTAGTAGTGAACATTTGCTAACCATGCCCTTGATGTAAACTCACCATCAGGAAGATCAACAGTATCAATCCAATATGGAGAAATACTAAACTTCAACTCTAGTGGTTCACCAAAATATTCAACAGGATATACAGTTGTATTTGCTGCACTCCAGAAAGCTGCAATAATAGCCATCCAGCCTATACCTGCTAAGGACCAAGAAAGAACAGCTTCAGCTGATAAAAGACCTTTACCTTTGAACTTGGTGAATTCTCCTACTTGTTTAGTAGCAATATGCCATGCACCGCCTGTTATCTCGACAAAAGCTAAGAATGCATGACCACCCATAACCTCTTCCAGACTATCGATAGTCAAAAAATCTGTTTGATGGTTCCAAATTTTTGCTAAGTTTAATTCGTATTCAACTTGTCTTACAGCACCAATAGCTGGATCATAAATCCCATGGACTCTGGCCCATTCAACGAAAGCAATAACCGCAAATCCTAAGAAGAGGAGATGATGTCCAAGAATAAATGTCAATTTGTCAGGATTATCCCATTCAATATTGAATTTTCTTGCTCTAGCAATATCTGAATCTTCTAAATTTCCAGGAAGAAGTAGAGAGTGTAAAAGTCCTCCAGCAGCTAAAACCATAGAAGAGACTAAGTGTACAATTGCTATCGCAAGTACAGGTTTAGTATCTCCCATTGCAACGCCATTGGCGTCAAACCCTATTCCTAGAGTTGCTAAGTGTGGAAGAACAATTAAAGGTTGATGACCCATAGGAACACTAGGATCAAATCGTGACAGTTCAAAAAGGGTGAAAGCACCAGCCCAGAAAACAATTAATCCTGCATGAGCTACATGAGCAGCGATAAATTTTCCTGAGCGATTAGCTACACCTGAATTTCCAGCCCACCACCCGTAAGTGGTATCTGGATTACCGTAGGTTTGCATTTAGGAAATGATTAGCTTAAACGTTTTGAGAATACTTTAATTTTCATCAAACAGTTGAATTCACAACAAAATTGTAAAAATTAGTAATCCTAAGAAAAAATAATCAATCAATTTACCAAAACGATTTAGTACAAAAGAAGTTAGATTTCATCAGTAAATTTATTGCTAGACAATAGATTTCATCTCAAAAAAAAGAGTTTTAAGTTTAATTTATTTTTATTAAATTTCTTTTTGCTGACATTAAACGATGTTTTGTTTCATTAAACCATCCTATTTATTGCCTCATTCTCAAACAATTATTAAATATGAAATAAGACATCTAATATTATGACTACTTCTCAAGAGTCTTCTAGAAAATTTTCACTAGAAATGAAATCTGAAGTTCATTACAAAAAGGCCGCAAAATCATATAGAAAATCAAAACAATATATAAATATGATTAACTTATATCCAACTTTGCAAAACACTCTAATTGAGTGTAAGGATGAGAATTTAATAGAATAGATAATTTATATATATTTCCAAATCAATGAAATATATACATTTGCTTTTATGCTGCAATATTATAGTTTTCTTCAGAATAAAATTTATTAATTATTTTTTTGCACATTTTTATATTGTAAAGCGCTTTGGGTTTCCAAGGCTTTTTCTGACCGAGTGGAGAGCTTTTCCAATGAATCCCAGGCTTGAGTATTCCATTTTCACGTAAAAAAGAAAGTTTAATTTCAGTTATTCCTAGTTTTTTCGCCGTCAACTCTGATGAGCTCCATATATCCCCTAACATTGGATTAAGTTAATATTATTAATCCTTGATAACGTTAATTTTATTTTTTTGAAAGGGGTAAAACTTTTAAATAATTATTAAGTAACAAAAAACTTAGTTTTGATAAAGAAAAGAGATTTGAATGATTTATGTAAAATTAAGAAATATTTAATAAAGAATCTTCATTTATAAATATCTCATCGCTACCTGCTCCTTTATTAATGGATTTATAAATAACGTATTCTTCTGTAATCGATTGAAGCTTTGGAAGATTGAGCCAACCCATGTACCAATTTCCACTATTAATTAATTCTTCGTAAGTAGTTTTTAAATTAATTTCAGAGTCAAGTACTGAAACCATTAAAAAAATAATATTTCCTTGTTCTCTAGTCTCATTTACTAAAACAAAATGTCTTAATCCTTTTATGGGTTTATTTGAAGTCCAGAAATTTTCCATAATTATTTTTTCTTGATGTTTTTCTTCGAATTTTCTCTAGATATTTCTTTATACTCTTTTCTAATTTCCTCTAATAGAAGTTTTCTTCTATCCATATAGTTAAATGAGTCTTTTTTTAATAAGTTATATCGTTCTTTTTTGGTTAAATTCATCCAATTATCAAGATTCTTCTTATTGAAAGTTGTTAAATTCTTAGCCTTCAAGCCTTTTTCTTTTTTATTTAATTTAAGAAAATTTCTTAAACTAAATAAAATGATTATCAAAAGAAAAATTATTACCAATATCAATAGCATTACTCGAGCAAGTTTTTATTAATCCAACTTTTTAATTTAATATCATTCTCAAAAGATATAAGCTCTTCTTTATTTTCATTACCTAATTGATCAAAGAGTCTTATTAAAAATTCTCTTTTAACTGCCTCATCATCCCCAATGACAATAATACTTTTAGATTTTAGTTTATTTGCCTTTTTAAATTGTTTAGAAAATGAGGCCCCACTTAAATCTAACTCAACTATCAAATCATAATTTCTTAATTTTCTAGATAATTCCATTGCTAATGATTCAGCAATTAAGCCTTGATTAACAATATAAATATCAGTATTTCTTGGAACATCAAGCTCTTTTCCTGCTAGTAAAATTAATCTTTCTAGACCAATAGCGAATCCAATTGCCGGGGTATTTGGACCTCCCATTTGTTTTATTAAATCGTCGTATCTTCCTCCTCCGCAAACTGTAGCTTGGGAACCTAAGTCCCCACTTGTGATTTCAAAGGCAGTATGAGTGTAATAATCTAAACCTCTTACTAAATTAAAATTTTCCACGTAAGGTATTTTTAAAGCCTCTAATTGTTTTTTTAAGTCTGAATATCTATTCTGACTTTTTTCAGATAAAAAATTAAATAATTTTGGTGCATTTTTAAGAGATTTTTTTGTTTGAATATTCTTTGAGTCCAAAATCCTCAAAGGGTTTTTAGTAATTCTATTCTGAGAATCTAAATCTAGAGAATCTTTATTTATTTCTAGCCATTTTAAAAAGGATTTTTGAAAATTTGATCTATCATTAGCATCACCTAAAGTATTTATTTCAAGATTTAGTTCTTTTATTCCTAATTTACTTAAGATATCCCAAGCTATGGCAATAATTTCAACATCACTTCTAACTGATTCATGCCCTATAAACTCAACACCTAACTGATGAAACTGTCTTTGCCTGCCAGCTTGAGGTCTTTCGTATCGAAACATAGGACCCATGTACCAAAGTTTTTGAAGAGGATTAGACGATATTCCATGTTGTATTAACGCTCGTGCGACTGAGGCTGTTCCTTCGGGTCTAAGAGTACAGGATCTCTCCCCCCTATCAAGAAATGTATACATTTCCTTACTAACAACATCTGTTCCTTCACCAATTCCTCTTATAAATAACTCGGTCATTTCCAGTATTGGTGTTCTTATTTCTTTGATGGATGCTCTTGAAAGCTGTTCCAATACAATTTTCTCAACGTTTTGCCACTTTATTAATTGATCAGGCAACAAGTCTACTGTTCCTCTTAGATTTTTTAAGTTATTCAAAGTTCTAAAAAATAATTCAAAATTTTTAATTCCTCTAGAAATTAATCATTGATTAGTTATTCTGTGAGACAATTTTAATTTAACATTTAGAAAAACTATTGGGAATTAATAAAGGTAAAGGAAATCAGCATTGCGGTACAAAGCCAAAAAAAATTGCTTTTGGAATAGCACCTCTTGGTATAGTTTCAATAGGAATAGTGCCAATGGGAGTAATAAGTATTGGGGTAGTACCAATGGGTGTATTTTCTTTTGGTGCAGTAGCAATGGGAATAGTCAATTTATCAGTAGTTGGAATGGGAATTATCTCTGCAGGTGTTACTACCATGGGAATATGGGAGTATTCACCTAGTTCACATAACAATCATCACAATCATTCCAAACAAATTTCAAATTCAAATAAGGAAAATATGATGTTAGATCTATTTAACACTAAAAAAGAGGCTGAAGAGGCTGCCTCAAAATACGGATGCTTTGGAGCACATAAAATGGGTAATAAATGGATGCCTTGTAAGATGCACTAAATATTTTCTTAGTCAAAAATTATTTAATATTAATTTAAAATCTCTACTCTAAAATCAAGATTTTTTGCCTCATCAGTAGTTAATTTTCTTGACCAAGCTCCTTGTACAGGACTATTCCATCTGAACCCAGCATTTTTAGCTAAAGACCTATCCTCGTAACTAATCAGTGCCTTGTATAAAAACCTTGGTTCAGTAGCTTTAAGTAAAAGTTCCTCTAAATTATCACATTTTTTGAAGACTTCAGATAGGTAAAAGCAATCAGATAAAGCTCTATGTAAATTCCAAACTGGTATTGAAAAAGATAAAGCTAAATCAGTTACTGAGGGTCTACTTTTTAGTGATTTTTGAAAAGACCAATTAATATCTTCTAAACTGCATATCCATTTTTTATTAAGTTTAGGTAATCTTCCTTTTCCAAACCATTTCTTATCAAACTCTACATTATGCGCGACAATAAAATCCGAACAATCAACAAGTTTTAAAAAGAAATTCAATCCATCTTCCCATGGTTGAGAGATATTAGTTACTTCTGCAGATATGCCATTAACATATTCTGCTTCATTATTATTAACAGGGAATAAAAATGAGACCTGTGAAAGTACACATTTAAAAGATACATCAAACAAAATACAACCTATCTCTATTACTTCATCTTTATTTTCATCTAAACCTGTTGTTTCAGTATCAAGAATTAAAATTTTTTCAATTCTTTTATTCTGATTTGCAACACTATCTTCAGATGGATAACTGATAAATTGATCCTGCAGAATATCCAATTGATTTAATTCTTTTTTGTTAGATAGTTCCAATTAGCTGAAAACACTTTCATTTATCTTGACGCATTTAATAAAAATTTCTCTTAAATTAATATAAATTAAGAAACATGATTAATAAATAATTTTTTAAAAAATTCTTAGTTTATGAAAGATGACTTTTACACAATATCAATTTAATAACTTTTGTTATTGGCCTTCAAATCCAAAAAAAATTGTGGAATTTATTGGTGGAAGTTATCTAGCTTCTAAACCAGATTTAACTTATAGAAGATTCATCGATAGTTTAATTAATAAAAACTATGCAGTACATGCTTATAAATACACTCCACAATTTGATCACCAACAACTTGCTATTAAAGCATGGAGGGATTTCAAGAATTGCCGAATATCTCTATCAAAGAGAATAGGAGCATCAATTCCATCCATAAGAGTTGGTCATAGTCTAGGCTGCAAACTTCATCTAATTTCCCCTGATGGTGGAAGAAATTGCGAAAAATTCATATCAATAAGTTTTAATAACTTCAGTGCTAACAAATCTATTCCATTTTTAAAACAAATTTCTCAAAAATTAGAATTCAACAGTGAATTCAGCCCAAGCCCTGAAAGAACTTTGCTATTAATTGAAAAAACATATAATCAAAAAAATAACTTCCTAATAAAATTCAACTCAGACGAATTAGATCAAACAGATAAATTATTTTCTTGTCTGAAAGCAAGAAAAGAAGATAATTCTAAGGGGATAATGTTAAAAGGGACACACACTATAATTGCAAGCGCAGGACTAAGAGAAAATTTTTTGGGAGACTGGGCCGATGATGAATTCAAAAGAGATACTATAAAAAAAATTTCCAATTATATTGATAAATCTGATTAGGATAATACTTTAAGCTTTTCCAAAACAGAACTATCTTCAAGAGTGCTTATATCACCGCTAATTTTTTCTCCTGCAGCCAAAGATCTTAAAATTCGCCTCATAATTTTTCCACTACGTGTTTTAGGAAGAGAGTCAGAAATTATAATCTTTTCAGGCTTTGCGATAATTCCAATTTCATTAACAACATGTTCTTTTAGATCCTCTACTAATTCTGAAGAACCGTTCACGTCTTTCTCTAGAGATACAAAAGCAACTATAACTTCACCTTTTAAATCATCTTTTTTGCCAACGACTGCAGACTCTGCGACTGATTTATGACTTACCAAAGCAGATTCTATTTCCATTGTTCCTAACCGATGTCCTGAAACACTTATGACATCATCAACCCTTCCCATAATCCATATATATCCATCTTCATCAATGCGTGCTCCATCTCCAGCGAAATAAACATTTTTTTCTCCTTTAAAGGAAATATATTCCCAATAACTCTCCAAGTATCTTTCTGAGTTTCCGTGGATTGTTCTCATCATTCCTGGCCAAGGTTTCTTAATAATTAAATATCCACCCTCGTTCTCCTTAACCGTATCTCCATTCTTATCGACAATTTCAACTTCGATTCCTGGCAGAGGGAAAGTAGCTGAACCTGGCTTTGTGGCAACTACTCCAGGCAAGGGACTTATCATCACACCACCAGTCTCAGTTTGCCACCAAGTATCAACAATAGGGCATTTATCTTTACCAATAACATCCTTGTACCACATCCATGCTTCAGGATTAATTGGTTCACCAACTGTGCCCAAAAGTCTAAGACTCTCCAAATTATACTTATCAGGTATTTCACGCCCAGACTTCATAAATGCTCTTATTGCAGTCGGTGCAGTATAAAAAATAGAAACCTTATATTTTTCAACAATTTCCCAAAAAGCCCCTAAATTTGAGGGTCTTGGCACTCCCTCATACATTAAGGTTGTAGCACCATTAGATAAAGGCCCATAAACTATGTAACTATGACCTGTAATCCACCCAACATCAGCAGTACACCAGTAAATATCCTCATCTTTTAAGTCAAAAATCCATTTAAATGTCAAATGAGACCAAAGATTGTAACCCCCTGTCGTATGAACTACACCTTTGGGCTTTCCAGTAGACCCTGAAGTATAAAGAATAAAAAGTCTATCTTCGCTATTCATTATTTCTGGTTCACAATGATCTTTTTGATCTATTAATAATTCGTGCCACCAAAAATCTCTATTATCAACCATCGAAATATTTTTTTGGGATCGTTGAACAACAATTACTTTTTCAACAACTTTATCTGCCCCACTTTCAATGGCCGCATCAACTGCTTTCTTAAGTTCAATAACCTTATCTTTTCTAAAGCCACCATCAGCAGTAACAACAAATCTTGCGTTTCCATCAATTAACCTATCCTTTAAAGCTTCAGAAGAAAATCCTCCAAAGACAACTGAATGAGGCGCGCCAATTCTTGCACAAGCTAACATCGCAAACATCGCTTCAGGAATCATCGGCATATAAATGCATACCAGATCTCCTTTTTTTACACCAATTGCTTTTAATGCATTAGCTGCTTTACATACCTCTTTTAGAAGTTCTTCGTAAGTATATTTTTTGCTATCTCCGGGTTCGCCTTCCCATATAAGTGCCGTCTTCCCTCCAAGCCCTCTCTTAATATGTCTATCTAAGCAGTTATATGTAATATTGAGTTTTCCTTCTTTAAACCATTTAAAAAAGGGCGCATTTTCGTTATCTAATACAGTTTGAAATGGCTCAAACCAATCTAATTCAGATTTTGCATAAGATTTCCAAAATTGAATAGGATTATCTGATGCTTGTTTTTTTAAACTTATTAATTCCTCTTGAGTACTAATATTTGAGTTTTCTGCAAATTTTTTTGATGGAGAGAAAATTCTCTTTTCTTCAAGTATGTTATTGATTGAATTTTTTTTATCTAATGACATTAAATAAATCTATGCTTAATAAATTTAGTCGAAAAAATTAGGGTTTTCAAAAATTTTAATATTAATTAAGCTCAAAGATTTATTTCTAACAAATCTAATAAATACGGCTTAAAACAAATTCTGGAAGAGCCATTAAAGCTCTTTTATATTCTGAATCAGGAAGCCAGACTATAGCTTCTTTAGAGAGCATCGCAAAATCCTCAGCTAGTTTTCTGGAACTTTCAATAGCTTTAGAGTTCATGATGATATTAAGAGCATCATCTAAATCATCTTTTTCAGCAAGTTCTCTATTAATGAGAACTGACAAATGTTTATTTTCTTCTAAGGCATATAAAACTGGGGCGGTAAGATAACCACTAGCAAGATCACTTACAGCAGGTTTTCCAAGTTGTTTATCATTTCCAGTAAAGTCAAGAATGTCATCTACAACTTGGAATGCCAAACCAATATTTTTGCCAAAATCGTACAACGAGGTTAAGTTTTCATCTTCAATTTTACTTAAAACCCCAGCTGCTTTGCAACTATTGGCTATTAATGAGGCTGTTTTACAATAACTTTTATTGATGTATTTAGAAAAAGATTGAGCCGAATCAAATCTATTTAAATTTTGTTTAATTTCACCCTCTGCTAAATCCATTATTACTCTACTAAGTAATTTAACTACATTTACATTGTCAAGATTAGCCAAATGCCAACTTGCTTGAGCGAATAAAAAGTCACCCGCCAAAACAGCTACTCTGGTATTAAATCTACTATGAACAGTGTCTACTCCTCTTCTTGTAGAAGCTTCATCAACAACATCATCATGGACTAACGAGGCTGTATGAATCATCTCAGTTATTTCAGCAAGTCTTTTATGTTTGGTTGTCAAGCAAAATTTAGGAGATATAGCTTTTGAAATCAATAAAACTATTCCTGGTCTCAATCTTTTACCCCCAGCACTAAAAAGGTGTTCTGCTGCTGCTTGAAGAATTGGGTGACCCGCTCCTATTAGATTTTTCAGTTCTAGAATAAGATCATCAAGATCATTTTCAACTGGTTGTAGTAGCTCTGTTACTGTATTCATGATTGACCTCTTCTATATCTTAGGGAATCAAACATTACTTCGGAGGTTAACCAACCTAATTTCTTTATTAATTCCAAGCCAAAATTTTACTTTATTTGAAAATTCATCTTTTTCTGAAGTAACAAAAAATTTTACATTTTCGAGAGAATTACTCTCACAGCGGTCAGTTTCTGGAATAGCAAAAGATTCATTAAATTTTTTGATTAATGCTACCGATGGATCAATGATTTTTATATTTGAATCTAATTTTTTTCTTAAAAAGTCATAAATTAAAGGATAGTGACTACATCCAAGTAGTAATTCTTCAATATTTTTGTTTATTAGTGGTCTTAAGTATAATTCTGAAAGACTATTTAACTTGTCAAGATTTAATTTTTCTTTTTCAATTTCTGATACAAATGCTGGACATTCTTGCTGAAATATTATCGTATTCTCTTTTTTAGCATTTATAGCTTTCTTGTAATACGATGATCGAACAGTTGTTTGTGTTGCTAGGACACCAATTATTTTTTTATCAACTATTTCCGATACTGAGTTTATAAGGTCAAAACAAGGTACCTTTAGATTATCTTCTAGAATATCAAGCGCACACGCATTTGTAGTGTTACAAGCAACTAAAAGTGCATCCAAATTCTTATCAACAAAAAAAGCACAAATCTCCTTTGCAATTAATCTTATCTCTTTAGAATTTTTGTTCCCAAAAGGTATTCTTTTTGTATCCGCCAAATAAAAAACTTCTACATCTTTACGAGTTTTTAGTAAAGAATTAAGGATAGTAAAACCACCTATTCCGCTATCAAATATACCTATTTTAAGTTTCATCCTACTTTATCTAGATATTCGAGGATGCCTTTTGCAATTGCATAGGCTAATCTTTTTCTATGGGTTATTTTTTCTAATCTTCTTGCATCTAATCTTCCCGTTAAAAATCCAATTTCTACAAGGACTGCAGGCATGCTCGTATTTTTAATTACATAAAATCGACCTTGTTTAACTCCTCTATCAGGACTCCCAGGGGAAACTCTTAAAATTTGCTTTTGAATTCTTTTCGCGAGTAATCTTCCTTTCCACCCCCTGTAATAAAAGGTTTCCAATCCATTTATGTCTCTTCTTTTACCTCTTGAGGCATTTGCATGAATACTTACAAAGATATCTGCATCCGTATTATTAGCAATGGAAACTCTTGGAGGTAAATCTAAATCAACGTCATTTGCTCTGGTCAACCTTACTTTGACCCCTTTGTCAGAAAGTAATTTTTTAACTATTTTTGAAATCTCTAGAACAACATCTGTTTCTCTAATACCACCAATACCTATTGCTCCTGGGTCAGGTCCTCCATGCCCTGGATCGATTACAACTTCAAACTTATTTCGTTTTACTTCTGGTAATTTCAAGTAACCATAATAGTTTTTCTTCTTATGAATTAAATTTTGGTTGGCTTTGATATTTCCTCTTTTCTTTTCAACTAAACCTTCACCAATCTTTTTAAATGAATATTTTGGGTTAAATAGTTTAATTCTCCATCTATTTTGATCTAAGCCAACCATTTGCCAAGTCAAAGGTTTCAAATAAGTCTCTTCCTTAAATTCAATTACTAGTCTTGTTATACCCTTATCTGGTTTACCTAATCTAATTTCTTTTATTGGGCCATTACCTTTTATTGTTCTGGGATTTTTTAATTCTCCTGGGAAATCTACCCAGAATCTATCTCCCGATATTTGGTTAGCCTTCTGAAAGTATGCTCTTAAATTTGTATTTGATTTAGTTCTTAATTCTAAAACCCCATTAGTATTTATAGCCCATGCCGCAAGAGCACTTGAAGATTTAACTGGAAAGATTGAAGAATTTAAAAATAAAAAAACGGATAAATAACGAAAAAGTTTATAGTTTAAAAACTTTATCATTAGTTTGAAAACAATTTGCTTTTTCTATGTTTAAGGCTTGGCATCTGCTCCCTAATTTTCTTTACTCTTTCTTTATCAGCAGGTGCAATTGCAGCTCCCTGAGTTTTTCCTGCATCAGATAAAACTGTTCCCCAAGGGTCAATTACCATTGCATGGCCATGACTTTGCCTTCTTCCATAATGAATCCCAGTTTGAGCTGGAGCAACTACATATGCTGTATTCTCAATTGCTCTTGCTTGTAGTAGAATTTGCCAATGATCTTTTCCAGTAAATGCTGTAAAAGCTGCGGGAATCATAATTAGCTCTGCACCATTTGAAGACAAATATCTATAGAGTTCAGGAAATCTAACGTCGTAACAAATCGATAACCCTATTTTGCATAATCCCGGGACATCTACAACGGGGGGATACTCTGACCCAGATAAAATAGTGGATGATTCCTTGTATAAATTTCCATCTGGCAAATCAACATCAAACAAATGAATCTTGTCATATTTTGCCAAAATCTGTCCATCTTTCCCAAATAAGGCTGACCTATTAAAAGTATGATTGTCATCACCAGCAGGAACAGGATACCCTCCTCCCAAAAGAAAAACCTGATATCTTTGTGACATAGTTTTTAGAAAATTTGCGCACTTCACTGACAATTCAGAAGCTAATTTAAGTTTTTCATCATCTCCTCCTAAAAAAGCAAAATTCTCAGGCAATCCTATTAACTCTGCACCTCTTCTTGCAGCTAATTCAATCTGTTCTTCTGCTTCAATAAAATTCGCTTCAACATTTGAAGTACTAGTAATTTGCAATGCAGCTACCAAAAAATCAGTCAAGACTTTACTCCTTGTGAACCAATTCGTAGATCATGAGGCACGAATCACACCTCTTTCAACTTGAGCTGGAACAATATCTAAGCAATCAAGTTTAGAACAACATTTAAAATCATCCTCATAATCTCCAAGACTTGTCAATCTTTTGCCATGGGTTGCTGTTTTTAAACATTTCAAAATATCATTTTTCCACAAATCCCAAAGTGCTAAAGCAGCTTGTAATTCGTCATTCAGAATATTAATTTCGAAATCACAGTTCTGTTCTAGGTATGAGGCCAAAGCACCAGCAGCTAAAGAATCCTCAAGTGAATAAGAGCCTTCCCAACCACTACCAAGTATTAAAACATTTTTATTTTTTAATGAAATGATTTTTTCGGCAACTGCTTTTCTATTTGGGAGACACATAGCAAATAAATGCTTAGCATTTTGAACTTTTTGCAATGATTTAGTCCCATTCGTCGTACTCATAAATAGTCTTTTGCCATTAACAACTTTTTTTGTAACTGATAAAGGAGAATTTCCTAAATCAAACCCCTCAATCTTCTTTCCTCCTCTCTCTCCAAGCATTAGTCTCTTTTCAGCTTGCCACTTAGTTGCAGATTCTTTTAATAAATCTAAATCTGCAAAAACTTGTATTGAATCTGCACCATTTTTTAAAGCCCAAGAAATTGTGGTAGTAGCTCTTAAAACATCAATGACCACCGCTATATCTGGACTTATTTCTGGAACATCCTTTGCAACGTGATAATAAGTAAGATTAATAATTGAATCCTTTTTTTCTGATTTTATTATAAGAAACAGTTACTTAATTTGATTATTTTTTTTTTAAAACAAACTTATTGATAATATATTAATAATTTGTTTCTACAGAAATCTTATCAAGTATTTAATTTGAAAATGAATAATATCCGCACAATAAATAGTGGAGTTAAATTAAAAGGAAAAGTAAAAGTACCTGGAGATAAATCTATTTCTCATAGAGCTTTAATAATAGGAAGTATTGCTAAGGGTGAGACGACTATTGAGGGATTTTTGCATTCTGAAGATCCACTTTCAACTGCTGATTGTCTTAGAAAATTAGGTGTAAATATACCAGAAATAAAAAAAAATGAGCCTTTTACGATTTCAGGATTGGGTCTTGATGGATTTAAAGAGCCCAAAGAAATTCTAAATTGTGGGAATTCGGGAACCACCATGAGATTATTAATGGGGTTACTTGCCGGTCAAGAAGGAAAGAATTTTATCCTAACAGGTGACATTTCTCTTAATGAAAGGCCAATGTGGAGAGTGGGCAAACCATTATCGTTAATGGGCGGCAAAATTTTTGGTAGAGAAAAAGGAAACAAAGCTCCAATCTCAATTGATGGGAATAAACTAAAAGGATGTGTTATTGGTACCCCTGTAGCGAGTGCTCAAGTTAAATCTGCAATCTTATTGGCAGGTCTCAAAGCTTCTGGAACCACTTCTGTTATTGAACCAGCATCTTCAAGAGATCATACTGAAAGAATGTTAAAAGCATTTGGAGCAGACGTCAGTATCAGAGGAGAATTAGGAAGGAATGTAGTTATCAAGTCTGGGAGCAACTTAAGTGGCCAGAGAATATTGATTCCTGGAGACATAAGCTCTGCTTCTTTTTGGATGATTGCTGCATCTATTGTTCCTAATTCAGAGGTTTTAATTCAGAATGTAGGATTAAATCCCACTAGAACAGGGATTTTAAATGTAATGGATTCAATGGGGTGCAATTACGAGATTTTAGATAAATCGACTATTGCAGGTGAACCTATTGGATCTATTAAAGTAAAGACTTCAAATAATTTAAGATCATTCACCATTGAAGGTGATATTCTCCCAAAACTTATTGATGAAATTCCTATCCTTACTGTGGCTGCTTGTTTTTGTAATGGAGTTTCTGAAATTAAGGATGCACAGGAATTAAGAGTTAAGGAGACAGATCGATTAAAAGTCATGGCACGACAGTTACAAAAATTTGGTGCTGAAATAACAGAAAAGGAGGATGGGTTAATCATTAATGGACAATCAAAATTTCATTCTGCGGAGGTAGACAGTGAGACAGATCATCGAGTGGCAATGAGTCTTGCTATTGCTTCACTTCTTGCCAAAGGCACCTCAAAAATCAAGAGGGCAAATGCAGCTAGCGTCTCTTATCCCACTTTTTGGGAAGACCTTGCCAAACTAACTAACTAGCCAAAAAGGTTTTTGTCTGAATTAACAGAAATTTTAACTAAAGACGGTAGTTACTCTTTAAGAAGTGCACTTTTTCAAGAGAACTTCCATAGTTTATTGGGCGCATTGGAGGAAACAAAGTTAAAGTTTACATCTACTTCTAATTTGCAAAGATTTAAGGATAAATCTCTCAATGTTTTGGATATATGTTTTGGTTTAGGATACAATTCCGCTTCTTTATTAGATGAATTAATTAAACAAAAATCGTATTTAAATTTGTATGCGTTGGAAATTGATAAAAAGCCTCTTGAATATTCGCTTAGTAATGAATCTTTCCTTAAATTATGGGCTCCAAAAGTCAAAACAATATTTGAATCACTTTATCGAAAAGATTACTTTGAGGATCAATTTTTTAAATGCAGTGTTTTGTGGGGTGATGCTAGAGAAAGAATCAACATTATTCCTTCATCTATTAAATTCGATCTGATTTATTTAGATGGTTTTTCTCCTCAAAAATGCCCACAATTATGGACAATTGAATTTTTATCTAAAGTGTCAGAGAGTCTCAATTCTCAGGGTTATTTAATAACTTATTCTTCTTCAGCGGCGGTAAGAAAAACTTTAAGAAATCTTGGATTAGAAATTTTTAATATTAAGCCAATTTTTAAAAACAGAACTTTTTGGAGTCAGGGAACCGTCGCAATATCAAATTTTGATAAGAATAAATTGAAACCAAATTTCAATTTTGAAAAGTTATCTTTAATGGAAGAGGAACATCTCAAAACTAAAGCTAGCATTCCATATAGAGATCAAGATTTAAACTCAAGTAAAGACGATATAATTAGGAGAAGATCAGATGAGCAATTATTCTCAAATCTATTATCTACAAAAAAATGGAGAGAGAAGTGGGGAATGACGAAGTTATCCTTTAAGAGTTAGATTTAAGTTAGGATTTCAAATAAACATGTTAAGTGTTGCGATATTAGCGGCAGGCAAGGGCACTAGGATGGAAAGCTCATTGCCAAAAGTTTTACATAAAATTTCTGGCAAAAGTCTTCTACAAAGAGTAATTGATTCATGTGTAGAATTAAAGCCCGATAAAATTTTCGTAATTACTGGACACAAATCTAAAGAAGTACAGAAGTCAATCCCAAACGATAAAAAAATCCATGTTGTTGTTCAAGAACCTCAATCAGGAACCGGTCATGCTATCCAGATACTTTGTAAAGAAGTAAAAAAACATGAAGGAAAACTTTTGGTACTAAACGGCGATGTGCCACTCATTAGGCCTAGTACTCTAAAAAGACTTTTGTGTTTACACGATTCGAAAAATGCTGATGTTTCTTTAATTACCACAAAGAAAACAAATCCTCATGGATATGGCAGAGTTTTTTTGAAGGGGAGTTTTATAGAGAGAATTGTTGAAGAAAAAGATTGCAATAATTTAGAAAGAGAAAATCCATTAATCAATGCAGGTGTTTACTGTTTTAACTGGAGTAACTTATCAAAAATAATTAATACCTTGCAAAGCAATAATAATCAAAAAGAAATTTACTTAACAGATACAATTTCTCTGCTAAAAAATTCCTCAAGTCTAGAGGTAGAGGATGATGGAGAGCTTCAAGGAATTAATAACAGAATTCAACTATCAGAGTGCGAGGAATGTATTCAGAATTCAATTAAAGAAAAACATATGCTTAATGGTGTAACTTTTACAAATAAAGCAAGTTGTTCAATTAGTGAAGAAGCTGAAATTGGTAAGGATGTAATCATAGAGGCTAATACACATATAAGAGGAAATACGAAAATAAATAGTCATTGCATTATTGGTCCAAATACTTTTATTGAGAATTCTAATGTGGGATCAAATTGTGAAATTTTAAACTCTACTGTTTATGATTCTCAGTTAATGGATCATATAAAAATTGGCCCTTATAGTCATATAAGACCTAATTCCAAAATATCTTCCGATAGCAAAATAGGTAATTTTGTTGAGATCAAAAATAGTCAATTAGAGGAAGAATCTAAAGTAAACCATCTAAGTTATATTGGTGATTCTATTATTGGAAGATCTACAAATATTGGAGCAGGCACTATTACTGCAAATTTTGATGGACAGAAAAAATATCAAACAAAAATTGGCAAAAATTCCAGTATTGGAGCAAACACAGTTTTTGTAGCACCAATAAATCTAGGGGAATCAGTAACAACAGGTGCAGGTTCAGTGATCACAAAAGACTCTAAAGATAATTCATTAGCGATCTCAAGAACTAAGCAAGTAAATATAGAGAATTGGAAAAAAAGAAATCCTGATTTAGTTAATTAATTCAATAATTTTTTCTAGTTGCCAACATCTGCTTCCTTTTATAAGAATAGAATCACCTTTTTTTGTAGATTTGTTTATCTCTTGAGGTACGTCTTTAATATTATTTAAAACTAAGAATTTATTCATATCTTTTAAATAATTATAGTAAATTTTTTCATTTTCTTTATCGCAAATAAATAAACACTTTTCTATATCTGAATTATTTATTAAGTTGAATATTTCTTTGTGATACTTTTCAGATTTTTTCCCCAATTCTTGCATACTTCCAAAAATGAAAAATTTATTTCTCGGTTTTTCAAGCAGGTTTCTAATACATGCTTTTACTGACTCCGGCGAAGCATTATATGATTCATCATATATTGTTGTTTTTACTGATTTAAGAATTTTATTTCTTCCACCTAAACTTACAAAATCAAATTTATTAAAACTTGCGAAATCAATGCCTAGCTCTTTTGCAACTGCATAAGCAAATAAGAAATTCGAAGCATTGTGAAATCCCTCAAATGAAATTTCAAAGGTATTTTCTTCAATTAAGATTGTTTTATTCGAAGGATTATAAAATCCTCGCAAATTATCATCTTTCTTAAAACTATCCTTTTGATTTTCTATATTTAATAGTTTTACTTTTATCACTCTACCTTTCCAAAATTCTTTTAAAGTTTTTTCTAGGAATGGATCATTCGCTGGAATTATTACAACTCCCTTTGGATTTAAGAACTTACTAATTTCACACTTTGCATGAGTAATATTTTTTTTTGAGCCCAATAATCCAATATGAGCTGTCCCAATATTAGTAATAACTGCAATATCGGGTTCACTATATTTAGATAAATTCTCGATCTGTCCAAGACCTCTCATCCCCATCTCAAGAACTAAAACTTTATCTTCTACATCTGTAGCAAGAATAGTAAGACCAACTCCAATCTCATTATTGAAATTTGCATGAGATAATTTAATTCTTCCAAGTTTATTTAAAACGCCACCAATCATTTCTTTTGTTGTGGTTTTACCCACTGAGCCAGTTATTGCAACAATAGGGATATTTAATTTTTTTCTTTTTAGCAATGCTAATTTTTGAAAAGCCTCTGTTGTGTCATTTACAACCCAATAAGGAAAATCACTAGGCAGTAATCTCTGCATCCCTTTTTTAATTACAACAGATTTAACTCCTTTATTTAAAACCTCTGGAAGAAAACTATGTCCGTCAAAATTTTTACCATTGATAGCGATAAAAAGATCATTTTTTAATAAAGTTCTACTATCAATACTTATATTCTTAAAATTAAAAAAATCTTTTTTACCCTCTCTCAGATTTCTAATATCCCCCAAAACATTATTTAATTCTGATAAAGAGAATTCCATTTAAAAATTAAGTCATACTTTTTTTAAAGATGGATCAGCTGATTGGCCGTAAGAAAATTTTTCAACTTCAGCAACATCTGGCGATGGTTCTTTTATTCCGCAAACATCCTTATACATAACTTCGTATTCAAGAGCTGATCTCTGCCAACTAAACTCTTGGCTCATGGCTCTTTTTTGCAGTAATTCCCAACTTTCTTTATGCCTAAAGGCTTCCCAGGACCTTACTAAAGAAGTATAAAAATCTATAGGTTCAAAGCGATCAAAGCAAAATCCCGTACCATTATTATTTTCCGGGTCATGAGGTAAAACTGTATCAACTAAACCTCCAACTCGCCTTACTATAGGGATAGAACCATACCTCATAGCAAGGAGTTGACTAATTCCACAAGGTTCGAATCTACTTGGCATTAAAAATGCATCAGAGCCACCGTAGATAAGCCTTGATAAAGAATCATCATAGGTAAGAAATACTGAGAATCTTCCTGGGTAATCTAACGCCAGTTGCCATAATCCAGACTCTAAATATCTATCTCCAGTCCCTAAAACAGCAATTTGAGAATCTGTATAGGCTAATAGTCTTCTTGAAACTTGTAAAAGTAAGTCAACCCCTTTCTGATCAACTAACCTACTGACCATACCTAAAAGATATTTTTTAGGATTAACTTCGAGACCCATTTCTCTCTGCAGAATTTTTTTATTTTCTAGCCTATTTTCTAAATTCTTAATACTAAATTTTGCAGGTAAAACTGGATCTTTGGCTGGATTCCATTCATCAAGATCTATGCCATTAAGAATTCCCCTTAATTTACCTGAAATGTAATTAAGTAATCCTTCTAGGCTTTCCCCATATTCATGGGTTTTAATCTCATCTGCATAAGTCGGAGAAACAGCATTGACCCTATCTGCGTACAACATTGCCGCAGCCATCGTGTGGTCTCCATGCATATACCAAGGACACCAAGTCATTTTTTCAAGTTTCCACCTCCAAGGGCCTTGGTACTTTAAATTATGAATTGTGAAAACAGTACTAATTTCGGGATCCTGATGCATCCACACAGGAATCATTCCTGTGTGCCAATCATGGCAATGGAGAACTTGAGGTTTCCAACAATTCCAGGCAAATTCTGAAGTGGCACTAGCAAAAAATGTAAAGCGCCAGTCCTCATTTTCGCCTCCATATATTTGGTCAGAGTCAAATGTTGGATGACCCACTAGGTAAATTACATAATTATGAATGGGATGTTTTGCTTCATATACGGCAAAATCAGTGCCCATTGTATTTGCTCTAAATACTGGTTCATTCGATACCTCTAAAAGACTCCACAATTTTCCATATCCTGGAATTATTACCCTTACATCGTGACCAAGTTTTATCAAAGATGGAGGCAACGAACCAACCACATCTCCCATACCTCCAACTTTGATCATTGGAGCACATTCAGCAGCGGCAAGAAGAATTCTCATTGATAATTATTTAAAAAAGTTCTTTTGAAAAATAAACTAGGGTGTCCACTTATAGTCAGAAAAGTCTGGTGGACGCTTTTCAAGAAAGGCATTTCTACCTTCTTGAGCTTCTTCAGTCGAATAGAATAATTGAGTTGTGAATCCAGATAATTCTTGAATACCTGCAATCCCATCATTCTCTGCATTGAATGAAGCTTTAAGAATACGAATAGCAGTTGGACTATTTCGTAAAATCTCTCTTGCCCAGATTACACCCTCAGCTTCTAATTCTTCAATCTTTGTAATTGCATTTATCAAGCCCATCTTCAGAGCTTCCTTGGAATTATATTTTCTACACAAAAACCAAATTTCTTTTGCTTTTCTTTGACCAACAAGTCTTGCTAAATAACTAGATCCAAAACCTGCATCAAAACTACCAACTCTTGGACCTGTTTGACCAAATATTGCATTTTCAGAGGCGATACTGAGATCACAAATTAGATGAAGTACCTGCCCTCCTCCAATTGCGAAACCAGGAACTAAGGCAATAACTACTTTAGGCAAACTTCTTATTAATCTTTGAAGTTCAAGTACATTTAATCTCTGCTTCCCTTCATCATTTTTATATCCATTTTTACCCCTTACACTCTGGTCACCTCCAGAGCAAAAAGAATAAATGCCTTTCTTGTCAGGTCCCGCACCTGTAAAGAGAACTACGCCAATAGTTTCATCATTTCTTACGATATCAAATGCGTCAATGAGTTCATCTACAGTTTGAGGCCTAAATGCATTTCTTTTTTCAGGCCGATTAATTGCAATTCTCGCAATTCCCTCATCTGATTTGTGAAACAATATATCTTCATAAGATTTGCACTCTGACCAATTTAAAGTTGTTTTACCAGGTAATACTTTCATGAAATCTAATTATTCAAAAATAGAAAATGATAAATTTAACTGCCAATTATTTTTTCTAGCAGAGCATTTTTTTCACAAATTTCATTTTCTGGATCAACATCAACTTTAATTATTACAGATTTCTGGATAGAAATGCTCCAATCTAATGCCTCTCGTAATTTTTTAAAATTTGCCACACTTTTAAAGTTTACTTGAAAGCCCTCTGCGAGTTTTGGCCAGTTTATTTCTTTAGGCATAAGAAATAGTTTTTTTAATTCATCTTCTTTTAAATTATTTTTATAAATGCGATTAAATATATTTCCGCCATTATTATTTATTAAAAGTATTGTTAAATTCATGTCGATTGAATTTTCAATCAGCCAACCGTTTATATCATGAATAAAAGCCAAATCTCCAGTCACAAGAAGTAGAGGATTTTTAATTCTAGAAATACCTAATGCAAGAGATAAAGTACCGTCTATACCAGAAGCGCCCCTAAAACTGAAACAGTTTCTTGTTAAAGTACCATTCTCAGAAAATGTGAGCCAATCTCTAATTGGGCTACTTGCGGAGAGCATTATAGGATTTTCAGCTGGCCAAAGTTTTGGGACAAGGTTTGCAAGCATATACTCAGTAATTTGATTGTCTTGAGTAATTTTCTCTTTTAAAATACCTCTAATCTTCTCGCCTTCCTCTATTAGATCTAAAGCCATTGGAGTAAGAGATTTTTTGTTTTTTTCGTTAATTGATAATTCTTCTAGCAATAGATTAGTAAAATTTGAAAGCCCAAAATCATATTCAAATGATTTTTTTATTGGGTCCAATTTTCTATAGTTTTTTTCTTTTACAAGAATTTGTATACCTTCGAAAGTTGTTAAAAATTTCTCCAAATCTATTGAAGATGACATGGGGCCAAGCCTCAAAAGTTGATGACAATTTATTGAATTTTTATTTTTTCTTAAGACTAATTCCCAATTCACAACTAATCCTCTCAAATCAGAATAAACTCCTGAAACAGGATCAGCAAATACTGGCCAACCAGTAATTTCTTGCAATCTTTCTAAAGATTTATTGAAAGAAATTAAATCATTTATGGAACCTTGATAGGGACCTACCAAAATAATGCCAGATTCATCTAAATTTAAATTTTTTGAAATTTCTAAGAGTTTGTTTTTATCAGATTTTATTTCAACTTCCTGAGATATATATTTTTTCTTTAAATAAATTCTTTCAAAAACCTCTAAAACATTTTTTTTATTTAAAAGTGAAATACCTAAAGGCTTATCAATAGGAATATTTAAATGAATAGGCCCAGGGAAAGTTGATATTTGTTTCTCAGTAATTCGAACTAAATTCAGGATTTCATTTTCTTGTGTTTCATGAAGTCCATTTAGATTCGTACTTAAAACCCTTCTGCAGACTGAAGTCAAAAAATCTTCTTGATTTACTGTTTGATTAGCCCCACAATCTTTTAATCTTAAGGGTCTATCAGCAGTAAGAAATATAATACCTTTACAAGACCGGTCTGCCTCAACTGCTGCTGGCAATAAGTTACTTACAGCAGTCCCAGAAGTGGTAATAACTAAAGAAAGATTACCTGATGCAGCAGAAATCCCAAGAGAGTGGAATCCCGCAGATCTCTCATCTATTGAATTAAAAATATTTACCAGTCCTAATTTATTTAATTCTCCAGCAGCTATCGCTAGGGGTGCTGATCTACTACCTGGACATAGTATTAAATTTTGAACTCCTATTTTTATAAAGAGATTCAAAAGTTGTAAACTTCTAAGAAAATTTTTGCATTCAATAGATGATGTCATAATTTATATAAATGCTTTGGGATTTTCCTTATAACTGAATTAAATAAAACATGTCTACAACTCAAGAAAAAAGAAATTCAATAATAAAGGATTTAAAAAATCTTTTAATCTGGATATCTATAGCTTTAATTATACGATGGCAGGTTATAGAGCCAAGATGGATCCCCTCCGGTTCAATGCTTCCAACTCTTCAAATACAAGATAAAATTCTGGTTGAGAAAATAACCCCCAAAATCACTTCCAAATCAAATCTTTCAAAATTAAAAAATAAAATAGTTGTTTTTAAGGTTCCGGAGCAATTAATTAATGCTGGTTATGAAGCAGATACTGCACTAATAAAAAGAGTAATTGGAATACCTGGAGACAAAGTAGAAGTAAGAGACGGTAACCTTTACTTAAATAATATCGCTCAAAAAAATTACGTTTTTGACAAAAATATTAATTATTCTATAGGGCCTTTTATTGTCCCAGAAGAGTCATTATGGGTAATGGGAGATAATAGAAATAACAGTATGGACTCACATATTTGGGGATTTTTACCCTATGAAAAGGTTATTGGTAAAGCCATTTTTAGATATTGGCCGTTTAATAAAATTGGACCTATTCGGTTCCCTGCCCTTAATAATTTAGATTAATGGGTACTTGATGTTGTAGTGTTTTTATATCTTGAAGTTGTAGAAATGTTTAATCCAGAATTTCTTGCTACTGAAAATAATGATCCAAACGATGAGAATGATTTAATCCAATATTTACAAAAACAATCTCCAGAAGTTTTGCAAAGAGTAGCAAAATCAGCTAGTGAAGATATTCAAGAAATTATTAGACATAATGTTCAAGGTCTTCTTGGAATGCTTCCTTCAGATCAATTTGATGTAAAAATAACATCTTCAAAAGACAACATTGCTAATTTATTATCTTCTGCAATGATGACAGGATATTTCTTAAGACAAATGGAGCAAAGAAAAGAGCTGGAACAAACTCTTAAAAATGATGAGAACATGTCTATTGAAGAATAATTGTTTTTAAAGATTTACTTCTTCAGGAATTATTCCTAGTTCAAACAACTTTTTATATAAACCCATCAAAAATTTATTATCCTCAGGAAGTTTGTCCCACTTTTGGGAATTAATTTCATTAATTAATTTTTGACAATCCTCTATTGTAAATTTAATAGGGGCCGTAAAATGAGCTGGAATTAAATATTCCATATCTTCAAAACACTTAATATTTTCTAACCATTTGAGTAAAACTTCTTTTGAACGCGGAAAAATTAATTTCTGTAAAACTGGTGCAATTTGAATCTTAGGAGTATCTTTACCCATTATTTCAACAAGGGAAGATTCCCAATCTTCGTCCCACAAAAAGGGATAAATACCGAAATGAGATCTCCAATTCCTTAGATCTTTTTTGAATGAATACTTAAATATTTTTTTTAAAGGTGGAATATTTAATTTACCTGGTTTTAAAAAAGATGAAAACAAGACTAACCTTTTCCATCCTTTTTTTCTATTTTCGATGGAGTCAATCAAAGGTTCATCTCCTCTTTCTCTAGAATGAAAAAGAAGTGGAGTTGGATCAAAATCAAATATCTCAGGGGGAGTAGAGTCTATTCCAACTATTGCGTCTGTCACATGAAGTGTTTTCGTAGGATAATGGAAACAGCTTATCTCCTGATATCTTCCAAGTCCTAAATTTAGAGGGCCTAATGAAGACCATTTAAAAAAGTTTGGATGTGGAGTACCTTCCTCAAAGAGTATTCTTGATCTTTTTGATGGAATTCCTAAGAAATCTAGTGGTAGATTTATGGGGAAACTCCATTGTCCAGGACAAAGCCAAATTTCTGCATCTTTAAAAGTTCTTGAAAGAGCTGGAAGTCCGATTTTATGTTCTAGTCCAGAAGCACTAGGTAGAATTATTGTTTTTACTTTGCCATGAATTGTAATTAATTTTTCTAACTCATTTATTAATTCTTTTGTCGGAGGTAGTGGATTTATTATCATCAAGCCATTATCAACCTTTATTACCGTCATTCTTATTGGAACAGCAACATAATAAAGTCCCTGTATTTGTTCCAAGGACCATATTTGATCAGGAATTAATTCTTTTAAAATTGTTTTCTTTTTTCCATAAGGATATAAGGGGAATAATGGCCACCAATTCCACTTTTTATTTAAAGTATCATCCACCACAATCATTTATACCCAGCAAATAATTTCTTTAACTTAAATATTCCGTATCTTGGAGCGAATAAAAAAGCAAATAAAAATATAAAAGTTTGTGCCAAGACAATTGATCCACCTGTTTCAAGATCAAACCAAAAACTAACATAGATTCCTATAAGGCTTGAAATGATTGCACTTAATACTGAAATTACTGTCATATTATCAAACTTATCCGTAAGTAAATATGCTGTAGCCCCTGGTGTAATCAACATTGCAACTACCAAAATAATTCCTACAGACTGCAACCCCACAACAGCTGCCAAAGATAAACATGTGAGGAGTAAATAATGAAGAAAAAATACATTAATCCCAACTGTTTTTGCATGCCTAGGGTCGAAACAATAAAGCATTAAATCTTTTCTGAAAATTGATAAAAGGATTACTACTAATAAAGAAATGAATATAGTTTGTTTTACATCTGAAAGTGATATTCCTAATGGACTACCAAAAAGAATAGAGTGCAGATCAATATTACTTTTAATCTTAGAAACCAATACTATTCCAAGAGCGAAAAATCCAGTAAATACCAACCCAATAACAGTATCTTCCTTAACTCTAGATTTCTGCTTAATAAACCCTATCAACGCTACAGAACCAACTCCGAAAATAAATGCCCCTAATGAGAAAGGAAGACCTAATGCATAAGCAACCACAACACCAGGCATTACCGAATGTGACACTGCATCTCCCATTAAAGCCCATCCTTTAAGAGTCAAATAACTTGATAGAAAACCACAAACAGCCGCAACTAATGAACTCATAAGAAGTGCTTTTCTCATAAAGTCATGAGTTAAAGGATCTGTGATGAATGTATCTAAAGTTAAAAAAGAACAGAGCTCCATATAAATTAAAATTTAGGATTCAGGTCCAAACAAGAAATCAGGTGAGATCCCTCCAAAAGTAGTTGTAATATTTTCAGGGGTAAACACTTCAGAGGTTTCACCATAAGCTACAACAGTTTTATTTATTAAAAGAACCAAATCACAAAATTCACGGACATGAATCATATCGTGCGTTGATAATAATATGGTTTTCCCCTCATTTTTAAATTGAATAAATAATTCCGAAATAAGTTTTTCAGTTCTTATATCAACACCTGAAAAAGGCTCATCAAGAAGAAGTATTGATGCTCTTTGCGCAATTGCTCTAGCTAAAAAAGTTCGTTTTCTTTGTCCTCCCGATAAGTTTCCAATAGGTGTAGATAAATGATCAGTAAGATCAACTCTCTCAATAGCATCTTTAACCGCCTGAACATCAGACTCTCTAGGAGACCTAAAAATATTCATCGAACCATATCTTCCCATCATCACTACATCCCAAACACTTATTGGAAATTGACTATCAATTCCCTCATTTTGAGGAACATAAGCAATTGTCTGATCTTTTTGAGCAGATCTTACAGACTCTCCATTTATTCTAATTTTTCCCTTTGAAATATTTACAAAGCCGGTTAAAGCATTAAAGAAAGTTGTTTTACCAGCCCCGTTCATCCCTACTAACCCACAAATCTGGCCAGGTTTCAATCTTAAATTGGCATCATACAAAGCCACCTTACCGTTGTAATCTACGCAAATATTCTCTGCCTCAATCCTAAAGTTTTGATAATTGATTTTTTCCATAATTCAAAAAAGTCCTTTTTTAATCAAATCCAAATTATGCTCAAGCATTTTTATATAGGAACTAGCAGGCCCACTATCATCAGATAGTGAATCAACAAAAAGATTTCCTCCAAAATTAGCCCCAGTTTCGTTTGCAACAACCATTTGAGATTCGTTACTTACAGTACTTTCGCAAAATACAGATGGAACATTTTTTTCTTTAACTAGTGAGATTGTTCTTGCCATTCTTTTGGGAGTAATTTGACTCTCAGCATTAACTGGCCACAAATAAACTTCCTCTAATCCATAATCATTTGTCAGATACGAAAAAGCACCTTCACAACTTACTAAATACCTCCTGTCTTTATTTAAGTTATTAATAAAAAGTGAGAATTCTTTATCTATTTTAGATAGTTTATCTTTATAAATTTTTCCATTTTCTTCAAATAATGTCCTTTTGGATGGCCTCAATTCTGATAAAGAATCCACGAGAATATCTACGTATAGGATCCCTCTTTTTGGAGAAATCCATGCATGAGGATTGGGTTTCCCTTTATAAAAATCTTCACTGATAAAAATAGGATCCAAATCTTCCGAGACAGTAATTCTTTTAACTTTTAAATTAGAGACAAATTTTTCAGCCCATAATTCAAATCCAAATCCATTATCAATAAAAACAAAAGCATTAGAGGCATTTACCAAATCACTTGGAGTTGGTTGGTAGCCATGAACTTCAACTCCAGGTTTCGTTATTGATCTAACAATAAAATCATCTTTAGCGACATTACTAATTATATCCGCCAAAACAGTGAAACTTGCCAGTATTACTTCTTTAGTTTCATTTTTATTTGATATTCTCTTACATGAGCCTGAAGCAATAGTAAGCAGAAGTATCAAACTTAAAAAAAAAATATTTTTTTTCATTTTTAACATCCATCCCAAGATTATGAATTAAAAGATAGTTTCATAAGTGGTTTTCTAAGATCAGAAATAAATCCTTTCCAATTTATTTTTTCTTTTTCAAAAGCTTCTTCAACAATTTTCTCAGAATTTTTCTTTATAAAATCCAAATCAGGTTCTTCTACTCCTTTTGTTATTGCCATAAAATCAGCCAAAGAACTTGACACTACTCTTGTTAAATAAGCAGCACTAACCGCCTGAAATGTTCCAGAGACAAGCCAATTTGGGCCATGTAATTTTGTTATACCAATTAGAGTCTGCCCACTCCATTCAACAACTCCCTGAGCAATTGCAGTCTTTAAAATCTCTTTGGATACTTTATCTAAAATTTCAGGGGACCAATTACATCCCCATATAGACTTAATTTCTTTAATCATTAAAGAATTTAATACTGTCATTGCCATAACATCAATTGATGGGATTGGAGACAAGAAAACAGTTGTTGCGACAAGAATTTGATTTTTTCTTTGTATACCTTTTAACTGCATTCTTCTTATACCTTCAATTTCAGATTGCCAGGCAGCATGAAGTTCTTTCATGAGCCTTTTTTTTGTATTTTCAATATTTTTAGATGAACTTATGAAAAACTTCCTTAAAGAAAAAGGTATATTTGTTATTTCACTCTTATTCACATCAAAAGTAATAATTTTGTTTGTAAAGTCACTTGAAATTTGAGACTTTAAGTCCTCTATCTGATTTTTGGATTCTATTTGGTTGGAAGTTAAAGCCACCAACCAGATTGGCATATTTTTAGGAAACTTTTCCAGCCACAAAAAATCATTTGCCGACAAAGGCAAGTTTATAAAATACAAGATTGCATCACTCTTCAAAGCTTCTTCTGGAATAACTTGAGAAGAATTGTATTTAGGCAGTTTTTCGTATAAATCAAAGTCAAACTTATCTGCTTTGAAATTACTTTTCAAAACAGATTGAAAACTTTGATAATCTTTTTGTCCAATGCAACTTATTTTTTCTTTTTCACATCTATTAAGAATAGATTCAAGTGTTTTTTGTCTTTTTGAATTCTGTTTTTCTAATTCATTTGTTGCTTCTAGTTCTTCAAAAAAATTTAAATCTTCATTACATAGGTTTATCCAACCATCTAAATTACTTGGCTCATTAAATTTAGGCTTATCATTCTTCAAGTAAAAATATCCCCCCAAACACAACGCAAAAAATCCTATTGAGCCTCCTGCAAAATGAATTAAGTCACTGACAAACCATTCCCCAAAACCTAACAATAATAAAATAATAAGAAGATTTTTTTTTGGAAACTTTATGAAATCCTTTAAAAGGTTGTTTTTACTAATATCAAACACAATTCTTTATTTTTCTAATTTTATTTTAATGCAAGTTGTGAATGAGAAAAGCAAAATTTCATAAGTCGTTAATCAAAAGATAAAAATTTAAGCCTTTTAAAAAGACTTATTGCATAACAAGATGCTAAGTTAATAGACTATTTAAATAACTTAAGAAACATTAAGATGTCTAATTCAAATTTCAGCAATAATCCTGGACAAGAAAATTACAGAGGTCGTTCTAACAATGAAAGATCTAATTTCAGAGATAGATCGGGCGGCAGAAGAGATGGAGGAGGATTCCGCATAAGATTGAGTGATAACGAAATGAAAGCTGTTAAATCAATACAAGAGACCTTTCAATTAAGATCTACCGTTGCAGTTCTGGGTTTCTCTGTTAGAACACTTAGCGAAATGATCAAAGACGAAAAATTGATTGAATCAATCAAAGAATATGCAAAAAATAATAAAAACTCTTCTCCTAGTAGACAATCACAAAATTCTTATGAAGAAAAGACAAAAAAAGCACCTGACCCTTTTGCAAGACCTGTAAAAAGTACATCAACTGAAGAGATCCAATCTAGCGAAGTAGAAGAGGATGGCAAATAAAAAAAGAATTCTTTCGGGAGTTCAACCAACTGGTGATTTACATATTGGGAATTGGCTTGGGGCCATAAATAATTGGGTTACGCTCCAAGAGCAATATGAAACATTTCTATGTGTAGTTGATTTGCACGCAATAACAGCCTCATATAATCCCAAAGAATTATCTAATAACACTATCTCTACAGCGGCTTTGTACGTCGCTTGTGGGATAGATCCAAATATATGCTCAATTTTTGTCCAAAGTCAGATTTCAGCGCATTCAGAACTTTGTTGGATATTAAATTGCATGACCCCAATAAATTGGATGGAAAGAATGATTCAATTTAAAGAAAAATCCATACAACAAGGTAATAATGTATCTATTGGATTATTTGACTATCCAATACTTATGGCTGCAGATATCCTTCTTTATGATGCTGACTTTGTACCAGTAGGTGAGGATCAAAAACAACATCTTGAACTGGCGAGAGATATTGCACAACAGAGAATTAATGCCAGATTTAGTAAGGATAAAAATATTTTAAAGATCCCTCAACCAATCATCATGAAGAATGGTTCAAAAATAATGAGTTTAATTGATGGTTCAAAAAAGATGAGCAAAAGTGATCCTAATGAGGGCAGTCGCATTAACTTATTAGATCCACCTGAAATAATCACAAAAAAAATTAAAAAAGCAAAAAGTGACAGTTCTATTGGAATTGAATTTAACAACCCTGAGAGACCAGAATCTAAAAATCTTTTGATGATTTATTCAATATTATCTGGCAAAGAAATTTCTCAATGTGAAAATGAATTCTCAGAGACTGGATGGGGGACATTTAAAAAATTAATTACCGAACAACTTATTGAATCACTAGAACCTATTCAGAAAAAATATAAATTATTAATTAATGATCCCTATCAACTAAATAAAATCCTTAATGAAGGGAAGGAAAAAGCTGAAGATTTAGCGAATCAGACTTTAAAAAGAGTTAAATCAAAACTGGGATTTTTTGAAATGGAGAAATAAATTATGCCAATAATTACCTTGCCTGATGGTTCAAAAAAGGTTTTCGAAAAATCTGTAACTATTCTAGAAATTGCCCAGAGTATAGGCGCAGGATTAGCTAAAGCAACAATTGCTGGGAAAGTAAATGATGTTCTTATTGATGCAACAATTCCTATAAATAAAGATTCCAAAGTTGTAATCATCACATCAAAAGATAAAGAAGGAATTGAAATAATAAGACATTCTTTCGCTCACCTTATTGGTCATGCAGTTAAACAAATTTACTCTGATATTAAAATGGCGATTGGGCCTGTAATTGAAGATGGTTTTTATTACGATATTTTCTCTGAATACAGATTTACTCCTGAAGATTTAATAAAAATCGAAAATAGAATTAATAAATTAATAAAAACAAACTATGACGTTGAAATTTTACAAGTTTCTAAAGAAGAGGCAATTAAAACTTTTAAAGAAAGAGATGAGACTTTTAAATTAAGGATAATTGAAGAAATTCCTGAAGAAGGTCTCATCAATTTATACAAGCACGAAGAATACATCGACATGTGTAGAGGGCCTCACGTGCCAAACACTAGACATTTGAGGCACTTTAAATTACTTAAATTATCAGGTTCATATTGGAGAGGTAATAGTGAGAATGAATCATTACAGAGAATATATGGAACTGCATGGGCAAAAGAGAAAGAACTCAAAGATTATTTAACAAGAATTGAAGAAGCGGAAAAAAGAGATCATAGAAAACTTGGTAAAAAACATTCACTATTTCATATACAAGAGGAATCTCCAGGAATGATTTTTTGGCATCCAAATGGATGGACAATCTACCAAGTACTGGAAAAGTACATAAGAGAAATACTCAAAAAAAATGATTATTTAGAAATCAAAACCCCACAAGCTGTTGATAAATCTCTTTGGGAAAAATCTGGTCATTGGGAGAAATTTAGAGACGATATGTTCACTACTGCATCAGAAAATCGAACCTATGCAATTAAACCAATGAATTGTCCATGCCATATTCAAGTATTTAATCAAGGTTTAAAAAGTTATAAGGATTTACCTATTCGTCTTGCTGAATTTGGTTCTTGTCACAGAAATGAGCCCTCTGGAGCACTGCACGGCTTAATGAGGGTAAGAAACTTTACTCAAGATGATGCACACATATTCTGCACAGAAGAGCAAATACAAGAAGAGGTATCTACTTTTATAGATCTTGTTTTCGAGGTTTATAAAACTTTTGGTTTTGATGAAATCATTATCAAATTATCAACTCGTCCTGAAAAAAGAGTAGGTAGTGAGGATATTTGGGATAAATCGGAAGAGGCTCTTACCAAAGCTCTCGATAATAAGAATCTGAAATGGGAACTTCAACCTGGAGAAGGTGCTTTTTATGGTCCAAAAATAGAATTCTCTTTAAAGGATTGTCTTAATAGAGTTTGGCAATGCGGAACTATTCAGGTTGATTTCTCAATGCCTATTAGATTGGATGCAACTTATGTGGATATTGATAATGAAAAAAGAAATCCAGTTATGCTTCATAGAGCAATTTTAGGATCCTTTGAAAGATTTATAGGAATCTTAATTGAACAATATGAGGCAAAATTCCCAATTTGGCTTGCGCCTTATCAAATAATCTTATTAAGCATTACTGATAGAAATATTGAAAAATGTTTAAAGTTTAATGAATTTATAAATAATAATGGTTACCGATCAAAAGTTGATATTAGGAATGAAAAAATAGGATATAAAATACGAGAAGCAACTCTCGGGAGAGTTCCTTTAATTGCAGTTATTGGTGATAAAGAAGAGGAAATTGATTCAGTCGCCTTAAGAGCCTTGAATGGAAGCAATTTAGGAATATTCAATTTACCAAATCTTTTCAAATTAATGGATGAATTAATAGAAAAAAAAGGGAGAACAGAATAATTTCTCAAAAATGAATTTTCTAGCTTGTGATTTAGGAGGTACAAAGGTTTTATTAGGAATTTTCGAAAAAGAAAAAAATAATAATTCGCCTAAGTTAATATTCAAAAAGAAATATATATCGTCTGATTGGAGTTCTTTTGAATTAATCCTAGAAGATTTTCTCAAAAAAGAATGTAAGAATATTACTCATCCTTCTACTGCATGTTTCGCCGTAGCTGGTCCTTTATCTAAAAACAACGCCAAAATCATTAACTTGTCATGGAATATTTCTGGAAATGCTCTACAGAACACATTTAATTTTAAAAGTTGCGAACTCATAAATGATTTCGCTGTACAAATCTATGGAATACCTTTTTTAAAAAAAAATCAATATTCTATTATCCAAAATGGATCCGCTTCTGAAGGTTCTAATAATGATTTGCATGCCATTGTTGGAGCGGGGACTGGCTTGGGGATTGCGAGAGGAATAATTTCAGGGGAAAAAGTAAAAGTTTTAGCTAGTGAAGGTGGTCATGTTGAGTACTCCCCAAAGTCAAAATTAGAATGGGATTTAAAAATGTGGCTTAAAAATTACCTAAAAGTTGAAAGGATATCTTGTGAGAGAATTATTAGCGGCACTGGTTTATCAAGAATTGCCGAATGGAGACTAAGTAAACCTGATGCCCAAAACCATCCTCTACAACAATATTTAAAAAAAATTAAAACTTCTGATGCTGGGAGAAAAGAACTACCTGAAAAGATTTGTAATCTTTCTAAAGAAGGTGATCAGATAATGATTGAAGTTGAGAAAATTTGGTTAGGCACTTATGCCTCTTTATTGGGAGATGTTGCTCTTCAAGAATTGTGCTTTGGCGGATTGTGGATTTCTGGAGGAACAGCATCAAAACATTTCAAAAACTTTAAATCAGACTTTTTTTTAAAACAATTTTTCGACAAGGGAAGATTAAAAGATATTCTTAAAACAATACCTATAAAAGTAATTTTAGATGAAGAGTTTGGACTTTTTAGTGCAGCCTGCAGAGCAAAAATGCTTTTAAAAACTTAAAAACAAAAAATGTTTATTCCTGAAATAGGTAAAAAAATAAGAGTAACAGTGCCTTCCACAACTGCAAATTTAGGGCCTGGATTCGATTGCCTTGGAGCAGCATTAGATTTGTACAATGAGTTTATTTTTACGAGAATTGAAGGTGGCGGAGATAGATTTGATTTAATAATGGAAAGTACAGATGGTAATCATTTAAGAGGAGGACCTGAAAACTTAGTTTTTAGAGCAGCTCAGAAAGTATGGGAGAGCGCCAATATGGATCCTTTTGCACTTGAAGCAAGAGTTAAGTTGGCAGTACCACCTGCACGCGGGCTTGGAAGTAGCGCTACAGCAATCGTTGCTGGATTAATCGGAGCGAATGCAATAATGAACTCTCCATTGTCCAAAGAAAAACTCCTTGAACTTGCCATTGATATAGAAGGACATCCTGATAATGTAGTATCCTCACTTCTGGGTGGGCTTTGCTTGACAGCCAGGTCTTCTTCTCAAAGATGGAGAATCATTAGATGTGATTGGCACGATTCAATTAAAGCTGTTGTCGCAATACCTGCGATTCGTCTAAGCACAAGTGAAGCAAGAAAGGTTATGCCCAAGAATGTACCCATATCTGATGCAGTTACAAATATGGGGGCACTTACTTTGTTACTAAACGGCTTAAAGGCAGGTAATGCGGAACTAATAAAAGAGGGAATGTTTGATAAGTTACATGAACCCTACAGATGGAAACTTATTAAAGGCGGCTTAGAAGTTAAAGATGCCGCACTAAATGCAGGCGCTCTAGGATGCGCAATTAGTGGGGCTGGGCCAAGTATCTTAGCTTTATGTAAAAAAGAAAATGGTAAAAACGTCAGTCAAGCCATGGTGAAAGCATGGGAGAAATCAGGTGTAGCTAGCAGAGCACCGTTCTTAAACGTTCAAACAACTGGCAGCCAATTTAGCACAATCTCCGGTAAGTAGTTTTACTTAGGCATTTTTAATGTTATAGTCTCAAGCTAGTACAACTTCAACTAGAATAAAAAAATTATTCATTACATAAATGAATTTAGAATCTTTTCCTTGGCTATCATCTATTGTTTTACTGCCTTTAATTGGGGCATTAATAATGCCTTTCTTGAGTTCAAAAGAAGGAGAAGATAATTCACTCCCTAGAAATATCTCATTAAGTTTTTTATTTATAGATTTTTTACTAATTATCGGCGTTCTTTTTCAAAAATTCAATACTTCAGATAGCTCTTTACAACTAGTAGAGAGAGCTTCTTGGCTACCATCTATAGGCTTAGAGTGGTCTCTTGGAGTAGATGGGTTATCTGCTCCTTTAGTAGCTTTAAGTGGGTTAATTACATTTTTATCGGCTGCAGCTAGTTGGAAAATTAAGAAAAAATCTAATCTATATTTTGCTCTTTTACTAGTCCAAGCATCAGCACAGGCACTAGTTTTCCTTTCTCAAGATTTTCTATTGTTTTTCTTGGCATGGGAACTTGAATTAGTCCCGGTGTATCTTCTTATTGCGATTTGGGGAGGGAAAAAGAAATTATATGCTGCAACTAAGTTCATACTTTATACAGCTTTAGCTTCTTTATTAATTCTCATAAGTGGGTTAGCACTTGCCTTGAGTGGCGATACCTTTACTTTAAATATTACTGATTTAACCAATAAACATGTATCGGGCAGCCTAGCTTTATTATCTTATTTAGGATTTTTAATTGGTTTTGGAGTAAAACTTCCTATCTTTCCATTACATACTTGGTTACCCGATGCACATGGAGAGGCTAATGCTCCAGTTTCAATGTTACTAGCTGGAATACTCTTAAAAATGGGAGGTTATGCTCTCTTAAGATTCAATGTTCAAATCCTCCCTGAAGTTCATCTTCAAATTGCGCCTGCGTTAATTATTCTCGGAATCATAAATATAATTTACGGAGCTCTAAATGCATTTGCACAAGATAATGTCAAAAGGAGAATTGCATGTAGCTCTGTGAGTCATATGGGTTTTGTTCTGTTAGGGATTGGAGCAGTAGATGCTCTAGGTATTAGCGGAGCAATGCTACAAATGATCAGTCACGGACTAATAGCTGCAGCGATGTTCTTTGTTACGGGCTCATTCTATGAAAGAACAAATACTCTTTCTATACCAAATATGGGCGGTTTAGCAAAGGTCTTGCCAATAACTTTTGCTTTTTTCTTAGCAAGCTCACTAGCCTCTCTAGCACTACCTGGGATGAGCGGTTTTATAAGTGAAATAACTGTATTTTTAGGTATCACAAGTCAAGAAGGCTTCAGCTCTATCTTTAGATCGATCACTATTCTTATTGCAGCTATAGGTTTAGTTCTTACACCAATATATCTACTATCAATGTGTAGAAGAGTATTTTTTGGCCCTAGAATTCCCGCACTAGCTACAGTCAAAGAGATGAATGGTCGAGAATTGACTATTGGTTTCAGTTTATTGTTGCCTACGTTAGTAATTGGTTTTTGGCCCAAAATCGCCATTAATTTATACGAATCTTCAACCAATGCTCTCAGTCAGCAGCTTACTCTAGCTAAATTAGTTGGATTAATACCAACCTTAGTAAATTAAATTACTTTAATAAATGGATACCTCAATTTTTAAATATGGAGAATTACCAGAATTTAAAAAATTTACTCCCGAAAGCATAAGTAAACAATTCCCAGCAGTACTAGAAAAGATAGCTGAAGAATTTAAAAACATAGAAAAAAATTTATCTAATTATTTGATTCAAAATGATTTAAATTGGGATAAGGTAATAAATCCTTTAAATGAAGTAAATGAAATTCTTAGATGGAGTTGGGGAGTAATAAGCCACCTAAATGCTGTAAATAATTCTGAAAGTTTAAGAGATATTTATTCAAAATTTCTTCCAGAGATTATTAGCTTGAGTAATAAGTTCGGGCAAAGCAAAATAATTTACAATTCTTTAGTCAAGCTTAAAGAAACAAATAAGTTTGATCAAATTAAAAACAGAATTTTAGATAAAGAAATTCTTGAGATGCAACATAGAGGAATTTCACTACAAAAGAATGATCAAGAAGAATTCAACAAAATTTCAGAAAAGCTTGGAGAACTATCAACTGAATTTAGTAACAATGTTCTTGATGCCACTAACGAATGGTTTTTAATTTTAAATAAAAAATCTGAAGTAGATGGTCTTCCTGAACGAGTACTAGAATTGATGGCAATTTCTGCACACAATCACTTAAAAAAAGATGAAGAAGTTGATATTAAAAATGGTCCTTGGAAATTAAGTCTAGATATTCCAACTTATACTTCGTTCATGACATATGCCTCCGAGCGTAATCTTAGAGAAAAGCTATACAAGGCATTCGTTAGTAGGGCTTCTCAAGGAGAAAAAAGTAATTCTCAAATCATTGAAGATATATTATCTCTCAGGACTAAACAAGCAAATCTTCTTGGTTATAAAAGTTGGGCAGAACTAAGTTTGTCAACGAAAATGGCTAAAGAAATAAAAAATGTAGAAAACCTATTAGAAGAATTGAGAGAACCAGCATTCAAAGCTGCAAAAATTGAATTAGAAACACTCGATAAGTTTTCTAAAGCTAATGGATTTCCAAAATCGCAGAATATTGAACCATGGGATATTAGTTATTGGTCTGAACTTCTTAGAAAGGAAAAGTTTAATTTGGATCAAGAGTCTTTGAGACCTTGGTTCCCACTAAATGATGTTTTGAAAGGTTTATTTAAATTAAGTGAGAAGCTTTTTGAAATTAAAGTAGTCGAGGCAACTGATGAGGCACCTCTCTGGAATGATGACGTTTTATTTTTTAATATCCTCAATAATGAAAATAAAAAAATTGCATCTTTTTACCTAGATCCATATTCAAGGCCTGAATCAAAAAGAGGAGGGGCTTGGATGGATGAATGTTTGAATAAAAATAATGTTGGCAAAAAGACCCTTCCTGTAGCTTATCTAGTTTGTAATCAGACTCCACCATCAAAAGATAAACCTAGTTTGATGAGTTTTGAAGAAGTTCAGACTCTTTTCCACGAATTTGGTCATGGTCTTCAACACATGCTTACTACTGTAAATCTTCCTCAAGCAGCTGGCATTAATAATGTTGAGTGGGATGCAGTCGAACTTCCAAGTCAATTTATGGAAAACTGGTGTTTTCATAAAAATACACTTTTGAATATTGCTAAGCACTACAAAACAGGAGAAAAACTATCCGATGAGAATTTTGAGAAGCTCCTGAAGAATAGAACTTTTAATTGTGGTATGGCTACTCTTAGACAACTACATTTTGCAATTACAGACCTTAGATTGCACAGTAGTATTGATAAAAATGAAGGTAAAACAGCAGATGAAATAAGAAGAGAAATTGCAAAACATACTACTATTATTGAACCAATTCAAGAAGATCACTTTCTTTGTTGTTTTAGTCATATATTTGCAGGGGGATATTCTGCAGGATATTACTCATATAAATGGGCTGAAGTTCTAAGTGCTGATGCATTTTCAATGTTTGAAGAAGCTGATCTAGAAAACTCTGAAAATTTAAAATTAATAGGAAAGAAATTCAAAGATACAATACTTAGCTTGGGAGGAAGCTTGCCTCCGTTAGACATATTTAAACTATTCAGAGGAAGAGAACCACAAACTGATTCTTTAATAAGACACTTAGGTTTATCTGGAGCTACATAATAATTTCATCGATTATTTTGTTAACCACAGATTTATTTCTTACAAGGTTTCTATGTTTATAGACTTTTACTGATATTTTTTTTCCAATATTTAAATTAGTCCACCAGCCAGGGAAAACCATCATATCCCAATAAGTAAAGAAATTAATACACTCAATATCATCAAGAAAAAAATCATTATTTGCGAGTTCTCTTAAAAACTTACTATTTATTTTCATTTCTGATATTCCTCTAAAGGGGTATTTAGGTATTAATTGAGCCATCAAAGTTCCTTTATGAGGGGAACCTATAGATATTAATCTTCTTGTTCTTTTATACCCATTAAATTTTTGAAGCCAGTATCTACCAATTATTCCTCCCATAAAAAATCCCAAAATATCTATTTCTTTTTCTAAACCATATTTCTCTAAAATTAATTCGTTTAATTTATTAGTCAACTCCATGATTGAAGTCATTCCGTATGAATGGTTAAGAGTTGGGGCAAAATATTCAATGCCAATATCATCAAGTTTTGAGGTAATAGAAGAAAAAATACTTGAAGTATTCCAAAGACCATGAATCAATATAATAGGATTTCTTTTTTCCAATAATTTTGTTATTTTTCAAGAATTCTTACTATTGAGACCTTCCCATCGAAACCTGTGATTGGAGGATTACATTTTGTCAAAATAATTTTAACTTTAGAAAGCTTAAATTCCTGATCAATGATTTCTATAATTGCATTTGAATATTTTTCGATTGTGAAACAATATATTTTCTTTGATTGATCTTTTAAAATTTGAACTAATTTTGAATAGTCAATTGTTTTTTTTATATCATCATTTACTGTACATTTTTCAAAATCAGTCCACAAAAAAATATCTAAAATAAATAGTTGTCCTAATTCCCTTTCTTCATCAAGAACGCCAACCCTAGCCCAAAGTTTAATATTCTCAATTTTTAAAAAAGTTTCCATCTTTAAAAGTTTTAAAGATCTTGATGTGTATAGATAGCCTTTCCTGATGAAAAATCATCAACTATATTCCCATCACCTTTTAGGAAATATTTATAAGTTACCAAACCTTCTAGACCTACAGGTCCCCTTGGTGGAAGAGTTTGAGTAGATATCCCAACCTCAGCTCCGAATCCATATCTAAAGCCATCTGCAAACCTAGTAGAGCAATTATGAAAAACACCTGCACTATCAACTACATTCATAAATTTATTGGCAGTATCTGAATTTTCAGTAATTATTCCATCTGTATGTTTTGAACTATATTTTTGAATATGTGTGACTGCCTCCTGGAGATCATCAACAATTTTTATCGATAAAATTAAATCCAAATATTCAGTTTTCCAATCTTCTAGACTAGCCTCATACTTTAACCCTAATTCAACTGATCTCTTATCTCCAATTAATTTAACATCATTACAATTAAATAAAGGGATGGCCTTTTCTAAAAAAGCTGGTGCGATATCTTTATGGACTAATAAAGTTTCGATAGCATTACATGCTGCAGGATATTGAATTTTGCTGTCTAAAGCGACTGATAAAGCCATCTCTAGATTTGCCTCAATATCTATAAACAAATGACAAATTCCATCAGCATGGCCTAACACAGGAATTCTTGTATTCTCCTGAATAAATTTAACTAATTCATTACTTCCTCTTGGAATTATTAAATTTATGTATTTCTCAAGATTTAACATCGCCATGCTATCTTTTCTACTGGTTAGTAAACATATTGCATTTTTATCAAGACCTGATTCATTTAAACCTTCTTGCAATGCCTTTACTATTGCTGTATTTGTTAAATTAGCTTCACTACCACCTTTTAGCATTACTCCATTACCTGATCTTATTGCTAATGAACTAATCTGCATAACGGCATCTGGCCTTGATTCAAAAATAACCCCCAATACTCCGATTGGCACAGTTTTTCTTTCTAAGATCAATCCCTTTGAAAGCTCTCTTTTAATTTGAACTTTATTTACAGGATCAGCTAAGTCTCCAACTTTTCTTACTCCTTCAATTCCTGAATCTAATTTTGATTTTGATAACTTTAATCTAGAAAGTAAAGCCCTAGAAATACCCTTTTTTTGTGCACTTGAATAATCCGAATTATTAGCATCTAATATTTCATTAGAATTTTTTTCTAGATAATCAGCCATAAAATTTAAGGCTTTAATTCGATTTTGATTTTCAGTCTGACTTATTTCTATTGATGCCGAACGAACTTTATTAGCTTTTTCTAAAAGATCATTATCTGGTTGAGGAACTTCAAAGATATTAGTCATAATATTTTTTAGTTAATTTAATAATAATTCAAATTAAAGATTCTTTAAAGTAAATTTTTTTCTAAATTAATATCTAAAAAATAACTGAACTTGACTTTTCCAATCCCCATTGGAATCATAAGAACCTAATAATTCTAAGTTTGGATTAGCCTGAAAAGTCAAAATCCCTAAAGGTGAAATATCATCTCTACCTGGAACGGTTTGAAAGGCAAAATTTATCGCATCAGTAATATCAAGCCCTATTTCGGCTACCCAAGCTTGAGAAGACAATTCCTGATTAGAAGATGATTGATCATCATTTTCTATATCTAAATTTTCATTGGAAAAAATATTATTAAATGAATCATTATTTTCTATCAACGCTGGATATAAAGAAAACTGAAATCTTTCACTAAATGCATCAGCATTATTAAGTTGCGAAATAAATGCTCTATTTATTAAATTTGCAGAGTTACCTCCAATTAAACCAATTATTTGTGATCTGCTATAGCTTGGCGTGCTCCTTAATTGGATTCTTCTATTTTCATCAGCGAAAGATAATTGATCTAAAAATCCTTCATAAGATGCTTCAATTTTGATAAGCCTAGTATTACCAATTCCAAATGCACCATAACTGCTTGAACCAGCGTCGACAGCAACATCACCTGATACATTTAAATCCTGATTGTTTTCACTTATAGGTATTATAGAATCTGGAACTTTACTGATTAAAGAAAAATTTATAAATGGAACCACACCACTTCTTGATGCAAATAGAATATAATTATCTTTATTTTTATTAAGTTTAAACGGTGTAGTATATAGATTTGCTCTTCCTTTCTTTAGGTAAATAAGACCCCTAGCATTTAAATCTTTTCCTACCGCACCATTTATAGTAAGGTCTAATTTGGTATCTAAATAAGCTTGAACTATCTCTGAATATTGAAGTTTAAATTCTGGTCCAAGTTTTAATTTAAGATTATTAAAACTCAAATTATCTAGATAGCTAGGCAAAGTTTCTCCTAAAAGAACTGAATTCAAAATTGTTTCATTTGATATTATTTCAATATTTTTTTTATTATTCCAATAGAGTTCTGGCCAATCTTTTTTATCCTCTTTTCGTATAAGATTTTTTTCTTTTTTGATATTTTGATTGGTGCTATTAAAATTAATAAATCCATTATTAAAAGAAAGAGAGCCTCCCAAAACAGGACTTTCAAATGATCCACTTAAATCTATATCTGAATCTATTAAGAAATTAAAATTATCTTTTTCTAAAGTAAATCTATTTGTTTTCAAATTAATTTTTGCCTCGTCGGAATTATTCTTACGATAAAAAGGCAAAGACCCTTTTATAAAAATTTCCCCAGAATCTTCAGCCTTTGCTTTTAGATTATTGATCTCTAAAGAATCAAAATCAAAAATTATTATGCTATTAATATCTTTTATTTTATTTTTAAAAAAATCAATTTCAGAATCGTTAATTACGATAAATCCATTTAATTGTGGTTTATTTAACCTACCTTTTAGAATCATTCTTAGATTCACATCACCTTCTTTAAAAGTAAAGTATTCATCAGCAAAAATATCTATTAACTCAACAAATTTTCCATTCCCAATCAATCTTAGATCTAAGTTATCTGATTTATTTATAGGTATTAAGCCTTCAATATTAATTGGGATTTCAGAATCATTTATTAGAATTGAAAAATTAATATCAAAAATAGAGTTATCAAATTCAATTAGTCCTTTATCAAATATTATTGTGTTATTTTTAATTGATGAATTATTGGAAGAAATTTCACTAAAGAAAGATTTTTTATCAATATCATAAAATAAATTCATATCTAACCCTCCAAGAAAATCTCTTGGTTTATTTAAAAAGATATTTGCTGTACTTAATGGTAATTTATTAATTCTTAAAGAACCTTTACCCGTTAATAATCCGCCTTCCAAATCAATAGAAAATTCCTCTTTGTTATTCTTGTATTCATCCTTAGGTATATCAAGATAGCCATTTAATTTTGCATTCAATTTATAATTAACTGGTTTATCGCCCTGTATAGTAATTTTCCCATTGTATCTACTTCTAAATTTATTTAAATATTTTTGCAAATTAAATTTGTCCTCTAGCACATTCCTATTTTCAATAAAGTTATCTATAAAATCGATCCTCTCTTTAAATGATTTATTATAATTATTTATTTCCAAATCATCCAAAATATTCGATTTACTGATGGGAATAACTTTTTTATTATCAAAGTTAAAAATATCAAAAGCGGTAAGAATAGTCCAACTAGTACTTACATTCGTAAATTCTGAATTAATAAAATTATTTTTATTTGAATCAAATTCGACTTCAATTACTCCTCCATCAATTGGATAAAGTGAAGAATTTATATAAAAATAATTATTTTTGACGCTGAAATCAAATAATGAATTGGCTAGATTAATATTTCTATATTTACCTAAACTCCAAGCAAGTCTCCCAAATAGCGATGACTGGTCTGACGAAATTGATCCCTCACCATTAATAATCCCATCAATTTTATCAAATTGATTTTTGTATAAAGATAATTCAAGTTCATCAAGAGGAAAATTATCCGCTCGCCATTTATAACTATCTTCCTCTTTGACAATACCTACAATCCCTTTATTTGAGTTAAAAACTCTTATAAAATTTGCATTATCTAGCTTAAGATCAGAATCAAACTTAATTGAAAGAAATGAAGGGATTGGAGAATATCTATTTTTCATATTTAGCAGAAATTCATTATTTACATACTTAATATCTCCCTCCCATGTCTCTCTAATCCGGATACCTTTAAAGTGAGGATAATCAACATTAAAGAATATAGAAATATCAGGATCCGTAATTTTTCCTTTTAATTCTCCTTTAGCAGTAATGAAACCCCTTATATCATTTTTCCGGAAAATATTTAAATTAGATAATTGTGTTCTATTTATTTTGAAACTAGTATCTACATCTCCAAAATTAATACCTCTTCTATCAAACCAGAAGGGAATATTACCCGATAATTTGATATCTGGATTCAGGCTATTAATGTATCCAATACTTCCTGTAAGATTAATATTATTGGAACTTTTATTAAATGGTACATTGAGATTAAAATGAGAAGTCAAAGTTCCATAATTTAATTTTTCTGTATTACCAATTAAATTATTATCTTTACAAGAAAACCTAGTTAAATCTGAATTTATATTCTCTGCTAAATCTTCTGGTTTTATTTTTAAATTAGTAAAAGAAAATCTTCCTTCACAAAATGTGCGCTTTGATGATTTATTAAATTTAAAGTTAGATTTAAAGGTACCCTTTTTAAAGCTAATTTTTCTATTACCAATAATATATTCAGAATTATCAAGATCTAAACCCTTAGAAAATAAATCCAGTTTTAAAAAGTCTTGATTTAATTTTGTATTAAATTTAAATTTTAAAAAACCCTTTTCATCAAAATTTGATTTTACATTTGCAATGATTTGTTTATTTCTTGACTTGTAAATAACACTACCTTTTACTTTTGTTTTTAATCCTGCATTATTAAACTCCAGATGTGAATATTTATTTAAGTTAAAGTTCAACTCATACTTAGATTTTGATTTTTTTGCAATTCGATCATCTTTATAAGATTCGTCCCTTTTAAAAAAATCTCTATCTATATTTATGGCAGCTTCCTTAGGACTTATTTTCACAATCCATTTTTGTTTTAAAAAAGATCTAAAAGGCATAATGCCTACATATACATTTTTGGCTGTAATTTCAGAATTTATATTGTTTTTATCATTAATTTTTGAATTACCCAAAGAAATACCTAGAAATCTAATCCCAACATAATCACCTAAATCAACATTTTTATCTAAAAGATTTTCAATACTTTTTTCTAGTTCTAATTTCCTAGAACTATAAGTTTCTTTTAAAAAATTATTTAATAAAAAAGTGCCTAAAAAACCTAAAGGTAAGAGCATCCCTACCAAAAGAATCTTAGTATTTAAATTTAGAGATCTAATTTTTTTCAAGTTAGAGCCCAAAAATAGAGTAGGCTTACAAAATATAAGAAATTAATCAGGTCAAAGCCACTAAATGTCTTTTTTTGAACTATTAGAGAACACACCCAAAATTTTTGGATTCTTTGGAATATTTCTTTTCATTTGCACAATAGCAGCTTTTATATTTAATTTTGGTTTTAAATTTCGAATAATTGGAGCAACTATCTTTTCATTATTGCTTTCTTTGAGTAGTTGGGCATTTATACAAAGTTACTCCGAAAAGGTTATGATAGAGGGTGCAAAATATGTTCCGATTGTTTATGACAATGGGTTCGATTTGATTATTGCTAAAGCAGATGATAACTTTCCAGAAGAATCTATTGACCCAACTTTAGAACAATTATCGGAAAACTTAATGAAAGGTAGCAGATCTGGTGCGAATGTAAAAATAAAGATAAGAAAACTTGAAAAAATTTCAGATGGTGTAAGTAAACCAGTGGTCATAGGAGAAGTTCAGAAAAATGTCAAAATGAATTAGTCTCTTAAACAATGGAAAGTAAAACCTTTTTAGACATTTTGCCAAATAATTTTAGACATGAGAAATCTTTTTTTGTTCAAAATAATTTAACTGACATTGAAAAATTAAGTAATCTTTCTGACCTAGAAATAAATGAGATTCAAAGAACATATTCACTATGCACATTGAATAATCTAAAGAAAATAAGAGCTATAGCTATTTTTAAAAAAGAAATTGGAATTTCTCCTCCGCAAGCATATCTTCTTTTACATTGCGGCATATCTTCTATTAAATCATTATCACGATCTACTCCTTACGAATTAGAGAGCAAAATTGGTAGATTAGAAAGAATTCTTAGAGTAAAAACTGAAACAGATACAACTTTTACTCTCTTAAAAGAATGGATTAAAAAAGCTAGTCAAATCTACAAATCTATTTAAAATCTTGGTTAAAAAAATTTTTTAATGTAGAATTTAGGAAAAGTTAGTGAAAATGAAACCTCTGCTATTTTTATTATTTTTGTTTTCCAACTCTTTATACCCTGTTTTTAGTCAATCTAACCTACTGGAAAATGTAAAAAAAAATCCAAACGAAGCTAGGAATTTATGTCAAAAGTTTAGAGAGTTTAATTCAAAAGGTATCTCAGCTAGTTCAGATAAAGCTATACAGTATGTATCAAATAAAAAAAAGTTAACCCCCGTTAACGCAGAGATCTTTTCTATTTACGTCATTGGGCTGCACTGTCCAGACATTATCTAAAGCCTAAATGTCTGGTTCAAGATGGTTTGACAAGTCTCTAATACTTAGAGATGGAGTAAAACTTATATCAAGGATTTGGTTACCTAATAGTAATGGGCCATGGCCTGCATTATTAATGAGACAACCTTATGGCAGGGAAATTGCTTCAACTATTACCTATTCTCATCCTGAATGGTGGGCTTCCAAAGGGTATATGGTCATAATTCAAGACGTTAGAGGTATGGGTTCTTCTGAAGGAGTCTTTAATGGTTTTTCTCAAGAAGCTAGCGATACTTCAGAAACTCATGAATGGGTAAGGTCTCTAAAAGAATGTAATGGGAAACTTGGCTTATATGGTTTTTCTTATCAAGGATTTACTCAACTAACCGGTGAATTAAATTCAAAGCCGCCCGATTGTTTATCTCCAGCAATGACTGGGATGAATATTAAGGATCATTGGTGCTCAGATGGAGGAGCATATTGGTGGCATAACAATATTGCATGGGGTCTTCAAATCGCAGCACTAAAAATGAAAAAAGAAAATAATTTGTTTGAGTGGGAAAAAATAAGATTAGCCTTAGAAAATAAAAGTTATTTAACTGAAGGAATTGAAATTTTAAAAAAATATGATCCTAATAGCTTTGTTTTGGAATGGCTTAAAAATTTAAATAATGCTCGCCCATTTGAAGAATTTAAACCAATCTCAACATGGATTAAACAACCTATGTTAATTATTGGAGGACTATGGGATCCACATTTAAAAGGTGCCTTTGATCTTTATAAAAAATCTAAAGAAGCTGGTGGGAGCCCAGAGATTATTATTGGGAATGCAACACATCTAAATTGGTGGGAGGGATCACAAGAATCTTTATTAAATTTTTTTGATAAACATTTAAAATTAGATGAGGATTTTAATTCTAAAAATTTAAAAGACGAGAAAAAAATATGGAATATTTCATTAAATAAATGGGAAGATTTAGATAACAAATTTAATCCTGAATTTATTTATGGACTCAAAAGCGATGGTACAGCAAATATAGAGGTTGAAGATGGAAGTCTGACCATAAATTCAAAAGGATCAGGATGGTTCACAATTGTTCATGACCCATGGAGACCTACTCCATCTGACGGTGGACATTTAGGTCCAAATCCAGGAAAATTTAACAGAAGCATTATTGATAAACGACTTGATGTAGGTGTTTTTCAAACCAATTCTTTTGAAGAAGATCAATATTTAACAGGAGTCCCCATATTAGAAATCCAAGTAAAAAGTGATCAGCCCAATTTTGACATCTGCCTTGCTTTATCTCTAGTTGAAGAAGGTAGTGAAAAGGTGAATCAATTTTCAACCGGATTCTTGAGGGTTAAAAACTCCAAAATAAATGAAGAATGCATTTATCAAATTACAATGCAACCAACAAATATTTGTTTAATTAAAGATAGCAAGCTTCGCTTATCTATATCTGCAGCAGCTTATCCCGCTATTGGAGTTAATCCTGGATTTGGGGAGGGGAATATTGGATCTCCTTCGGCAAATCATAGAGTTATTACTTTAAGTTTTTGCCTTGATAAAACATTTATGAAAATGACCCCTTTTTTTTATAAATAATTAATTTTTTGGTTAATCATTTGATATTATTAATCGTTAATATCTACCAGTCATGATCGAGACAATTCAAGCAGACTGGATTAAATCAGAAGCTATCAACCTAGAAAATTGTTGCAATGATAATCCATTAAAAATATTAGGTCCTCATTTTTATGAAGAACAATGGGTAATTAGGGTATGGATGCCTGAAGCCGAAGAAGTTAAAATAAATTTTAAAAACAATACCTATAAGGCGGAAAGCATAAACCATAAATGGCTTTTTGAAGCTATCCTGCCTGAAAACCCAAATCAAAATTACGAAATAAATATTTCACGAGGAGGGATCACACATACACAACATGACCCTTGGTCATATAAAGAAGAGTGGATGGGAGAAGTTGATAGACATCTTTTTGCAGAAGGTAATCATCATCATATTTGGAAAAAAATGGGAGCACATCTCATTGAAGAAAAGAATCAAAAAGGGGTCATGTTTTGCATTTGGGCTCCAAATGCAAAATCAATCTCGATAATTGGAGATATAAATTCTTGGGATGGAAGACATCATCCAATGCAAAAAAGATTAGGGGGAATTTGGGAACTATTCATGCCATCAATGCAAGAGGGCGACACATATAAATACGAAATAAGAACACAACAAGGTCATATTTATGAGAAAGCTGATCCATATGGATTCCTTCATGAAATTAGACCTCAAAATGGTTCAATTGTTTCAAAGTTGAAAAACTTTAATTGGAATGATAGCTCTTGGATTTCAAACAGAGATTCTTCAAGTCAAATTAATAAGCCAATTTCAGTTTATGAAATGCATTTAGGGAGTTGGCTCCATGAATCAACAGATAATAAATATCTGGAGGATAATGGTGAACCAAGAGACCCAGTACCTGCAGCCGATTTAAAACCTGGAACACGATTATTAACTTATCCAGAATTAACCAAGAAACTAATCCCTTACGTAAAAGAAAGAGGATTCACTCATATTGAACTAATGCCAATATCTGAACATCCTTTCGATGGTTCATGGGGATACCAAGTTACAGGCTGGTATGCACCAACAAGTAGATTTGGCACTCCAAATGAATTTAGAGAGTTTGTAAATAAATGTCATGAAGAGGGCATAGGCGTAATTCTTGATTGGGTGCCCGGTCATTTTCCAAAAGATAAGCATGGTTTAGCATTTTTTGATGGCTGCCATCTTTATGAGCATGGAGATTCACGAATAGGTGAACACAAAGAATGGGGAACCCTAATATTTAATTACAGCAGAAACGAAGTAAGAAATTTCTTAGTAGCAAATCTCGTTTATTGGTTTGAAGAGTTTCATATTGATGGCATAAGAGTAGATGCTGTAGCTTCTATGCTTTACAGAGATTATCTACGTCCTGATGGAGAATGGATACCCAATGAAAATGGTGGGAATGAAAATATAGAAGCCGTTAAATTTCTTCAACAGGCTAATCATGTACTCTTCCAACACTTCCCAGGTGCACTTTCTATCGCTGAAGAATCAACAACTTGGCCAATGGTAACCAAACCAACTGACATGGGAGGGTTAGGGTTTAACTTGAAATGGAATATGGGATGGATGCACGATATGCTTGATTATTTTGAAATAGATCCTTGGTTTAGGCAATTCCATCAAAATAGTGTGACTTTCTCAATTACATATAACTATACAGAGAACTTTATGCTTGCACTTAGTCATGATGAGGTTGTCCATGGTAAAAGTCATCTTTTGCATAAAATGCCTGGCGATGACTGGAAGAAATATGCAAATACTCGTGCATTACTAACTTATATGTGGACCCACCCTGGTAAAAAAACAATATTTATGGGAATGGAATTTGGGCAAAGACAAGAATGGAATGTTTGGGATGATCTGCAATGGGAGTTACTAGAATTTGAGCCCCATAAGGGTATCAGAAACTTGATTGATGACCTAAACGTTCTTTATAAAAATGAACCTGCATTATGGAAAAATGACTTTGATCCTTATGGATTCCAATGGATTGATTGTAATGACAAATCTAATTCGGTTATAAGTTTCATGAGAAGAGAAAACGATACCAATGAGTGGCTTGTTGTTGTTGCTAACTTTACACCTAATACTCATGGGTTATACAAAGTAGGAGTTCCTGTGGAAGGATTCTATAAAGAAATATTTAATTCAGATGGCTCTAGATACGGGGGCAGTAACAAAGGAAATATGGGGGGTAAAGAAACTATAAATTACAATATTCATGATTATCAAAATGCTCTAGAACTTGCTTTGCCCCCATTAAGCGTGAGTATATTCAAACATCAATCAAAAAAATAAGAAGGATCATTTAACTTAGTGCTTCATATAAATGTTCATATAACGCTTTTGTTCTGCTTTACATTGTAAGATTTTTAAGTTGGATTTTAATTTTTTTTAAATATCGAATTTAAAAATGGGTCAAGATTTACCACTACTACTTTCTGCCGCATTAGGTAAAAAAGTAAATAGGCCTCCAGTATGGATGATGAGGCAAGCAGGAAGATATATGAAAATCTATAGAGATTTAAGGGAACGTTACCCAAGCTTTAGAGAGAGGTCTGAAAATCCAGAATTATCATATGAGATTTCAATGCAGCCATTTCATGCTTTCAAACCGGATGGTGTAATACTTTTTTCAGATATTCTCACACCTCTTCCAGGGATGGGCATAAATTTTGAAATAATAGAAAGTAAAGGTCCAATTATTGAGGACCCAATAAGAACTCTTAATCAGGTAGAAAATTTAAGAGAATTAAATCCAAGCGAGAGTTTAAGCTTTGTTGGGCAAGTTCTTTCTTCACTAAAAAAAGATGTAAATAATGAGGCAACTGTTTTAGGTTTTGTTGGCGCACCTTGGACTCTTGCTGCATATGTAGTTGAAGGTAAAAGCAGTAAAAATTATTCCTTAATAAAATCAATGGCTTTTAATAAACCAGATTTACTTCATAAACTTCTTGATCATTTTGCAAAATCTATAGGTGAATATCTTAAATATCAAATAAAATCTGGAGCGCAAGTAGTACAAATTTTTGATTCATGGGCAGGCCAACTAAGCCCACAAGATTATGATATCTTTGCTGGGCCGTATCAAAAAAAAGTTGTTGAAATTGTAAAAGCGGAATACCCTGAAACACCAATGATTCTATACATTTCAGGAAGTGCTGGGGTACTGGAAAGAATGGCAAAAACTGGAGTAGATATAATTTCATTAGATTGGACAGTAGATATTGAAGAGGCCTGTAAAAGAATCCCAAGGGAGATTGGAGTTCAAGGTAATGTTGACCCTGGCATTTTATTCGGAAACAAAGAATCAATAAAAGAAAGGATAGATAATACTTTTAATAAAATTAAAGACAGGAAATATATTCTTAATTTAGGTCATGGGATTTTACCTGGGACTCCAGAAGAAAATGCTCAAACATTTTTTGAACATGGGAAAAAACTCACTTACTAGTCAAAGTCTTGGCATATAAAAACTTATTAATAACAGGCGCTAATGGATGTGTTGGCCAATATTTAGTTGATTGGTTTTTGAAAAACACAAAATTCAGGCTTTATCTCATGGTAAGAGACAAAAGTAAGTTACCAAATTCTGTTCAAGAAAATAAAAAAGTCAAGTTAATGGTGTGCGATATCAGGGAATCAAATAGATATAAAAAGGAAATTAGTCAAATTAATTACCTAATACATACTGCTACAGCTTGGGGAGATCCAAAAAGAGCATATGAAGTAAATATTAAAGCTTTTGAAGAGTTACTAGAAATGCTTGATATTGAAAAGTTAGAAAAGATTATTTATTTTTCAACAGCTAGTATTCTTGATACCCAAACAGAATTAATGAGGGAATCATTGATTTATGGAACAGAGTACATTCAAACAAAATATAAATGTTTCCAGAGACTTAGAGAAAGCACATTTGCAGAAAAAACATTCGCTGTTTTCCCTACTCTGGTTTTTGGAGGAAATCTTGGAAAAAAAAGTAAATATCCTGTGAGTTATTTAACTAGTGGATTGATAGAAATTGGGAAATGGCTTTGGTTAGCAAGATTTTTAAAACTCGATTCTAAATTTCACTTTATACACGCAAATGATATTGCCCAGATTTGCGGGTTTCTAATTAAAAATCATAAAGAAGAGCAATACAAAGGCTTTAGAAAATTTGTGCTAGGTCAAAAATTCATTTCAATTGATGATGCCATAATTACACTTTTAAAAAGACATAATATGAGAAGGTTTTTTGCGATACCGCTTACAAAAAAAATTCTAAAAATATTATTAAGAATTCTCCCCATCCAAACTACTCCTTGGGATAGCTTCAGTATCAAAAAATATGACTTTAATCATGTCCCCATCACTAATCCTGAGACTTTCAAACTTAAAAGTTATGCTAAGTCACTGAATGATATTTTAAGGTTATCAAAGTTACCAAGCTGTAATAACAATTAAAATTCTCGCAGTTAGGTTACCAAAGCCTTGTAATATATATAGATAAGCAAAATTTTTATTATGTTACGTTCAATCTTTGCAGGGTTATTTGCAATAGTTTTAACTCTAGGTTTAGGTATTTCATCAGTTTCAGCTAAGACTGTTGAAGTAAAACTCGGAACGGATGCTGGAATGCTTGCATTTGAACCAAGTACAGTAACCATCAGTGCTGGTGATACAGTTAAATTCGTCAATAATAAACTTGCCCCTCACAACGCAGTTTTTGATGGGCATGAGGAATTAAGTCATGCGGACCTAGCTTTTGCTCCAGGAGAGTCTTGGGAAGAAACATTTGATACTGCTGGAACTTATGATTACTATTGCGAACCACACAGAGGCGCTGGAATGGTAGGTAAAGTTATTGTTGAATAAATCTTCTAAATAGTTAGAGAACCTTTTTGAATTAATATTAATTACGGTCATATTCAAATTTTGATTGATGAAAATAGTTCCAAGCAGAATTTGAGAATTCGCTTGGAACTCTTTTATTTTTGCCAAAGAAATTGCTTATAAAAATTATCAACAAAACGTAGACTCTGATAATTTATTATTAGCTCTCATAAAAAAGGACAAAATTGCAAAAATTATTTTAAAAAAAAATAATGTAAATCTAAAAGATCTTGAGAGGGAAATAATTTCTTCATTAAATGCGAAGGCAAAAATGAAAAATAAACAAAATAATTTATATATTGGTGAGACTCTTCACACAATATTTTTGAAGTCGAATGATATTAAAAATACTTTAAATGATGTAGTGATATCAACAGAACACTTAATTTACGCTTTCACTTATGATGATAATTATGGATTTCAAATTTTAAATCAAAAAAGTATTCCAGAATTTCTTGAAATTATAAACAAAATGAAATCAGATCCGGCAGTAAAAAATGAATTTAATAGTTCTAATGAGTCTTTGGAAAAATATGGTATTGATTTAACTAAATCTGCACGAGATGGAATTTTAGACCCAGTTATTGGTAGGGATGAAGAGATTAGAAGAACAATTCAAATATTGAGTAGAAGAACAAAAAATAATCCCGTTCTTATTGGAGAACCTGGTGTTGGCAAAACAGCCATTGTAGAAGGGTTAGCTCAAAGAATTATTAATGGCGATGTACCTTCTGCGCTACAAGATAGGAAACTAATTTCATTAGATATGGGTTCACTTTTAGCTGGAGCAAAATACCGTGGAGAATTTGAAGAAAGGATAAAAAATATTCTAAAGAAAGTGAAAAAATCAGACGGTAAAATTATTCTTTTTATTGATGAAATTCATACAGTAGTTGGTGCAGGCGCTAGTGGGGGTTCTTTAGATGCAAGCAACCTATTAAAACCAATGCTTGCGAGAGGAGAACTTAGATGTATTGGTGCTACAACTATTAATGAACATAAACAAAATATAGAAAAAGATCCTGCTTTAGAACGAAGATTTCAAAAGATAAAAGTTGATGCTCCTTCAATAAATGATACTGTATCAATTTTAAGAGGATTGAGAGAGAGATACGAAGTTCATCATGGTGTGAGAATTTCTGATAATGCTTTAGTTGCTGCTGCAACCCTTAGCGAAAGATATATTAACGATAGATTTCTTCCTGACAAAGCAATAGATCTAATCGATGAAGCAGCCTCAAGATTAAATATGGTCATAACTTCCAAACCTGAAGAAATTGATGAAATTGATCGAAAAGTTCTACAGTTTGAGATGGAAAAATTATCTTTAAAAAGAGAAACGGATGATTTTTCTATAGAAAGATTAAAAAAAATCAATAATGAACTTATATCCCTTAAAGATAAACAGGCAGAATTAGGCGCTCAATGGAAAAAAGAAAAAGATGAAATTGACGAGATTAGCACCATAAAAGAAGAAATTGAATCTGTTCAATTGCAAATAGATCAAGCCAAAAGGAGTTTTGACCTCAACAAAGCAGCAGAATTAGAATTTGGAACTTTAAATTCTTTGCAAAAAAAATTGAAAGAAAAAAATGAGTCTCTAGTAAATTCCCAAAAAAATGGAGATACGAGTCTTTTAAGACAAGAGGTGACTTTTGATGATATTGCAGAAGTTGTCTCCAAGTGGACCTCTATTCCAGTACAGAACTTAAACCAGTCAGAAAAAGATAAACTCTTGAGCCTCGAGTCAATTCTTAAAGAAAAAATTATTGGTCAAGATAGTGCAATAAGGGCTGTTGCAGATTCCATTAAGAGATCAAGGACTGGTCTAAATGATCCAAGCAAGCCATTAGCCAGTTTTCTCTTTTTAGGTCCAACTGGTGTTGGGAAAACAGAGCTAAGTAAAGTAACAGCCAAAATAATATTCGATTCAAATTCTTCAATTACAAGACTGGATATGTCTGAATATATGGAAAAGCATTCAGTGAGCAAAATTATAGGCGCGCCTCCTGGGTATTTAGGTTTCGAATCAGGCGGTCAACTAACTGAAGCTGTACGCAAAAATCCTTATTCATTAATACTCCTAGATGAAATAGAGAAAGCTCACAAAGATATTTTAGATATTCTCTTACAGGTTCTTGATGATGGAATCATTACTGATGGTCAAGGTCGTACAATCAATTTCAAAAATTCAATCATTGTTCTCACAAGTAATTTAGGAAGTCAATCAATAAATGATTTATCAGTTAGAAAAGAAGATACAAATGAAATTAAAAAAGTTGTAGATAATGAAATTAAAAAATTTTTCAAGCCTGAGTTTTTAAATCGACTTGATGAAATAGTTATTTTTAATAATTTAGAATTAAATGACATAAAGGAAATTGCAAAAATACAGCTTCAACATTTAGAAAAAAGACTCAACAAAAAAAACTTAAAATTCAAAATTACGGATGAAGCAGTTAACCAACTTGTCGAAAATAGTTTCGATCATGACTATGGTGCAAGGCCTTTAAAAAGAATTATTCAAAAACAAATTGAAACCAAAATTTCAAATAATATATTGAATAATCATTACCTAAATAAAGATGAGATTAATATTTATCTGGTTAATGGAGAGATAAATGTTGATTAAAAATCTTATTAAAGAATCCTATATGACTTTAAAACTAACAACTTTAATCTAAGATTTGAACCAATCAGGAATTTCCTCATAACTTGCTTTATTCGATTTATTTTCTTTTGATTCTGTTTTCCAACAACATGTTCTGCCCTTATCCTTATCCTGTAAGTATTCATTAGCCCATCTCCAAATTAATTCAGAGGTGAACTCCATTCCCACATTGTCCATAATTCTCAGATCTAAAGCATCTAAGTCATTTAATTTTTCCCAGTAATTCAGCAAAGGGTCATCTTTATTTATTAGAAAAGTATGGTCAAATTGCTCCTTTAATCTATTTTCTAGGGGCTTTAGACTTGAAAAATCGACAACAAAACCATTTAGGTCTAATTTTTTTGCAGTGAACCAAAAGGTGAATGATCTTGAATATCCATGCACAAATCTGCAGTGGCCTTCATGGCGCCATTGCCTATGTGAACAGGGAAAATCCTCGTAACTTTTGCTGCATGAAAATTTCAGAGAATGAATATACATCAATTAACTGTTAGGATAATTTTTAATAAAACACATTGAGTAGGATTTAACATAACGAACATAATGACTTATTCAACTAATTTTTCGATAGAGGATCTACGCTTTGATAATTATGGATTAATCCCTGCAATAGCACAAGATTGGCTTGACGGATCAATTCTTATGCTTGCTTGGATGAACAAAGAATCTTTGACAATGACACTTGAAACCAAAAACGTGCATTATTGGAGTAGATCGAGATCCGAAATTTGGAGAAAAGGAGCTACAAGTGGAAGTACCCAAATACTTAAGGAGATAAGATTCGACTGCGATAATGATGCACTAATACTTTTGATTGAACAAAATGGTTCAGGAGCATGTCACACTGGGGAAAAAAGTTGTTTTTTCAACGAAATCAAAATTAATCAAAGTGATAAAAAAGAGAAAAAAACAACTCCCTTCTCAAATATATGTTCTGAATTATTCAATACAATTAACGAAAGATCAATAAATCCATCAGAAAAAAGTTACACAAATCATTTATTAACAAAAGGTAGTAATACTATTTTGAAAAAAATAGGAGAGGAATCTGCAGAATTTATAATGGCTTGCAAAGATAATGATAAAAATTCAATCTCAAATGAAGCTGCTGATTTAATTTATCATCTGCAAGTAGCCCTTATGCATAATGGGGTTGAGTGGAGAGATGTACTTGCTGTTCTAGAGTCAAGAAGAAAAAATAAATAATTAAAATATATAATTTTTAATTTTTTTTACCTAAAAATTTTAAAATAATGTTGATTAATCAATTAATAATTATTAATTAATTATTAATTAATTATTACATGTATGGCTTATTACTGAATTAACTATAAGTTAAATATATCAACAATGAGGTAAATCGTGAGTTCATTAAGCGATTTTCTTGGTGAAATAGGTCGTCATCAACTTTTGACTCCCGAAAGAGAACTCACAATGGGCAGAAAAGTCCAAGAAATGGTAGTACTTGTTAATAGATGTCAAGAGGCAGGAGGTAAAGGCCCCGCTTGTGAATACTCCGAAGCTGAGAGAAAAAAGATAAAAATTGGTGAAAAAGCTAAAAACGAGATGATAACAGCCAACCTAAGACTAGTTGTCAACCTCGCCAAGAGATACCAAGGGAAAGGATTAGAATTACTGGACTTAATTCAGGAGGGTACATTAGGTCTTACAAGGGCCGTAGAAAAATATGATCCGTCTAGAGGACATAGATTTTCCACCTATGCTTATTGGTGGATTAGGCAAGGTTTAAATAGAGCATTGTCAACTCAAAGTAGAACGATAAGGATCCCTGTTAACATTAATGAAAAACTTACAAAACTAAGATCAGCAAAATCAAAGCTTATGCAACTTAAGGGTATTCCACCTACTAGTGATGAGCTAGCTGAAGAAATGAAAATAACCAAAGAGGAAATTGACGAACTCCTTTCTTGTGAATTGAGAAGCATCACTGTTAGTCTCCAAGGTACTGTTAAATCAAAATCAGATCCTTCCGAGTTAGTTGATATTCTTCCAAGTGATCAAACTCCCCCAATGGAATTAGCCGAATTAGCCGAAAGGACAGCCTCGGCTTGGAAGTTATTAGATAAAGCAAATTTAACTGATAAAGAAAGAAAGATAGTAAGCTTAAGATTTGGTTTAGATGGCTCAAATGAATGGAGAACTTTAGCTGAAGTTGCAAGACATATGAGTTGTAGCAGGGAATATTGCCGACAAGTTGTTCAACGTGCTTTAAGAAAACTTAGAAAAGCAGGAATACAGAATGGATTAGTTGATAGTATTAGCTAAAAATTCCATTAAAAATATTTAAATTTCATTTATAAGGATGAAAGAGAATTACAAAACTAAAGAAAAAATCTATGATGCTGAGGTTTTAGAAAGTTCAACATTTGATGAAAATATCATTATCAAGATTCTCATTAAAGCGGGAAGAACAATTGCCAAGCCTGCCTTAGAAGTTTTGGAGATGGCATTAGATCCTTATACTCCTGCACAAGTGAGAGTTTCATTAATGGCTGCTCTAGCATATTTGATTATGCCATTTGATCTTTTCCCTGACTTTATGCCTTTAGTTGGTTTTAGTGATGATTTTGTAGCCCTCACAGCAGTACTCAGTATATGGAGCAAATACATGACTCCTTCAATAAGAACAAGAGCAGAGAATAAGCTTAATAAATTATTTCCTTTTTATTGAATGAGTAAATTATCTATACAGGAAGAAAAAGAACTAGTCTCCTTCATTAAAGATTGGTTAAAAACGCATGGATTTACCCAAAAAGACTTAGCAAATGAATTAAATATCAAATCGAGTAGAACCTCAGAGATTATTCTCAAAATGAAAGAATTTTATAAAAAAGGCGGCATGTTCAATATTGCAAAAAATCTTATAAAGATTGAGCAAAAATGGTTAAACAATATCAAGAACGATTATTTAGAAACAAAACAAATACCACCTTATAATCAATTAGATATCGACTCATTAGTAAACCAGATAAATCAGGATACTAGTAAATAAATATTATTTAAAATAATATATTTTTAATTAAAAATGATATAACCTTTTAAAACTAACGTTTAAATAAATATCGTTTTAACTCCTAAATAAGATAAATAATTAAATTATTAAAGCAAAAATAATATGTATTTTTAAGTAAAGTTAATTCTTTTAATAAATAATTAATAATTACTAAATTTTTTCTTAAATCATATTTAAAATGCTTGAATCCAGGGATAAATTTCATAATTAATCCATATACCTTTTTCCCAATATATATCCTCCTCAATAAGATCTTTCAACTCGTTTATATCATTAGCATTAAAAATTCCAAACAAATATTTAGTACATTTTGTTGGCCCTAATGTAACTAAAATATCACTATCTTTTAAGTTTTTAAGTCTCTTAAGATGTTGTTCCCGAAATGGTTCCCTTTTAATAATTGCATCTTTACAGTACCGTCCAAAAACTACAAACTTTTCCATTTTTAAATATAAATAAAAGAATGAATAGATACTTAATAATTGCATATATTACACGCAGATTGCTATGTTATTTAATACAACTTTCTTTTAATTAATTATGCTAACTGGTAGCGATCTCCTTGCAAAAGTTAAAGAACTTGGTGATGTTAGCAAATCTGACCTAGTCCGCGCCTGTGGATATGTTTCCACTAAAAAAAACGGAGCTGAACGCTTAAACTTTACCGCATTTTATGAAGCACTTTTAGAAGCAAAAGGGGTTAATCTTGGTGATTCTGGAGTTGCAGGTATTGGAAAAGGTGGAAGAAAACTTAGTTATATTGCTACAGTTCAAGGCAATGGAAATCTTCTTATTGGGAAAGCATATACAGCACTTCTTGATTTAAAAGCAGGTGATGAATTCGAAATTAAGCTCGGAAGAAAACAAATCAGATTATTACCTACAGAAGAATCTTAAAGACAACAAAAATAAATTGGTCGTAACATTTTTAATTAATTTTCTATATCTATAAATAATTATTTTAATTAATAAATTATGTTTGTATTTATTTTTTATCAGCAGCTAAACGCATTTCTTTACAAAACTCACCAACTTGATCGACGACATCTTTTTCACATGAGCTCGAGATTCGCTTTACAAATGCACTGCCAATAATTACTCCATCTGCTCCCCACTCACGAACTTTATTAACATGTTCTGGAGTTGATATTCCAAAACCAACAGCAATTGGATTGCTATTTACATCTTTTAATTTAGCAATAAGATTTTCTACTCTATTTTCCATTTTGTTTCTCTCACCAGTGACACCTGTAACACTTACTAAATAAGTAAAGCCTTTTGTATGATTTGATATTTGTTTCATTCTTTCAAAAGGGGTGGTTGGCGCTACCAATAAAATTAAGTCCATAGAATGGTTACTAACTATTTTAGAAAATTTATAAGCTTCCTCCAAAGGGAGGTCAGGAACTATTAGTCCAGAAACTCCTGCATCAGATGCCATCTCACAAAACCTTTCAAAGCCAAAACATAGTAATGGATTCAAGTAAGAAAAAAGGATGATGGGGATATTTAATTTACCTTTTAAAGACTCTAAAAGTTTAATTACTTTTTTTAAGCTAGTACCTGACTTTAAGGCGCGAGAGGCCGCCACTTGAATAACAGGTCCATCTGCAAGTGGGTCACTATACGGGATACCTAATTCAATAAGGTCAGCTCCATTTTCTTGTAACTTTAATAAGATCTCATACGTTATTTCAATATTGGGATCCCCAGCCATTATAAAAGGCATTAAAGCAAATTTTTTTTTATTTTTTAACTCACAAAACATCTCATCTACCTTTGATAAAGATTCATTTTTAGTAATTTGCATTTTGTTATCTTTCATAATTTGTAGATATTTTTCTATAAAAATTTATGGATTTTTCTCTAAATCTTCCATAAGTTTTTGCTGCTCTTCCTTTGACAATGAGTTGAATTTGGTTTCTAGTTTATCATTAACAACTTTTTCATACTCTTTTCTATAACGCTTCCTTTGTTCCATAAAAGTCATTTTGCCATTTACAACTCTATAAACATAAGATGTTACCCAAGTAATAACAATCAAAATCAAGATGCAACTTGATAGAATAGATGCTGTAAAATTATCGATACCAATTTGCGGTGCAAATTTATAACTAATTAATCCTATTAATGAAATAAATAAACCTATTTGTATAACTTTTCCTTTAGTCAATTATTTACCCTTTACCACTTCCTTTTAGTCTGAGATTTAAAAATGGAGAAAATAAAATTAAACCTGGAAAGAAAAGAAATACGAGGCCATAAATTCCTAATCTTTCAAATTTACCCATAATATTCCATCTATTATTCATCCAGTAAAATAGTAACAATGGGATAACCAATAAATAGGTAGAAATAAATCCGATATAAGCTATGAAAGTAGCGAATGAATTATTGAAAAAACTTTCCATTTTAATTTATGGTTGCTTAGTTAAAACATAACAACTATTGGAAGTTATCGTCAGAACTAAAAATAAATAATTAAATAATGGGAGTGGGGGGACTTGAACCCCCACGAGCTAAATCGCTCGACGGATTTTAAGTCCGGCGCGTCTACCAATTCCGCCACACTCCCAGAGGAATTTGCGCTTTCTAATCGTAGCTGAAAGTAACCCATTTAACCAAGAAAAATTGGAATATTTACACTTTTAATTGTCAGATTAAATCTAATTTTTTAATTTACTACTCCTTCTACTTGCCATTGTAAAGTTTCACCTGCATGAAATGGTTTTATTTGCCCGACAATATTTTTTTCTTCAAAAACATCAATATATTCTTTAATTTTGTTAGGTCTAGAAACTAATTTTAATTTTTCTTTATTTGGTGGGACATTATAAAAACTAGGGCCATTCAAACTTGCAAACTTTTCAAAATTAGCTAGAGCATCCTCCTCTTCGAAAACTGTTAAGTAGCTTTCTATTGCTACTGGCGAATTAAAAATGCCCGCACATCCACAAAAAGCCTTCCATTTCCTAAGGTGTGGAGCAGAGTCAGTCCCCAAGAAAAAACATTTTTTCCCACTTGTTGCCGCTCTCCTTAAAGCGATTCTATTACTTTCCCTCTTAGCAACTGGTAAGCAGTAAAAATCACTATTTAAGCCTCCAAAAAACATTGCATTTCTATTTATATGCAAATGATGCGGAGTAATAGTAGCCCCAATATTATTTTCTTGCACAAAATCCACTGCGTAAGAGGTGGTTATATGTTCTAGAACGATCTTTAATTTTGGAAATCTTTTGGTTATTTGAGAAAGTTCTTTATCTATAAAAACTTCTTCTCTATCGAATACATCTACTTCAGAATCAGTTACTTCCCCATGAATTAAAAGAGGCATTCCAGAATCTTGCATTAATTCAAAGATCTTATATAGATTTTCTATTTTCCTAACTCCATGACTGGAATTTGTTGTGGCATTAGCAGGATATAACTTTGCTGCAAAAAAAACATTATTTTTAAAACCATTAATTAGTTCCCATTTATCAGTGTCATCTGTAAGATAGATTGTCATTAATGGTTCAAACTTAGAACTTTCTGGTAGCGCTTCAACAATAGATTTCCTATAAGAAATAGCGCTATTGATTGATGTTATGGGACTTTTAGTATTTGGCATAACAATGGCTCTTCCAAAAAATTCCGAAGTAAACTGAATGATATTTTTTAATACAAGACCTTCTCTTAAATGTAAATGCCAATCATCAGGTTTTATTATGTTTAAAGTCTTCAAAATTTTTTCTATTTAATCAATTTTAACAGCAAATTAAAATTGACAATAAATTATAGATATTCGAGGATAGTTATTAACCAATTATGAAAATTTTTATTATCTAAATTAAATCCTAAATATGAGTGATTTTTTATTTCCAATAATAGAAATATTTTTTGGCATAATTCTACTTTTTGCTGGAGGAGAGTTCTTTATTCAAGGAGCCATATTTTTATCTTTAATTTTAGGAATACCTCAAATAGTAATTGGTTTGACAGTTGTTTCACTTGGAACAAGCTCTCCTGAGTTGTTGGTAAGTTTGAGTTCAATTTTAAAAGGCAGTGATTCGCTAGCGGCAAGCAATGTAATTGGAAGCAATATTTTTAATGTTCTCGTTGTTTTAGGCATAAGCTCATTAATAACACCTCTTAAAGTAAAAAGCAGAATAGTCAGAAGAGATGTGCCTCTTTTAATGGCAATTTCTTGTGCAGTTTGGGCCATGTCATCAACAGGCTTACTAACATTGCAAGCAGGGGTATTTCTAATATTTTGTTTAATCTTAAATACAATGTGGGAAATCAATACCATCAATGAAAAAGGAGAGGAGACAAAAGATGCTGAACCAGAGATAGAAGAATTAAAAGATAACTATAAAGGGAAAATGAATATTTTACTAAAGTTAGTATTGGGAATATTTCTTTTAAGCTTTGGTTCAAATACTTTAGTAAATGGTTCTCAAACGCTCGCTACTCTTTTGGGTGTAAATGAAATTGTTATTGGTTTAACTATCGTCGCTACTGGAACATCTTTACCAGAATTAGTAACTTCAATAATTGCTGCATTTAAAGGCAAAACTGATCTTGCGATTGGGAATGTAATAGGAAGTAATTTACTCAATCAACTTTTAATCCTTGGAAGTTGCAGTATTTTTTCGGGATTTAAAGGTTTAGTAATCGAACAGAGTCTAATAAAAGTTGACTTACCTTTTATGGTTTTAACTACCTTTGCATGCTTACCAATTTTCTGGAGCAAAGGGAAAATCACAAGAATTGAAGGATTTATTTTGCTTAATCTTTATATTTTCTACATTCTCGATAAGATACTTTTCCTGAATGAATTCAACTTCCTTTTTGAATTTAGGATAGGATTATTAATTTACTTTGCATTACTTATAGTATTTCTGATTGTTCAAGAAAAATTAAAATTTTCTAATTCATAATTTTATCCATACATAGTCACAAATTCTTCTGAGATAGTTGGGTGCAAAGCCATAGTAATATCAAAGTCTTTTTTTGTTATCCCTGCGTTTAATGAAATTGATACCATTTGAATAATCTCAGAAGATGTTTCTCCAAACATATGACATCCTAGGACTTTGCCAGTTAGCTTATGAACTACAATCTTCAACATACATTTTGATTTATTCTTTTTAAAGGTATTAGACATTGGGGTAAATTTGCATTTGAAAATTTTTATATTTTTTTCAGAGTAAATCTCTTTAGCTCTTTTCTCACTTAAGCCAACTGTTGAAATTTCTGGAATAGTAAAAACGGCCTTAGGGATATATTCATAATTTACTTTTCTTTTTTGGTCATTAAAAAAATTATCCGAAAAAACTCTCCCTTGTTCTATTGCTACTGGAGTTAAGTTTGGCTTATTTATGATATCGCCAACTGCAAAAATATTTGCGTTGCTTGTTTGATTAAGTTCATCGACATCTAAATATTGGCCATCCATCTTTAGATTTAAAAAATCTAAATTTAAAGGCAAAAGATTTGGTTCTCTTCCTGTAGCAATAAGAATATTATTAGTTAGGAGTTTATCTCCCGAGTCTAGGGTAGATTCCAGATTTCCACTTACTTTTTTGATAGATTTTAATTGAGTATTGGGGATTATATTGATTTCAGTAAAAGTAGGTGATTCCTCTAGGCATGAAGAAAGATCCTCATCAAAACCATTAAGTAAATGTTGACCTCTAATTAATTGAGTTACTTCAGTACCTAAATTTCTGAAAATAGAAGCAAATTCACAAGCAATATATCCGCCTCCTACTATTAATATTGATTTAGGAAACTTTTCTAATTCAAAAATATCATCACTAGTCCATGCCAAATCTACCCCAGGAATATTTAATTTCTTTGGTTTACCTCCAACTGAAATAAGAATTTTTTTTGAACTTATTTTGTTTTTAATTTTCTTTGTGTTTGAACAAATAATTTCTAATTCATTTTGAGTAATAAATCTTCCTAAGCCTTCAAAAATAGTTATGTTCAACTTTTTTAAAGAATTTCTATGTAAATTACTTAGTCTAGAAACCTCCTCTCTAATATTCTTCAACAAAATATTTGATTCAAAATTAATAGCTTCATTTTTTAATCCATATCCTTCAGAAGAATCCATATTTTTTTTACTTTTAGCTGCATAAACCATTAATTTCTTAGGCACACATCCCCTTATCACACAAGTTCCTCCTATTTGATTTGCTTCTATGATTGCGACTTTTGCTCCATAACTAGCCGCACGTTTAGCCGCCGCGAGTCCTCCAGATCCAGCTCCAACAACAATTAAATCAAATTCAAATTCCAAGACTTTTTTAATCAATTATTATAACGTTAGTTTATAGCTTTAATTCAAATAATGAATGAGATTTTGACATGGGATGATTTAAATAAATTTGAAGTTGAAGATCTTGATAGAGTCCATGGTATAAATAATTCCTACACAAATTTAAGATTATTTGGACATAGTGAAAATGATGTATTAGTTACCCTCTATAGGGATAGGCATTCTTGGTGTCCTTACTGTCAGAAGATATGGTTATGGCTTGAATTTAGAAAAATTCCATACAGAGTCAAGAAAATAAATATGTTTTGTTACGGCCAAAAAGAAAGTTGGTTCCTTGAAAAAGTCAGATCGGGGAAATTACCTGCAATTGAATTTAAAGGACAATTTATAACTGAAAGCGACGATATCATAGCTTTTTTAGAAAATGAATTTGGAGCACTTGGATCTTTTATTACATCTTCTCACCTTATCAAAATTCGAGAGTTAGAAAGAGAAATTTTCAGATCCTGGTGTGATTGGCTCTGCCGAGAAAGCTTTAATTTTATAGATAACTCTTTTAGAAAAAAAAGATTTAAAGAATCCATTTCTAAACTCGATGAAATCTTACATAGCTCAAAATCAGGGTTTGTTGATCCATCAGTTTCTAACACGGGTGATATAGAGCCTGGTGTTGGAGATATAATTTTTATTCCCTATATGGAGAGAATGAATGCATCACTTATTTATTATAAAGGGTTTAATTTAAGATCTAATTATCGTCATGTAGATAACTGGCTTACCCTTTTTGAGGGAACAAGTGCTTATAGAGGCACTCAAGGAGATTTTCATACTCATTCTCATGATTTACCCCCACAAATGGGAGGATGCTATAAAGAAAGAAATGAACAACAGATTACTTTCTCAAAGCTAATAGATACTGGGGAGGGTTTAGGTAATTATGAATATAACCAAAATTATGAGTCAAAATATTATGCAACAATTGCTCTTAAAAGAGTGATAAAGCATAAAGACAATTTACTAAAAGTAAACCCATACAATAAAGAATCCTTTGACGAATCATTGAGATCAGCTTTGAGCCATATGATCACAGGTGAAGTATTAGTCCCTAAAAAACTTTCAGGAATCTCTTTAAGATACTTAAAAAATAGAATCTCAGTTCCAAGAGATATGCCAATCATTTCAGCAAGGTTATTAAGGCAATCATTAAATAGAATTGAATCGCTCAGTGATATCAATGAAATAGATAAGTTACCTTTAAGGCATAGATATGATCAAGATCCTATAAATTTCATTTCTAGTTAATAGTAAAACTATAAATTTTTTCTTGAATCTATTTGAAGTAAATCTCTTATTTTTTGAACTTGACTTGCAATATTTGGATCAATAGATAATTTTTTTTCAACTTGTTCAATAGCATACATTACTGTTGTATGGTCCTTGCCCCCAAACTCATCTCCAATTCTTGGTAAGCTTAGATCCGTCCCATGCCTCATAAGATACATACCTATTTGTCTAGCTTGACTTACTGGTTTTCTCCTACTTGAACTGATCAATTCATCAGTAGAAACTTTAAAGAAATCTGACACTTTATTAATAACTTGTTTTGGAGTAACAACTACTCCAACACTATTCGGATCAAGCATTGGAGCAATTGATTGGACTGTCATTGGCAAGCCTGTTATTGATGCAAATGCAACAGCTCTAGTAAATGCTCCTTCCAATTCTCGAATATTCGAAGTGAATCTACCTGCTATAAATTGAATTAAATCTCTTGGAAGACTCATCCTCTCTTGTTCTGCTTTTTTTTGAAGGATGGCTGTCCTCGTCTCAAGATCAGGTGGTTGAATATCTGCCGTCATGCCCATTGAGAACCTAGAAATTAATCTTTCTTGAATTCCCGACAATTGATTTGGTGGCCTATCACTTGCAATAACTATTTGACTTCCTGATTCGTGAAGAGCATTAAAAGTATGAAAAAATTCTTCCTGTGTATACTCTTTACCTTCTAAGAATTGTATATCGTCTATTAAAATCAAATCTACATTTCTGTATTTATCTCGAATAGCTGTCATTCCATCTCTTCGAATACCACTAATAACATCATTAGTAAAAGTTTCTGTAGATACATATTTAACTTTTGCTTCTGGATCTATTTCTACTCGATAATGGCCTATTGCTTGCATTAAATGAGTTTTACCGAGACCTACTCCACCACAAATAAATAATGGATTAAATTCTCTCCCGGGTGATTCGGCAACTGCTAGAGCCGCTGCATGAGCTAACCTACTATTTGGACCTACAACAAATCTTTTAAAGACGTAGCGTAAATTTAGACCGTTGGGATTTTTGGATCGATTTTTTGAAGAGATATCTTGACTATTATTAGGAAATGATTTTGTTTTATGATTCACAATCTGTTCATCTAGGTTCTCTTTATTTGTCGAATCGCTGCTTATATTTGTTTCAGATTTAAAAACAACTTTTACATCATGGCCGCATATTTCTGTTGCAGCCTTTTCGATAGTTTGACAATAATTCTTTCTTAACCAATCACTGGAAAATGTATTTGGAGCAATTAAAGTTAATAAGCCATTTTCAAAACAATTAAATTTAGCAGGCCTTATCCATGTCTCAAATGAAGGCTTACTTAAAGTTTTCTGAAGTGATTGTTGGACTTCCGTCCAAATAGGATTAATTGCTTGCAAAATTTTATTCTCTAGATTATTAATCTAGTTGGAATTTAATAATTGGCCATTAGGAAATCACAAGATCACGACAAATTTAAAATTACTTAACAAACCATCATGTTAATTTAAAAGAAAAATTTTATTTTTTATAGGCATATAATTATTTTAAATCGCAATAAATTTTTGGATAAAGCATTACTTATTATCATGGCAAAATGGCATGCTTTTGGAAGATGCAAAACAAGATTATCTAAAGATATAGGTAAAAGTAATTCTGCGAAGGTTCAAAGTGTAATGACCAATCACACTATTTCAGTTGCAAAATTTCTCCAAGAAAATAAACTAATTGATATTTCTATTGCTATATCTGGTTTGGGGGTAGGTAACTGTAAAAGATGGACTAGAGAATTAGGCATCAAAAAATTTAATTTACAGGGGAAAGGCTGCTTGGGAGAAAAAATGAAAAGGCAAATAATTATCAACAAAAAATTTTGTGCAAGACATAAGATCAAAAATATTATTTTTATTGGTACTGACCTTCCAGATTTATGCCATCAAGATTTATTGAATACTCTAAAAGAACTTCAACAAAATGATCTTATTTTAGGACCATCTAATGATGGAGGATATTGGCTTATTGGTTTATCAGAAAAAATAATGTCATCGCATATATATTTACCTTTTATAAACATAAAGTGGGGGACAGAAAATGTTCTTCAAAATACAATTGATAATTTTGCTTCAACAAAATTAAGATATAAGTTTTTAGATAAAAAAATTGATATAGATACACTTATTGATATTGAAAATAGAAAGTAATCGACTTGTCAAAAATCTCAATTATTATTCCAACTATTAATGAAGCTAATAATTTGCCATTATTGCTTTCAGACTTGTCAAGTATTCAGAAAGAGGGCGAAATCATAATTGTTGATTGTGGAAGTGAAGATAAAACTATTGATATAGCAAATATTTATGGGGCAAAAGTATTTATATCCAAAGAAAGGAATCGAGGACTACAATTAGATATTGGAGCTAAAAATTCAAAAGGAGAGTGGCTCATATTTTTACATGCAGACACAAGATTAACTTATGATTGGTTTAAAAAAATAAACTCATTTTTAAAGGGAAACAAGAATATTATTTACTATTTTGAATTCAAAATTAATCACAAAAAGATAATTTATAGAGTCCTCGAAATTCTCGTGAATATTAGAAGTAAATTTTTTAAACAACCGTATGGTGATCAAGGTTTAATAATTCATAGAAAAATCTATTTTAAGAATAATGGATTTAGAAATATACCTTTGATGGAAGATGTAGATTTTTTAATGAGATTAAACAAAAAAAAAGATTTAAAACAATTAAATTTTCCTATTTTTATAAGTTCAAGGAAATGGGAAAGAACTAATATTTTTCTCCAAGCAATTAAGAACTGGCACTTTAGAAGAAGATGGTTAAAAGGCGAATCGTTAAAATCAATATATTCTGACTACTACAAAAAATGATTAATTTGCATACCAAAAAGCACATTTCGTTCCTCTAGGTTCTAAACTCCAACCTTGTCTTTTGTAAAATGAAACCACGTCAGCATCAGCAAAAAGGGTTACTTTAGAAATACCAATATTTTTCAATTCTTTTAGGACATATCTCATTATCTCTTTCCCCAATCCAAGTCCTTGATAGACAGGGTTAATAGCCACATCCCAAACTGTTGCTTCTAGAATTCCATCGCCAGTGCATCTTGCAAATCCAACTAGTCTGGGAAATTTATCATCATGACGCCATAACCCAACCACCAAAATACTGAAATCTAAAGCTCTTTTTACCCTCCTTATAGGTCTTCTGCTCCAACCAACAGTTTGCAAAAGTTGATCTAGTTCTATTAGATCTAAATCTTTATTTTTACTACATACAAATATTTCTTCTTTAGTTGTTTGAGTGAACTCATAAGAATTTAAACCATAGAGATCTATCAGCTCATCCTTTGATATACTGTTTGATTTTTTTATTAACGATCCTTGGTTTCTAAAAATCATTAAAAATTCACGAATCCCTTTCGTTGAAGCTCAGAGAGCTGAAAATATAAACCCTTTTTCAGTCTTAACTCACTATGTGTTCCCTCCTCAACTAATGATCCCCCTTTCAAGACTAAAATCTTATCAGAACTTTCTATAGTTGCTAATCTGTGAGCTATTACTAATGCTGTTCTTTTTGAAAGAATTCTCTCCAGATCCTTCTGCAAAGTAGCCTCTGTAGAGGGATCCATAAACGCTGTTGCTTCGTCCATTATTAAAACAACAGGATTTCTAATCGCTACTCGAGCTACGGAAAGAAGTTGTCTCTCTCCAGAAGAGAGATTTCCCCCTCTTTCTCTTAGTGAAGTATTCAAACCTTTTGGTAATTTTTTTAACAAATTATCTAACCCTAATTCATAACAAAGATTTTCTAATTCAAGATTGTCTAGATTCGAATTCAGTTTTAAATTATCTGCAACATTTCCACTAAAGATAAAGGTATCTTGCAAAACTACTCCCAACATATTTCTAAGAGTTGCAATAGGAAGATCTTTAATATCTATATCATCGATTAAAATTTGACCCGATTGAGGTTCATACAATCTACACAAAAGTCTTATTATTGTTGTCTTACCTGAACCAGTTGGACCTACAAAAGCCACATGCTCACCTGGATTAATCTTGAAAGATAAATTCTTTATAATATGTTCTCCTGCGTTGTAGAAAAAATTAACATTCTTGAACTCAATTTTGCCATTAAATTTTTTATTTACATTTGTAGCATTTTCTAAAAACTGTTTTGCGGATGTAGAGTCCTTAATCTGTATTTCTTCATCCAATAATTCGTTAATTCTTTCTACAGCTGTTAAACCTCCTTGTATTTGAGTAAATCTTTCTGCAAGTTGCCTCAAAGGCTCAAAAAGTCTTTGAGAATATAAAATAAAAGTTGTTAATGTTCCTAAACCAATATTTCCAGAAGTAACAAGATATCCTCCAACTGCCAAAACCAAGGAAACTGCAGCAAGAGAAATCCATTCTATAAAAGCCGAAATACTACTGTCATAAAATATTGTTCCATTAACTGCTTTCTTATAAGCAACTCCAGTTTTGGAAAATTTCTTGCTATTAAAAGCCTCTCTTCTAAACATCTGAACGACTTCTAAACCTTGAAGATTCTCTTGAAAATCAGAGTTTAGTTGAGACAATTCTTCCCTTACTTGATAATTGGCTCTTCTGTAACGTTTTTGAAGCCAGATAATAAAATATGAAACTGGGATTTGAGTCAAAAGTAATAAAATGGCAAGCCCCCGATCAATTGAAAGCATTGTCAAAGAAATTACTATCAGACTAACGAAGTCAGCAATTACTCCAACTGCCCCACTACCAAAAACCTCGGCTAAAGCATCAACATCATTTGTTAATCTTGTTAATAACTTCCCCACAGGCATTTTATCGTGATACTTAAGAGATAAAGATATTGAATGATCAAAAAGTTCTTTTCTTATTCTTGCTGTCAAACGTTGTCCCACTGCTTGGATATTGTAAGTTTGGTATCCCTGCAGAAGTAATCTAAATAAAACAGTTATAAATAAAGTTACGATAATGGCATTTATCGACTGTCCAAAGAAAGTTTTACTTAGCCAAACATCTGTAGTTTCTTTTTTTAGAATAGTAATTGCTTGACCAACTAATAATGGTTGAATAGCTCCAGAGAAAGAAACAGGTAATAAAACTATCAATATTAGATAGATTGTTTTTTTATCTTTAGTTAAATATTTACCTAACTTTTTAATCCTTCTAAAATCTTTAAAAAACATTTAGCTAATCTTCTACAAAGCATTAGTTGATTCTATTGATAAAATTGTATCTCTGAGATGATTATCATCTAACCTCATAGATAAAGGATTTCCAATTAGCCTTGCAGTCGAGTAATAAAGATCATCTATTTTAATTAAACCATTCTCTTTGAGAGTCTTGCCGGTTGCCACCAAATCAACTATTGCCTCTGCCATACCTGTAATTGGACCAAGCTCGACTGATCCTGTCAAATGAACTATTTCTACAGGAATATTTAATTCTTCAAAATATGATCTTGCTGTTTTTATAAATTTACTTGCTACTTTACAATTCGCTGGAAGATCAGTTGGTTTAAAATAATTGCTATTTTTCTTAACCGCCAACGACATATGACAACCTCCAAATCCTAAATCTAATAATTTTGCGACTTTTAATTCAGATTCTCGTAAAACGTCATACCCAACAATACCCAAATCAGCCTGACCATAACTTACATAAACAGGCACATCTCCATTTCTTACTAATAGAGCTTTTGCCCGTTTGCAATTTGATTCAAAGGTTAATGATCTATTATTTTCTTCCAACGCATTAGAGAAATCTAACCCAGCTTTTTTAAAAGTTGAAATTGAATCTTTTAACAGAGCTCCTTTTGGTAAAGCTATAGTAATCATAGGTCAATTTCTTCCTAGGATTCTTCATTCTAATTTAACAATGGAATTTAATAAAGCTCGAAATATCATCGGACTTAGAGTTTTAAGTGATAACGTCATTTGGTTGTTGGTAAAAGATAAATCCGTTGTAGTTGTAGATCCATCTGTTCACGAACCAGTTATTAGATATATAAATGAAAACAATTTTCACTTAGAAGCTATTTTGCAAACTCATCATCATTCAGACCATATTGGAGGGACGAAGTCTCTTATTGAAAAATGGCCAAATGTAAAGGTGATTGCTTCCTCCAAAGAAAAAAAGCGAATCCCTTTTCAAAATGTATCTGTTGAAGATGGAGAAACTTTAAACATTTTAGGGGAAGAGGTAAAAATAATTGAAGTATTAGGTCATACAAGCTCACATATTGCCTTCTTTTTGAATGGGGAAAATCCTGTTCTTTTTATTGGTGACACATTATTTTCTGGAGGCTGTGGAAGAATTTTTGAGGGAACTTATCAACAAATGTATTCTTCACTAGAAAGAATCAAATCCTTACCAAAAAATACTCTCATATATTGTGCACATGAATATACAAAGGGAAATATATTGTGGGCATTGAATCTCAAGCCAAAAGATCAAGATATAAAAAATAAACTTTCGGAAGTTGAAAAAAAACTCTCTCTTAATGAATTGACAATTCCATTTTTACTTGATGAAGAGATGAAAATAAACCTTTTCTTAAGAGCAAAAAATTTAGAAGAATTTACTTTTTTAAGAGCAAATAAAGATATATGGGTTTAAATAGATAGGTATCTCCATAAACAAATGTCCTCCAAACAAGTAATTAAAACATCAAATGCTCCAGACCCTGTCGGACCTTATAATCAAGCAATAAAAGCTGGGGATTTTATCTATTGTTCTGGTCAAATTGCTATGGACCCAGCTTTAAATGAAATAACATGTTTAGGTGATATAGAGAAGGAAACTATTCAAGTTTTAAAAAATCTCGCAGCAGTTCTTGAAGCTGGTGGAGCGAAAAAAGAGGATGTAATAAAAACAACTATTTACTTAACTGACTTAAATAATTTTCAAATTGTAAATAAAATATATAGTGATTTTTTTAATATTGAAAATCCTCCCGCAAGGGCCTGTGTGGAAGTTTCATCTTTACCAAAAGGAGTTTTAGTTGAGATAGATTGCGTCGCATTTCTAGATTAATTTCTAATTATTGAGAAATTTGAAATATGAACCAATTGTGCACCATATTTGTATAGATTATTAGTTGACAATTCATCATTGATCTATGTCAGCAGCAAAGCTTAATATAGATGAACTAGAGGCAGGTTATCCTTTATTTTGCAAAGCTCTTAGACTATTAATTTTAAAAGGTAACTCAGTTAAAGATATTGAAAAGACAGTGTGTTGGAGTCATCTTGAAACTTTAAATAGATGTTTACCTAGTAGATATAAAGCCCCCACATATTTAATGGCCTTAATCAAAAGAGATATTGCGAAGCCAAATAGTTATTAAAAAGAACTAATCTTCTAAATAAAACTTATCAATATCCTTTGAAAAGTCTTTTTCCCTCTCTGATATTTCTTTATTATCTAAAAATATTGAAAGACTTACAAAATTCTTACCGAAGCTGATATTAGGATAAATATCCTTTTCTTTGCATAATTTCTCAATTTTCTCCATAAATTTACTAATTTTTGAGTATTGCTCAAATTCAAATCTTTTTTCAATCCTCAAAGGTGATTCTCTTTCATTCCACATTAAATTCCTTATACAACACTAATTACACTATACATTCAACAAAGTTTCTCAATAAATTTTTGAAGTTAAATTTTTAATCACTCTCCCAATAATCAATAATACCGCCAATTGTTAAATCGGTTTGAACTTCTGGATTAGGGCATGCAAATCGAGCCGCAGAGCCACTAGCAGTAAAAACCCAGTTCCCTTCTCTAGCACCAACAGGATCAACAGCGACTAATTTCTTTCCTTTATTATTTTCTAAAATTCTTAAATTCATGTGACCTAAGCCTGCGACTCTTTGAGTACATACCATCCTTCCCAGAACCTTCATTATTTCCATAATTTCTATTCTCCTAGATTTTTGGGTTATCAGGATCCCAATGATCTATTATTCCAACAATCGTTAAATCGCTTGGATAAGATTTGCTTCCTGCAGCTTCCCTAGCAGCAGAACTTCCAACACAAATAACCCAATCTCCTGGTTTACAGCCAACAGCATCTACAGCAACTTTTTTTGACGAACCATCCAATACAACCTGAAGATGTTTGTGTTCAAAACCAGGGATCCTATTAGTTGATACAAGTGGTTTTACAACCTTACAAATTAACATAACTAGTGAGCCTCCTCTGTTTTTTTATCTAAAGACATTCCAATAATTTGGGCGGAATGAATGTTGTCCCTATCTCTAATAGTAGAGCAAGTGTGTAACAACCCTTGATCAACTAAATTTTTATATCTAATTGATATCGCATTATTAACTCTTTCACAATCATTTATTGCCCTCTCTTTTGCGCCTGGGACTTTCCCAGAGTAATCAAATCTTATTACTACCGGAATAGGTAGATCTTGAGAAACATTTAATCCAGTAAAAATCTTTACTCCTACATCTAAATCTGGAGCCCCTTCTTCGACTGTATCTAAATGAGCAAAATAAGTTAAATTTCTGAGATGTACTTCTTTAAAACCTATTCCTACTCCAATAAACCTCTCTGCATGTCCAATATCTTTGTAAGAACCATTATGAAAACTCTTAACATAATCAATTTGAGAAATATTATTGACAATTAATTTGTACGTAAATTTTTCCAGTCCATTTAGTTTATCTTTTGAAGATTGCTTAGAAATTGTCTGGCAAATTTCTCTTTCCGCATCCTCTTTTGAAAAATTCATTGTTGAATTATAAATTTCTAAAGTAGAAATAGTTTTTTCTAAATCTATTCCGCCATCGCTAGTTGATAAATGTATTTTTAATGAATCAGTGTCTGTATCAAGTCCAATTAACATTAAATCCACAGAAGCTCCGCAGCAAAAGCTATTCTCTACAGCCTCTTTGAAAGCATATAATTTATTTCTACCTTCTGCTGCAGCTAACTCGTCATTACTCCCATGAGCTGCGCATCCCTGATGCAAAGGATCTACTGAACTAAAATGATAAGTTACAACTTTTAAGTACCTTGTATCTTTATGCGCTTCATTAGGAACATTCTCTCTATATCTTTTATGTTCAGTTTTTACCCATCGATTAACTGTATTTTCAATATCAAACAGTGCTCCAGCATGAGATCTTCTTCTTACTGAACTAAAAGGTATTCTCATCACATAAGCAACTGAATGAGCTAATCTTCCATCTGAACAAGGAGTTATATCAAGTAAATGTATTCCACAATCTAAGAGAAATTTTTCAAAGTCTTCCGCATCCCTACTTCCAGCAGCACCTTCAAGTGGATCATTGTTAAAAAAATTGCCGCTAAGTTTATCATGCTGTTTAAAAGCACACCATGCATATAAAGCTCTCATATCAAGAGGTTTAACCCAAGATTTATCTAATATATGGAGAGGTAAATCTATTCCCAAATTTTTTCTTGATATTTTCTGAGCCTTATTTATAAAATCTTCGTGATGTTGAATTCGAGCAATTTCCTTGAGAGTTGGAACAATTTCGTCAAAATCACTTTTTATTTTGCTTTCATACCTAAACAGATTTTCATTTTGAATATTATTGGTTAATATATGAGACTTTCCAGAATTTCGGAGGTTATTTGATTCTTTAGTTTGTATGTGGATATTTTCAGTAAAAGTTTTCATTGGAGCTGTTGGCCCCAATGTGAAGTTCTTGGCTTTAGCCAGTCCTCTTAAAGGCATTATTTACTTAACCTCTTGCACCACCTGAAAAGGTAACAAGTTGTCCTTCACGAGTATTACCACTAGATCCAGTTATCAAGAAATCTGGTTTTTCTGTTTCCTCATTCCTTTTAACTTCCATAGGAGGCATTGCACTCATGAATCCTGCTCTTGATGGATTTCGTTTTCTAGAAGAAGCTCCTTCTGTACCTGTTACCTTATCACCGCGATCCCAATCATCACCAGTTACGTTTCCAACTGATTGGCCTTCTCCAGTAATTCTTGATGCGACTCTTTTTTCTGGTGTCTTTGCAGCACGGTCTACCTCTTCAATTTCCATTTTTTGTTTATAAGTAATATTTTTATTCGGTTCAAATCTAAATTTTTCAGTGCCAGTGACCTTATCAACTGCCATATCAAAAGGTCCTGTTACCTTTGAACCATTTTCATATTCATTACCTGTAACACCTTGAGTATTTTTTTCAGAATATTTATCTCTTGATGGTGATTTAACAGAGAATTCCTTCCAAGAGTTACCTGCCGACTTTTCCGGATTAGCATAAGCCGCATCATGTGCAGGATTATCACAAGCTTGTGAGAGCTGATCTCCACCAACATAGGGAGTCCCTGTTAGATTTTTACAAGCACCTTTCTTAGCACCTGTCATTACTCCTCCAATTCCTGGTTGCTGTCCTGTAAGTCTGGCATTTGAATTATTTCCAGAATTAACTGTTGCTCGGGATTTCATATCTTCTGAAATCTCAGTACTACAATTTTCATTAATCTGATCTAAGCCTGCGTATGGTGTTCCTGTTAACACTTTGCATGAACCTGGTTCATCTCCAGTTACTATTTCTGATCTTCCTGTCATAGTACCGCTTATTAAATTTGACTTTGAAGAAAGGCTTAAACCTACTTTTCTAGCTTCTGGTTTTGGTTTTGAACCGCAAAACTTCTCATATTGTTGAGATCCTATGTACTCATCGCCAGTTACATTCTTACAACTCCCATGTTCATTACCTGTCATATGGTCTGATCTCCCAACCCCTGTACCAGTTACATTATTCCCATTAAGAGTGTTGTAACTGCCTACTTTTTCAAATGCTTTACCTTTTGGATTTGGCTCAGAGCCAAGATATTGATCTCCAGTTAATTGACGTCCAGCACCTGATTCATCTCCAGTAACTAGGGTTGATCTACCAGGTAGTGATCCAGATACTTTTAATCCATCGGTTGTAGTGCTGTGTTTAATCTTTGAAGGATTTCTTGGGACATCACCACAATACTTCTGCGATTGATTAGAAGATACATATTCAGTACCCGTAAGGTTTTTACAAGTCCCTGGCTCATCGCCTGTGACCCTATCAGATCTACCAACTTCATTTCCAGTTACTTTATTACCTGATGTTGTAGAGGTAACAGTAGATCTAAGTGGCTGTTTGTAACTTGGTCTATCTTGACAAAATTGATCAGTAACTTCTGTTCCCATATATTGGGTACCAGTTACAGTTCTGCATGTACTTGCTTCATTACCTGTAGTTTTTACAGATCTATTAGCTTGAGTTCCAGTAACTATTTGACCTGAATCAGTTTCACTTTTACCAACTTTCCAGCTAGCATCTGCAATATTTTGTTTGGCACCATTTTTGTTTGGACCACATGGTCTACATTTACCATTACCTTTTTTGCCTGTAGCACCAGTTTTACTTCTTAGCTCTCTCACTCTCTGAGAAATTTCTCTACTACTTAAATCTGGGTCTCCCCTTCTAGCTAATGAAGCGGCACTAGTATTTTGTTTAGTAGCAGATTTACCATGTTTAGATTGAGCTTCTCTTCTCGCCAAAACAATATCTCTACTTGTATTAGTAATAGGCTTTCTCTTCTGATTAATTCTTCTCTTAACGTTGGGTTTTAGGGACTTAGATTCTGTACTAGTTGAATCATGAATTTCTTGATTTTTACTTATAGTTGATTTAACTGTGTTTACAGGACTTTCTTTTTTAACATCAGTGCGGGTTCTATCGGATGTAGTTATAGCTGATTTCCCATGGGTAGACATTGCTTTTCTTCTCTCTATTACTAACTCTTTACTAGATAAAGTTGTTGAAGAATTTATGTTTACCTGAGTTTTTGGAATATGTTTTGTAGCTGGTTTAGAAATATTATGATTATTAGGAGAAGACTGAGTCCCAGAAATCTGTATATCTTGAGAAGATCGAACTCTATCTTTGGTAGTTGAAGAATAAGCAGCAGCTTTTTTACCGCTATCACTCATCGCCTTTCTTCTTTCAAGTGCAATCTCTCTACTGGTTTTTTTTGACATGATCTTCAAGTTTAAATTCTTTAAAAAGACTTTTGAAAAACTTTCTCCAAAAAAATTTTTGGAGAAAGATATTAACTACGAAAAGTAGCTTTAACGTCCCTGGAAAACTACAAAAGCTGTTCCTTGACTTTGAGTGTAAGCATCGTATCCGATGATTCTTACATGATGATCAGGGTATGCTCTATGGCATGCCTCTAATTCGCTCACGATCAAGTTAAGATCTTTTTCCCCAAAGAATGGGAGTTTCCAATAAGACCAATAAGTTTGCATACATCCACTTGGATGAACATGCTCAATAACTGGACTCCAACCTTGAGCAATTATGTACGCAATTTGGTCATATATTTCTTCCTGGGTCATCGGTGGTAAAAAACCGAATGTTTCCAGGGTTGCAACTGTTTGATAGTCGCTTACTGTGCTCTGGAAAGGCATAATTAATCAAAATGTGAATGAAAGTACTCGTAAAAACGAGATTTTAATAAGTCTGAGGAGAATAAATCTCCTCAATTTCGAAACTTGAGTTAACCCTGAACATCAAGTTTGTCGACAGTGTCAAACTCAAACTTAATTTCCTTCCAAGTTTCTAGAGCAATAGCTAATTCAGGACTATGCTTAGCAGCTTCCATGAGAATGTCTCTACTCTCTTTTTCGATTTCGCGACCAGCATTACGAGCTTTTACACAAGCTTCTAATGCAACTCTGTTAGCTGCAGCTCCAGCAGCTGAACCCCATGGGTGACCATGTGTTCCTCCACCGAACTGAAGGCAGGAATCATCCCCAAAGATCGCTAGAAGTGCAGGCATATGCCAAACGTGGATACCACCTGATGCGACTGCAAATACTCCAGGCATTGAACCCCAATCTTGATCAAAGAAGTTACCTCTTGATCTATCTTCAGGAACAAATGACTCTCTTAAGTTGTCAATATAACCAAGAGTTGTTTGACGATCACCTTCTAGTTTTCCAACAACGGTTCCAGTATGTAATTGGTCTCCTCCAGAAAGTCTCAAACATTTTGCAAGAACTCTGAAGTGAATACCATGCTTTGGATGTCTATCAATAACAGCATGCATTGCTCTGTGAATATGCAGAAGCATGCCATTTTTACGACACCAATTAGCTAATCCAGTATTTGCAGTAAAACCACCAGTTATATAATCATGCATGATGATTGGCATATCTAGCTCTTTTGCAAATTCAGCTCTTTCGTAGAGTTCTTCAGGAGTGTTAGCAGTACAATTTAGATAATGACCTTTAACTTCTCCAGTTTCCCGCTGAGCAAGCTTAACTGCTTCTGCAACAAACTCAAATCTTTCTCTCCAACGTTGGAATGGTTGAGAATTAATATTCTCATCATCCTTCGTTAAATCAAGACCGCCTCTAAGACATTCATATACAACTCGACCATAGTTTTTACCAGATAATCCTAATTTAGGTTTGATGGTACAACCAAGTAGAGGTCTTCCGTATTTGTTAAGTCGATCTCTTTCAACTACGATTCCGTTTGGTGGACCACCGCAAGTTTTAATGAAAGCAATTGGGAATCTAATATCTTCCAGACGTAGATGTCTTAGAGCTTTAAATCCAAAAACGTTTCCTACAAGAGATGTTAATACGTTTGTAATTGAGCCTTCTTCAAAAAGATCTAAAGGATATGCAATAAAAGCATAGAAAGCTTCAGGATCTCCAGGAACGTCTTCGATTCGATAACAACGTCCTTTATAAAATTCTAAGTCTGTAAGTAACTCGGACCAAACTGTTGACCAAGTACCTGTTGAAGATTCAGCTGCAACAGCTGCTGCAACTTCTTCTCTTGGAACACCTTCCTGACCTGTACATTTAAAACAGGCTAGTAAATCGGTGTCTAGGGGTACATATTCTGGAGTCCAGTAGGTATCTCTGTACTCCTTTACCCCTGCGTCATACTTCTTACTCATAAGGATAAATTTAGGTCTGTGTAGGGAAAATAATTATTGTGCAAAATTTATAAATCTTGCTTTACTTAATTAGTCCTTTTGACCAAGAAATTCACCGTTACCTAGAGCAGGTTCAACTTCTCTATGAGGACGAGCAATAATGTGAGCTGCAACTAAACCGTCACCAACTCTTTCACAAGCGTCAGCACCAGCTCTTACAGCTGCGTTAACTGCTCCTGTCTCTCCTCTAACTAATACTGTGACATAACCGCCACCAACGAATTCACGACCAATCAGGCGAACTTCTGCTGCCTTTGTCATTGCGTCTGCTGCTTCGATTGCAGGTACAAGTCCGCGTGTCTCGATCATGCCGAGAGCGATACCCATTGTTTCTGTAGCCATTGTCTACTAAATACTAAATGTGGAATGTTCAATTCGAAGAATGCTTCATTAAGTACTTATAAGTCAAGCGTTTTCGACAAAATCTCCATTAATGTTTTTTCTATCATTCATAAGTTAAACTTATCACCCTTGGTACTATTGATATGTCAATACTTATGCAAATTAGTTAGTGCATCAAAACATACAGTTGTGTTAAGAAAAAATTTACATTATGTTATTTCCGTACGAGACAGGCCCTGTCTACACAGGTGTGGAATGTTCAACCTTTCCTGTCTCCGTATCAAGCTTTGAAGTAAGATAATATTCACAATAAATTTATTTGTTATTTTGAACCTTCCAGTTCTAACTATTGCTAGTGGCAATCAAAGAAAAGTATCTGAAATTTCAGAGATGCTGGATGTTTTGTCTTTAAAGGTTCAGAAACAACCAAAATATTTAAATGTCGAAGAGACTGGAAACACATATTTTGAGAATGCACTTCTAAAAGCAAAAGCAGCGGCTTTAGAGACTAAAACTTGGGCGTTAGCTGATGACTCGGGACTTGAAGTAGATGTTTTAGATGGTCGACCAGGAATTTATTCTGCTCGATATGCCAAAAATAATGATGAGAAAATTAAAAAATTAATTAATGAACTTTCTGATAGTCCTTACAGGAGTGCAAGATTTATAAGTTGCATGGTTTTGTGCGATCCCTCAGGAAATTTAGTAAAAGATACAACAGGAATATGCTGGGGAGAAATTCTTAAGAACCCCAAATATCCAAATGGTGAATTCGAATCTATTTTTTGGGTAAAAGAGGCTAACTGTGTTTACGGTGAGCTATCACAATCACAACTAAATAAATTAGGTAGTAGAGGTAAAGCCGCCAAAATTATGTCACCTTACCTCAAAAAAGAAATTGGTTTAAATTAAAAATTCTCAATAATTTGAAATTTCTTCAATTGCTCTTATGGCAGCAGCTGCAGCCTCTTCTACATCCCCTTCTTTCCCTGCAAGAGTTAATCTACCAAAAGCCCCAACTGCCTTAACATCAACAACAGTTATATTAGATGCCTTTTCAGCTTCATTAGCTGCTTTTAAAACATAACCAGCTGGTTCAGTTTCTAAAATAAACATGCTCATTCCAGATTGAATCATTGATCCACTTCTGTTTTGTCTATTTATTAAAACTGCATGATCTGGAGTAATTGCTCGAATAACTTCAGTCCAACTCGTAGCAGGTTTTGTTCTTTTTCTAACTTCACTCCCAATAGCATCTAGAACAACATCTCCAGAATGTAAAACGGTGCTTTGATCTTTATGGTAAAGAGCAAGAGATCCAAATGCCCTTTCAACAATCATCTGACCAAGTCTCACATTACTTGCTTTTAGGGCAATATCAGTAACTCTATGAACAGCCATCCCGGGTGAAACTTCCATCCAAAGACATGAATCACCAGGAATAGGTAAAAAACCTCTACTAACAGTTCCCATATATGCGGCTAATTGAGGTTGCAGAGAATCTAAAAAAACATAAGTTCTTAACTCAATTTGCTCAACTTGACTTGCTTGTCTGGATACCAAGGACTTTTCTGAATCAGTAGTAATAAAACAGCTAGCACCACTGGCCTGAGATTGCACCTCAGATCCTGTGACAAGAGAACTCCCCTTTTTTCGTTCCCCTCTGTTTAAGCTAGAAGTTGGTTCCATTGAGGCGACTATAACGGATAATGGTTCATTTTTTCTATTAAATTTACTTGCATGCTTACCACAAAACGATAACTTCAAGTAAAAGATATGCATTTTTATGGGAACTTCTCAAAAAAAAGAACCAACTGTTTCTGGTACTGAAAAAGAATTAACTCCTGATCAAACTCTTGGATTAGTTAGCCTAAGCCTGATGCAAAAACTATCTCAGAAAGACCCATCTTTTAGCTGGTTAGAAGAAGATAAAATTGAGAAAGTAAATCTTAAGAACCTTAGAGATAGATTGGAGTTAACCCAATTAGCTATAAATACTGGAGCACCTTTAACTACTTCAGAAGTGACAGCTTTAATTGGGGCAAAGCCCGGAAAATCTAAGTTAGAAAGAGCAGGATTATTAGCAACGAAAATAGCTAGAAATGTATGGAAAATCTCAAAAACAAGTCAAGGAAATTCCTTCTACAGGAATTAAAATACGCCCAAAAAGTTTTTTTCATAATTCCCATTTAAGTATTTAAACATTCATATAAGTTTTTTAAATGTGTTCATTTTGTAAGAGAACTTATTAATTACTTTCTTAAATTAAAAAGTTTATGCAAGCTTGAAATATAAGCTCTTGAAAATTTTTAATGAGTAAAGTTGAATTTAATAAGGAAACTGGACCTAGGGAAGTTTTTTGCGGTTTAACTTCAATAGTTTGGCTCCACAGAAGAATGCCTGATGCGTTTTTTCTGGTAGTAGGTTCGAGGACATGTGCTCATTTAATTCAAAGCGCCGCTGGAGTTATGATTTTTGCTGAGCCAAGATTTGGGACAGCTATTCTTGAAGAAAAAGATCTAGCTGGTCTTGCTGACGCTCATGAAGAATTAGATCGAGTAGTTAATGATCTTATTGCAAGAAGACCCGAAATAAAAACTCTTTTTCTAGTTGGATCTTGTCCAAGTGAAGTAATTAAATTAGATCTTGCAACTGTCGCGGAGAAATTAAATAAAAGATTTTCAGGTCAAGTAAGATTCGTTAATTACTCTGGCAGTGGGATAGAAACAACTTTTACCCAAGGAGAGGATGGCGCCTTAAAAGCTTTAATTCCATTAATGGAGTCATCAAATGAGGAAAAATTATTATTAGTTGGGACTCTCGCAAATAATGTAGAGGATAGGTTTAAAAAGATTTTTAGAAATTTAGGAATTTCAAATATTGAGAGCTTTCCACCACGGCAATCAACAGAATTACCAAAGATTGGCAAAAATACAAAAGTATTATTAACTCAGCCTTATTTAAGTGATACGGTACGAGACCTCAAACATCGGGGTTGTGAAATAATTTCAGCTCCATTTCCTCTAGGTATCGAAGGCAGTACAAAATGGTTTTTAGCTGCTGCTAAAGCTTTCAAAATTAGTGAACTTAAAGTTCATGAAATTATTTCGCCTTTAATCAATAGAGCAAAACTTGCTCTTGATTCACACAAAGAAATACTTAGGGGGAAAAGATTATTTCTTCTTCCTGAATCGCAACTAGAGATATCTTTGGCAAGATTTTTGCATAATGAATGCGAAATGGATCTTATAGAGGTAGGCACTCCTTACCTAAATAAGGATTTAATGAAAGAGGAGATTAATTTATTACCTGATAATACAAAAATTGTTGAAGGGCAACATGTAGAGAAACAATTAGATCGAGTGAGAGAATCTAATCCAGACTTAGTAGTTTGTGGCATGGGTTTAGCTAACCCACTTGAGGCAGAGGGGATTAGTACTAAGTGGTCAATAGAAATGGTATTCAGTCCAATTCATGGAATTGATCAAGCCGCAGATTTAGCTGGTCTCTTCTCCAAACCTTTAAAAAGAAATCAAATACTAACTTCAAAAACTTTAGTAACGCATTAAAAACTATGGAATTAACTCTTTGGACGTATGAAGGACCACCACATGTTGGTGCTATGAGAATTGCCTCATCAATGAAAGACATTCATTATGTGCTTCATGCCCCCCAAGGAGATACATATGCAGATCTTCTCTTTACCATGATCGAGAGGAGGGGGCAAAGGCCTCCAGTAACTTATACAACTTTTCAGGCTAGAGACCTTGGAGGCGATACAGCAGAATTAGTGAAGAAAAATATTAAGGAAGCGGTTGAACGATTCAAACCCAAAACTCTTTTAGTCGGAGAAAGTTGTACAGCAGAACTTATCCAAGACCAACCTGGAGCACTTGCGAAAGGGATGGGGTTTGATATGCCGATTGTTAATCTTGAATTACCTGCTTATAGCAAGAAAGAAAATTGGGGGGCCTCAGAAACCTTTTATCAACTAATAAGAACCCTTTTAAAAGAAAAAGTAAGTTCTTCAGACAAAATAAATCCCCTTAGGTGGAGGGAATTAGGCAGGAGGCCAAAAGTTAATATACTTGGCCCTTCATTACTAGGATTTAGATGCAGAGATGATGTAATCGAAATCCAACGCATACTTTCGGAACAAGGTATAGATACAAACGTAGTTGCCCCTTTAGGTGCTAGTCCTGATGATATTGAAAGACTAATTGATGCTGAAATAAATATCTGTCTTTATCAAGAAATTGCTGAAGCTTCATGTGAGTGGCTTAAACGGAACTTTGGAATGGAATATACGAATACTATTCCTATTGGAATAAAAAATACAATTGAATTTATAAATGAAGTTCATGAGAAATTAGATCTTCCTTTAACGAATAAAGAAGAATTAGAAAATAAATCAAAACTTCCTTGGTACTCAAAATCAGTTGACTCTAATTATCTAACTGGTAAAAGAGTTTTTATTTTTGGTGATGGAACTCATGCAATTGCAGCAGCCAAAATTGCTAAGGAAGAATTGGGTTTTGAAGTAGTGGGTCTTGGAACATACAGCAGGGAAATGGCTAGGCAAGTAAGAGCTACTGCAAAAGATCTTAATGTAGAAGCTCTGATAACTAACAATTATCTAGAAGTGGAAGATGCCATGAAAAAGGCTGCCCCTGAACTAGTTTTAGGGACCCAAATGGAAAGGCATAGTGCAAAAAGACTCGGCATTCCATGCTCAGTAATTAGTACTCCAATGCATGTTCAAGATGTTCCTGCAAGATATAGCCCTCAAATGGGATGGGAAGGAGCAAATGTGATTTTTGATGACTGGGTACATCCCCTAATGATGGGTTTGGAAGAGCATCTTATTGATATGTTCAAACATGACTTTGAGTTTGTTGATGGTCATCAAAGCCATTTAGGACATACAGCGACAAACACAAATAACACTTTAAATTCTGACAAGAAAAAAGAAAAAAATAGTGAAGAGGGAATTATCTGGACTGAATCTGGTAGAGCTGAATTAACAAAAGTTCCATTTTTTGTAAGAGGTAAAGTTAAAACAAATACTGAAAAATACGCAATCTTGAGAGGAATTCCAGAGATAAGTGATGAAACTCTTTACGATGCCAAAGCATATTTCAGTTAACTTTTACTAATAAAATATAATTAAGTCATGAGTATTTTCACTCATAGTCTAATAGATTTAATCCTAAAAATTCAGTTATAAGAACATATTTCACACTTTTAATACAATTAAATACATATTTGTTTAGAAACATATTTCATGTGTATTTGCGCTGCAAGAATATAAATAATAATGTGTTTTAAGTTTTAAATGACAAGTACTATAAATAGACCTCTTGATGGAGAAGGAAGTGTTCAAGTAAAGCAAGATCCAAAAATAAATATTGAAGAAGGGGCTTTAGTTATTGCCGTCTATGGGAAGGGTGGCATCGGAAAATCAACTACATCATCAAACCTTTCTGCAGCATTCTCAAAATTAGGTAAAAAGGTTCTACAAATTGGATGTGATCCGAAACACGATAGCACTTTCACTTTGACGCACAAAATGGTTCCTACAGTTATAGATATTCTCGAAGAAGTGGATTTTCATAGCGAAGAATTGAGGCCAACCGATTTCATGTTTGAAGGTTTTAATGGCGTAATGTGCGTCGAAAGTGGAGGCCCTCCTGCTGGGACAGGGTGCGGTGGATATGTAACCGGTCAGACAGTTAAACTATTAAAAGAACATCACTTATTAGAAGATACTGACGTTGTTATTTTTGATGTCCTAGGAGACGTCGTTTGCGGAGGATTTGCAGCTCCATTGCAACATGCTAATTACTGTCTAATTGTTACTGCTAATGACTTCGATTCAATATTCGCTATGAATAGAATTGTCTCTGCAATCAAAGCAAAAGCAAAAAATTATAAAGTCAGATTAGGAGGGGTAGTAGCAAATAGATCAAAAGAAACAGATCAAATTGATAAATTCAATGAAAGAACAGGTTTAAAAACTATGGCCCATTTTAAAGATGTCGACGCCATTAGAAGATCAAGACTAAAAAAATGTACCATTTTTGAAATGGAACCAACTGAAGATGTTATTGAAGTTCAGAATGAATATTTATCTCTTGCCAAAAATATGCTTGAAAAAGTAGAACCTTTAGAAGGAAATCCACTTAAAGATAGAGAAATTTTTGATTTATTAGGATTTGATTAGTCTAAATTAATCTAATCCAACCAATTGGCTTGTTAAATCATAAGTTTGTTGAGAGGTCTTAGTATCAATTATTCTTTTTGACAATTTTTGAGAGAAAGCTTTTCTGCCAGTTTTCTGACGATTTCCCCAGCTCCAATGGACTGATGGTTTAGCAAATTCCTTATAAGTTGCCACTTGAGCGACCCTCTCTCCTGCCAGTCTTTGTGAAACATATCCTTTTGTTATAAATTTTTGAAATATCGGGAAAAGGAATCTAAATAACCAAGGTGTATCTCTAAAAAGTTTTGTATCAGCAACACATCCAGGATATAGAGAATTTACAGTAATTTTATCTGCAGGATATCTTTTTGATAATTCCTGAACGGTCACCATATTGCAAAGTTTACTATCCTTATAAGCCTTACCAGGTTTAAATTTCTTTCCATTCGCCATACTTATTGGAGATAAAAAACCATTTTTGAATCCAGATAAATCTCCCAAATCAGCTGGAGCAGGAATAGGGATCCTTCCTCCAAGTTCTGAATAATTAGCCGTAACAGTTCCTAATACTGTAATTCTTGGCTTGAATACAGTTGATTTGCCATTTAAAACAATTTCTCTTTCAGAAGATAAAATATTTTCCATAAGTAGGTTTATCAGAAGAAAATGCCCAAAATGATTTACTGCCATAGAGTTTTCAAACCCCTGAGCAGACCTTTCAGGTCTCTTTAGTCTCGGTTTATAAACTGCTGCATTACAAATAAGAGAATTTATTGGCTTCTTAAATCTTTCTAATATTTCATCGCAACCTTTTCTTACATCATCCAAGTCAGAAAGATCTATTTCTATAAAGTGAACATTTTTAACATCCTCTTTTGTCAAGGATTCCTCAGCTATTTTTATAGCTCTCTTGTTTGATCGATTAACAGCTATTACCTCCCATCCAAATCTTAAAAGAGGTTTTAGAGTGTTTAATCCAACTCCTGAAGTTGTTCCTGTTATTAGGACTAAACCCTTAATGTTCTTACTCACTAGCAAAAAAGTTAATTGGAAAATGAAAAGTAGAATGATTAAAGATCATCCTTATCAACGCCATATTACTCTGATAATGTCCCTAGAAATTATTTGATCCTGATCCTTCATAAATCTTTGCTGACCTTCAGAAGAGAATAAATCATCAAGCTTATCTGTTAAAACATTAAATCTATGTTTTTCGTATAAAAATGAGTCTTGAATTTCCCTTAATCTGGTCAACCTTACTTTAGAACTATAGCCAAGCTTAATCAGGCTTATTATTGCTAGAAGGGAAAAGCTAATTTTTATAATTAAAAAAATCAATGATACAAAATTATCGTGTTTCTGTTGTCTTTTTATAAATACAGACCTTAAATATTTTTTGTGGAAAATACTATTTTTATAAAAAGATTTTGACAAATTAAGTTCTTGATATTTTTACTGAATAAATCAATTCAGTCTTAGTTTATTATTACCTTACAAATTTTAAATTTTCTAATAAAATTTAGTTCCTACCTAAACTAATTCCTAGTCTTAATGCTAGTACTCCTGCATGCATAACAACAATGAGGCTTAATGCAATAAGATTTATTGTTTGAGATGGCTCCATGGTAAAAAAATCATTTTCTATATTCTCTACCGAAAAGAGAAGATTTGAAACACTATTACAAAATGATGTTACGTAATTAACAAATTGAAAGAAAAAATTTATTGAAAATTATCATAAATAAACCTAACAAAGTTAATTTTGGGAATTGAAAATCAGGCTTTAATTTTTTCAACAAATAATTTATCTGGATTTGATCAAATGGCTTTAGATTTAAATTCTTTAGATCAGACAATTTCGAATCCTGAAATAATTCTCACATTAAGGTTCTACTATTGGACTGGGGATTGGCTTTCAATTGGCTATCACCAGAAGGAAATTCCTCTTCATTGGAAAAATTTATTGTCAAATGGGGAAATTAATATTGTCAGACGTCCCTCTGGAGGGGGAGCTGTTCTGCACTCAGGAGGAATAACATATGCATTAACTTTTAAAAAAACTTACTATAAAGTCTTAAGTTATGAAATGGTTAATAGTTGGTTAATTAAAAGTTTTAAAGAATTAGGTCTAAACTTACAATATGGTAATTTACGAAAATCAGGCATTAAAACAAATTGTTTTGGGACTTCATTAATTTCTGATTTAGTTGATCAGGATGGGTTTAAGAGAATAGGTAGTGCTCAATTTCGTAAAAAAGGTGCATTCCTTCAACATGGAGAAATTCAAACAAATCCTTCAAGAGATTTGTGGTTCAAATTATTCAAAGAAGAAGCTCCACCCAAAGTAAATTTAAAACTAACAAATGATGAAATAGTTCAACATTTGAGAAATTCGTTCTTGAAAAATAAATCAAATATAAATTTCAAAAATATTGCCATAGATAATAAAAATAGAAAATTTTAATAACAAGAATTATTAAAGATCTCCTTTCTGCTTCATTGAATTTATTATTTTAGGCAATTCAATTCCTAAGGGATAATGATTTTTAAAGTTTAATTTGTTAATAATATCTGAAGGCAAATTAAAACCTAATTTATTCAATACAAAGTTTCCAATTTTTGACCTATCAATTATCCCCAAAGGGATATCTGCAGCATTGAGAACCAATAAAAAACCTTCATTTGTTGCTTCAAGTCTTTCTATAGTTATCCATAATTTATCGTCATAAGATACACTTTCAAAACTATCGATTGGTTTCTTAAAATCTCCAACAAAATTCCGTTCCCATTTTTTTAAGGAAACAGTTTTTAAAATACTTTCATCAACAAAACCGGTCCATCTACCATTATTCGTAACAAAAAAATATTTATCCGATGCATCCTTCTTATTTTTTATTAATTTATTAAATTCTGAGAAATTTGAATCGTATTCAAGTTTCCTCAAAGGCTTTAGTTTGATCTCAGATACTTTACTAAATTTAAGTATATTTTCAATTTTAAAAAATTGACTTTCAGATTTTGAAGAATTAACTCCAAACAAGCCCAAAAAAGAAAGAATAAAACCAAAGTAAAAGTTAAATCTAAATAAACTAACTATCCCAAAAAATAAAACAAAAAAAGATAATAATAAATTTACTTTGTTGAGGAAATTTCTTCCTTTATTTTTACTCCCTGAAAAATGCCAAATAATACTCTTTAATAAATTCCCCCCATCTAAAGAACCAATTGGAATCAAATTTAAGAAGCCAAAGAATAAATTAAATATACCTACTCTAGAAATTATATTAACTGCTATTAGTTCTTGAGATGCGCTGTTATTACTAATTAAAAGTAGGATAGATGCTGTAAAGAAACATAAAAGAGGTCTAACAACTGCAATTTTTATATTACCTAAAGCAGTTTGACAATACTTATCTATTTGTAAAATTGCTCCTAAAAAATAAAAAGTAATTTTTTTTATTTTTACACCCTGATTGAGTGCAACAAAAGTGTGAAAAACCTCATGAAAAATAATTGAAGATAATAAGAAAAAAGAAGTTAAAAATCCTATAATCCAAGATTCTCTAATATTATAAATATCACCTGAAGTTAAATTAACCTGATTACTTATACTCCATGAGAATAAAAAGAGAATAGCAAACCAATAAGGATGAACATTAAAGGGAATTCCCCATATTTTAAAAATTTGCCAACTTCTCAAAAATAATCTCCGCTATATTTAGCAATAATATTAATTTTACATAAAGGCTAATTATATGCCCAAGAGTAATACTTTAATTAAAATTTGCGGCCTAACTTCAGAAGAACAAGCTCTTCAAGTAGCAAAATTAGGAGCGCATGCTATCGGCATTATTTCAGTGGAAGAGTCACCAAGATATATATCAGCTGAAATGAAGAAAAATATTTTTACAACCTTACAAAGGTTTTATCCAAAAATCGAGAGGGTATCAGTTGTACAAAATTGCCCAATAGAATTAATTATTAAAAATTTCTTAGGAAATCCAAGTGAAACTATAATTCAATTACATGGAGATGAAGATATTGATTATTGCAAAAAAATAAGGGAAAAAATTCCCAATATTGGCCTATGGAAGGCTTTTAGAATAAAAACGGAAAAGGACATAGATAAAATAAAACCTTTTGAGGATTTTGTAGATGCGATACTACTTGATTCTTGGAATAAAGAAACTTATGGAGGTTCAGGGAAAAAAATAAATTCTATTTATTTAAAGAATTTGCAATTTAGCAAGCCATGGTGGTTGGCAGGTGGAATATCAATTGAATGGATTGATGAAATCCTCACTGATTTAAAACCAGATGGAATAGATATTTCAAGTAGTATTGAAATATCTCCAGGTTTAAAAGATATTAAAAAAACAGAAGATCTTTTAAAATTTCTAAAAAAATTTAGTAATTATTAGTAGCGGACTGCTGTTTTACAAGCTCAAAAAATTCTTGTTTTAAACTTAAATCGTGTCTAAAATCCCCTCTAACCACTGAATTAATCATACTTGTATTTGGTTCTTTGACTCCCCTCCACTTCATACAATAATGTTGGGCCTTTACAATAATGCCTAAACCTTTAGGTTCACAAAGTTTTTCGATTTCATCTGCAAGGATCATTACAGCTTCTTCCTGAATATGAGGCCTGGAAAAAACCCAATCAGCAACTCTCGCGAATTTTGAAAGTCCTATGACTTTATTTCCAGGTTTAATACCTATCCAACACTCTCCTAAAATAGGAACTAAGTGATGTGAACATGCAGATCTAACCGTAATTGGACCAACTGTATAAATTTCATCAAGATTCTTGTCATTAGGGAAACTTGTTACTTTAGGTTGTTCATGATATCTACCTTTAAAAACTTCATTTAGATACATTTTCGAAACTCTTTCAGCAGTTTCTTGAGTATTATGATCATTTTCAACATCAATTACGAGGGACTTTAGTAAGTCTTTAACTCTAGAGGCAACTTCTTTTTCTAAGATTTCTAATTCACCAGGATTTATAAAATCAGAAATATTATCGTTAGCACTAAATCTTGTGCCAGAATTTTTAATTCTGTCTCTTATAATTTCAGAAATTAGTTTATTAGTAATCTGGTCGTCAAACTTTCTAATATTATCGTTGGGTAATGTAGAGGTCATAAAATTCTTAACAGAAAATTGTATGCAACTTAATTTACTGTATCTTCCAAAAGCTTAATTGCTCATATACTATATCACATTCTCTTGTTTAATCGGGTTCAAATAGCACTAAAAAAAATCACTGTTCTAAGATTAAGCAGATAAACAAAATGTTTAAAAGGCTCCGCCAGATGGCATCAAAGTCAAGTCTTCGATCAATTGTGATTCAGGTTTTTGAGCCATGTAGAGAATAGTTTCTGATACCTCATTTGAGGAGAGCATAGAAGTTCTATCAAAATCAGAATTGATTGATTCGGAGTCCCAAAGAGGAGTATTTACTGAACCAAGAGTTATTGTGCACGCTCTTATTGAATTAGATCTCTCCTCTTCCCTCAAGCATTTAGTAAACATAGCTAATGCAGATTTTGAAACACAATAAGCTCCCCATTGGGGGAATGCATTATAAGAAGCGTGACTACTCACATTAATAACTAAACCACCATTTTTTCTCATTTTAGGAATTATTGAACTACAAATTTGAAAAACACTTGTGAGGTTTATTTGAATAGTTTGTTCCCATTGACCTAATTCCATTTCAACTAAAGAGCCGTTAAATGCGCAACCGGCATTATTTATCAATACAGAAGGGCACCCATACTTCTCAATTGCCTCTTTAACACAATGCTTTATTTCTAGAGGATTAGATAAATCACATTTTACGAGGTTAATTTTTGATTTATTGGTTAACAGTTCACTCTTTAGTTTCTCCATTAAATCCATACTCCTGGAGAGTAAAATTAAATCCCAACCAGCATTGGCAAAAGTAATTGCTGTAGATCTTCCAATACCTTTCGTAGCACCCGTTATAAAAGCTAGTTTCAATTTATTCAGTTCTTTGGGGGATTTCACTATAGATCTCTTCAAGATTATTTGCTTCGATAAATTTACCTAAAACCCTAAACTTTTTGTATCTTTCCTCAATTAATTCGTCTTCAGGCATTTGAAGTAAAGCATTAAGGTGTTTCTCAATAGCCTCTTTTAGAGTGTTACCAGCATCTAAAGGAGCCCAATTATTCCCACCAGAAGGTTCTGGTAATACCTCATCTATTATACCTAATTTAAGTAAATCTTTACCCGTAATTTTAAGTGCTGATGCAGCTTCTGGTGCCTTCGCAGCATCTCTCCACAAAATTGATGCGCATGCTTCTGGACTAGCAACTGTGTAAACACTGTGTTCAAACATTAGTAACCTATCGGCAACACCTATTCCGAGTGCGCCACCTGAACCTCCTTCTCCAATGACAGTAGCCACAATTGGGACTTTCAATCCAAACATCTCTCGAAGGTTTCTTGCAATCGCTTCACCTTGACCTTGTTCTTCAGCTTTTAAACCAGCATAAGCTCCTGGAGTATCAATAAATGTAAGAATTGGCAAAGAGAATCTATTTGCATGCTGCATTAATCTAAGAGCTTTTCGGTAACCTCCTGGTTTTGCCATCCCAAAGTTTCTTACTACATTTTCTTTTGTGTCCCTTCCTTTCTGATGCCCTAACATCAACACTGGTCTATGATTTATCGAACCTATCCCCCCAATTAGTGCCATATCATCGCCACCATTTCTGTCTCCATGTAATTCGATCCAGTCATCACAAAACATTTGAACAAAATCCAAAGTACTAGGTCTTTGAGGATGTCTAGCTACTTGAATCTTTTGAGCAGGGGTGAGCGATTTAAAAATTTCTTCTCTTCTCCTAGCAGCTAAGGTTTCAAGCTGCAGAAGCTGTTGACTAACATCTACTTCTGAATCTCGAGCTAATTCTTTAATTTGCTCTATCTGCTTCTCAAGTTCAACAAGAGGCTTTTCAAAATCAAGTAGGTAACGTTTAGCCATAATTTATACAGTTAATACTTTAGGCTGCTTATCAAGTCCAATCGCAGAAAAACCATGCTTTAGAGAAGCTGCTCCAATAAACTCCATTTTTTCAAGGGAAATGTTATTTCTTCCCCAACTAAAATTTGTATGACACTTTTCAAATTCTAAAATCATAGCTTCTGCAAAGCAAGCAAACATTTCTCGCTGAGGGTTTTGCATTTCCGCAAGTTCCATCATATTCCAACCAATATCATTGAAAAACTCAACTATACCTCCTTTTAAAACATATATATTTTGACCCTGAAATTTCTCATCAAGATTTTTGGGGTATCCGCCATCAATCATTAAACATGGTTTTTTTAAATTATCTGTATCAATTTCAATAGTTTTAGGCATACTTGCAACCCATACAACAATATCCGCCTGAGGCAATGCCTCATTTAAGCTTGTTACGGTGCCACCATCTAATTCTTTTTGTAACAGCGATAGTGGTTCTTGCTGTCTTGCTACCATAAGAAGTTCTGAAATCCCAGTTTTATTGATAAGCCATCTACAAACAGCACTACCAATATCTCCTGTAGCACCAATTACAGCAACAGTTGCTTTTTTAAGGTCTATCCCAATGCGAGGAGCATTTATTTCTAGTTGCTTACAAATAACCCAGGCGGTATGAGTATTGCCAGTAGTAAACCTTTCCCACTCTAATGAAGTATTTCTAATTTGTTTATGCTGTAGAAGATTAAAATTCTCAAAAATAATAGAAGTAAATCCTCCCAAAGCGGTAATGTTTATCCCTTTCTTCTGAGCTAGTTCCATAGCATTTAGTACTTTTCTTCTAGCCGTTTTAAACCTAGAAAGCATTTCAGGAACAAAGCACGAATCTATATAAGAACCTTCAATAGATATTCCAGTAGCACTTTTAACTTCTACATTTTCAACAAGCTGAGGAGGAGCAGTACACCAAACATCCAGGTCGCCATCAGCAATATGATCAAAGCCTAGCATCGAAGCTTTTCTTTTTGCATCTTCAAAACTGGTTGAGTGGCCTATTAACCCAAACATTTAAAATTTATAAATGGTTTCTATACGATGTTAAGAACAATAGCACAGAGGTAACTACTTAAATACGATAGATTAATTATTAAAATCCTTACTAAGTTAGAAATATAATCAGACGATAGCCGCCATAGCCATTCTTGCGATTTCTCTATTATCTAAACCTATTTCCATCAATGTATCTTGATAAGCAATCATAAATTCTTCCATTAATTCTTCTCTGTCCATAGCTAAAACTGATGCGTCATCTGCTACTTCATCTAACATCTTTTTGATTAAAGGAAGATTAACCTTATTAGCTTCCATTAATTCCTCTTTACAAGAAGATAGATTCTCTTTAAGCCACTCTTGGCCATAATTTAAATGAAGGTATTCATCTTTGACCACTCCCTCTGTTATTTTTTTTGCAAAGGGATCCGCAACTCTTATGTAGACGTTATAAGCAGAGATTGCAAAAGCTTCAATTAAGATAGCTTGTATTAAAAGACAAGTTGTTAAATTTCCTTTTTCGAGAGCAACTTGAAAATTACCATGTAATTTAGAAAAGAATTTTTTAGCAAACTCCATATCAGCTTCTACACCTAGATTTCTACCACATGCAGTAAAACCTTTTTTATGCTTCATTTCCATTCTCGCCAATTTAGTTAACTCCTCTAACTCATTTGGAATTAAAGTTGCTATTGAAATGTAATTATCATGAGCCTCTTGCTCTCCCTCTATAACAATTGCATTTATTCTGCTGTATGCATCCTTATAAGAATCTGTAGTGAAGTCGGGCAATTCTAAAGAAATCGGATTAATCGATTCGTCAATAGTTTTTTTATTTGATTCTAGAGTTTGCATGTCAGTAATCTTTAGCTCATTATGCATGAATATTACATGATTATAGAGAGTTTATTTAAATATCATGAAAATAGTTTCAATTGTTAAGTCACATTTTTTACTCAAACTTATTTAAGAATTGTTTGGCCAATCTGATTGCATCAGATTCATAATCAATCTGAACCAATGATTAATCAATAATTCCTTTAAATTTTTCCCTAAAGACTCATTTGCTCCTCTACTATCTCCTATAACTCCTGATTTACTGAAGTCATCAGTAAGCCAAGCACTAGGAGCATTCCCCTCTAGACTCCAGCCTTCTGGAATTTTTCCTTTAATGCTCTCATTTGGGCGTTCATCACCTACTAATTCTGGTTTTAAAGCGAGCATCAAACTTGTTTCAGCTAAAGAAGCATGAAGCCCATACTCGATCTCAGTTTTTGTTAATAATTCACTTATTCCATTAACACCACTCCACAAGAAACAAGGGAAAACTGCCATCCCTGGTGAGAAACTTCTTAGCTCTCTTGCCGCTGTGTTTAGTAATGAGATTTGACCTCCATGTCCATTAATCAATATCAATCTTTTAAAACCCATTTCAGATAATTGACCACCGACTTCCTTAATCATTGAAGTTATTAAATTTGAGGAAAGTGAAATTGTCCCGGTAAATCCCTTATGTTCTGGCGAAAAACCAATATATTGAGTTGGAAGTTTTTTTAATGGAATATCGGCAGAGAATAATTTTAAAACTTCACTAATGATTTCATCAACAAAAATACTATCTGTAGCAAGAGGCAAATGCGGTCCATGTTGCTCAACTGCACCGAATGGCCAAATCACTGTTGATCTTTTTTCTTTTGCAATACTCTCAATTTCTTGCCAATTTAAATATTCAAATTTATTAGGTATTGGTTTAAAGTTCATTAATTTTAATTTTGAGTACTAACATTTAGAGTATGTTAATAATTAATTATTCTTATTTTACCTACGATGGGAGTCAGTAATAAAAATGCCCAAGATAATATCCAACCAAAGGGCAATAAAAAACCTTTGCAGGTACTTCACATAAGCAAGAAAGATTCTCAAAAAAAATCTAAAGAAATACATGAGGTGCCAACCAATTCGCAAGAAGATATTAAAAAAGAAAATATTGCAATTAAACCTCAAATCATTAAAGATGATTCATTAAAAAAAATTGAGGACATTAATGAAAATACCAAGGATTTTGATATTCCTCAACAAGATTTAAATAGACCTCTTAATTTTTCTGAGCAAAACACAGATTTTCAATTAGAAAGAACAGTTGATGAATTTGATTTTGATGAAAGTGCCTTTTTGGAGGCTTTAAATGCAAATGAGCCAATTGGGGCTACTGGAGAAACAATTTCAGGTAAGGTTATAGCAATCGAAAGTGATGGATTATATGTTGACATTGGTGGGAAAGCACCTGGTTATATGCCCAAAAAAGAATGTGGTTTAGGTGTCATAACTAACTTTAAAGAAAAGTTTTCTATAGGCCTAGAGATGGAAGTCTTGGTTATCAAAGAACAAAATGCTGATGGAATGGTAACAGTAAGCGCTCGGGCATTAATTCTCAGGCAAAGTTGGGAGAAAGTATCAAGTTCCGCAAAAAATGGAGAATTAATTAACGTTTTAATTAATGGATTTAATAGAGGTGGGCTTACTTGTGATGTAGATGGATTAAGAGGTTTTATCCCAAGATCTCAACTTGAAGATGGTCAAGATTATCAATCATTTGTTGGCAAAACTCTAAAAGTAGCCTTTCTTGAAGTGAATCCAGAATCTAGAAAATTAGTTCTCTCTGAAAAGAAAGCATCATTAGTCTCTAAACTTACAAGTCTAGAATTGGGCCAACTAATTGAAGGGGAAGTTTTAGCTGTAAAACCATATGGCTTTTTTATTGATTTAGGTGGAGCTAGCGGACTTCTTCATCAATCCTCACTAACAAATGGATCGATTCGTTCTTTAAGAGAAGTTTTTAGAGAAGGGGAAATTATAAAAGCTTTAATATCTGAAATTGACCTCGAAAAAGGGCGCATTGGTCTCAATACAGCACTCCTAGAAAACTCTGCGGGAGAATTAATTATTGATAAGCAAAAGGTTATGCAAGAAGCCGCGGAGAGAGCACTAAAAACTAAAGCACTCTTTGATAAAAAAGAACAAGATAAATGAACATCAACAAAGAAATGGAGTCTAGTCTTAAATTAAAAATTTCAGATTGGGAATTAGACTTTTACTCAAGACCAATTATTGAATCAAATGGGAAAAAAAGGTGGGAGTTAATTATTTGCTCTACAAGAAGTTATAAGACAGAAGGTAATTTTCTTTGGAATAAAAAATGCCCTGCCAATGAAGTTAATTCAGTATGGCTTACAAAGGCACTAAATGAAGCAATAAATGAAGCAAAAAAACAAGGGTGGGAAAAGCCCTCAATAGTTCGATTCTGGAGATCCTCAATGAAATCGATCATTAAGAGATCTCTAGAGGCCCTAAGTATTGAGGCTATTGTAAGTAGGAGAACTTACGATTTATTAGATAGAATCGAATTTCTTGAAAAAGAGATTTATCCAAAGGAAAAAGGTTATGTAAGAGGAGTATTAGCCCCTACTTTTACATCTAAAATTGAAAATTCTCCTCAACCTCTGCCAGAAGAAGTAAGGGGTGATGCTTTAACTATCTCTGAAATATCGATTGGCGAATTAAAATCAGCAGAAAATTGGCCTATAGAATTTGGAGATATTTTCCCAATTCAGCAAGATTTAGATGATGATTACTTAGTTCCTGGATTAAGACTTTTTAGCAAAGATAGATCTTTAGCACTTTCTGCATGGTTCAGTTGTTTAGAACCTATTAAACTAGTCATCAATAAGAACCAACTCATACTTGAAGCTTCAGAAGAGGACAAGTGGCTGGTAACTGATTTACCAGAAAAAGATGCAAACATTTTGAGTAAAAAATTTTTAGAGAATAAAAAAAACTCTTTTGGTTATCAATTTATTTCTATACAATCAACGCCATACATCGAAAAATTTGCAGGATTCTGGATCTTGAGAGATATTGAATTAATTTCATAAATTCATCTTAGGAGCAGGAACTATTCCATACAAAGAAATATATTTCTCAAAAGCTGAATTTTTCATTCAGAACAAAAAATTTGAGTATTATGCTTCACCTATCCTTAGTCAATATAATTTCAAACATGCATATTTTACGAAGTCTAGCTCTGAGAAATTTCTTCAATTATTGGGAAATCACTTTAATGAAAATTATATAAATTGTGTTTCCAATCAAATTCACAGTAATGTGATAGTCCTTGGATCATTTTCGCAAGAAGGAAATAAGACTGATGCAGATGGTCTTTTTGGCAATAAATGCAATCAAAACTTATGGATTTATACAGCTGATTGCATGCCAATATTTTTTGCAGATAAAAGGACAAGAAATGTAGCAGCCTTACATTGTGGAAGAAAAGGTTTGGAAAAAAAAATAATAAAAAATCTAGTTAAAATTTTCGATAATTTTGGGACATCTAGAGATGACTTACTTGTTGCCATAGGACCATCTATTTCTAAGGAAAATTATCTAGTTGATCAATTTACATTCAATGAATTTTATAGAAAAGCCGAAAACAAAAAAATAACAGTTAATTTGACTAAAACTGAAAAAGACCTTTGTTTTAGTGATTCAAATCACTTCAAAGAGCAAAACTTCAATCAACTTGATCTCAAAAGATCTGCCTATAAACAACTTTTAGGTGAAAACATTCCCAATACAAATATAGACATTTCAAATTTATGCACATACCAATTAAAAAATGAATTTAATTCTTGGAGAAAGAGCAAAACATTCTCGAGACAATGGAATTTTATTTGCTCAAAGAGGTTAACTTGAACAAATTTCACTAGTTAAGTCTTTAGCGACTAATAATTCGGTCATCTCCTTAGTACCTTTAATATTAAAAACTTTGGCTAACAAAACATTATTTTTGAAACCAAAAGGTTTTATTTTAACTTTGCTTCCCCTTGGAAATTCACTCTTAAGTAAATTAGTTGCTTCAAGCTCGTCAAATTCATTTACATCTACACAAAATAGTCCAATCGTTAAATTCCTATTTTGATCCCCCACCAAAATAGTATTTGAACTTTTAATTTGAAGAATTTCGGCCGAGTTAACTATTACAGGATTAAGAACAATCAAGCAGGCTATAATTAAAATTTTTGATAAATTTTTCAATTCAGAAATATTTTAATTTTTAAATCATCCTAAAGTTAATTTTTTAAAATGACAAATTTAAAAAATTAGTCTTCACAATTAACATATCCAACCATTTGAGCATTACTTTTGCCAGGAGGAACCATTGGATAACAATTTTCACCTCTTCTGACAAGGATATTAATCAAGGCAGGGCCATCATGATTAAGCGCATTTTTTAATTCATTCTGTAATTGTTTTCTATCAGAAATCAAATATCCTTTAACTCCAAAAGACTCAGCAAGTTTTACAAAATCAGGTTCACCACAACTCATATCAGATGAGGAATATCTTTCATCGTAGAAACTTTCTTGCCATTGTCTTACCATCCCTTGCCAGCGATTATTGATAATAATCAATTTCACCTTTAGACCATATTGAGATAAAGTTCCTAATTCTTGAATATTCATTAACACACTTGCATCTCCTGCAATACAAATTACATCTGAGTCAGGTAAGGCTGCTTTTACTCCAATTGCCGCTGGCAATCCAAAACCCATAGTGCCTAAGCCTGCACTACTAATCCATTTTCTTGGGGAATTTCTAAGATATTGAGCAGCCCACATCTGATGTTGTCCTACATCTGTAGTTACATAAGCTTCTGGTAAAAATTCTCTCACTTTTAAAAGAACCTCTTGAGGATAAATTTCTCCTTCTTTAGGCGGATCATATAAAGGGTGTTTATTTTTCCAAAAATCAATTTTTTCTAACCAGTTTTTTGTCTGACAAGTAAGTTTATTTTTTAGAGATTGTTCATTAATTTTTAGAACAGCTTTTGAAACATCAGAAACAATAGCAACATCTACTCGTCTATTTTTATTAACTTCTGCTGGATCGATATCTATATGAATTACCTTTGCATTAGGTGCGAAAGTATCTAATTTTCCTGTCACCCTATCATCGAATCTAGCTCCAATAGCAATTAAAAGATCGCATTCTGTAACAGCGAAATTTGCGTAAGCAGTTCCATGCATTCCTAACATCCCTACTGATAAATTGTCTTTTTCATCAAAAGCGCCCTTCCCCATTAAGGTTGTGGTAACTGGTATTTGATAATTCTTTGCCAAAGTTTTTATTTCGTCATGAGCCCCTGAAGATATTGCTCCACCACCTACGTATAGAAGAGGTCTTTCAGAATCTTCTATTAATTTAATTGCTTTATTTATATCGGAATCATTAATTTCTCCATTCCTTTTAAATCCTTTAGGAATAATCTCGCCAGGCAAAACTCTTTGGTAATTAAAGAACTCCTGACCTACATCTTTGGGTACATCAATTAAAACAGGTCCAGGTCTTCCAGATGAGGCTATAAAAAAAGCTTCAGAAACTATTTTCGCTATATCTGAAGGATCTCTTATTACCCATGAATGTTTAACTATTGGAAGAGTTATGCCAAAAATATCAGTTTCTTGAAAAGCGTCTGTCCCTATAGCAGGTCTTGGGACTTGACCTGTAACTACAACTAGGGGGACTGAATCCATTTGCGCAGTGGCAATTCCAGTTACCAAATTTGTTGCACCTGGGCCTGAGGTCCCAAAACATACTCCTACTTCACCAGTAGATCTTGCATATCCATCAGCCGCATGCGAACCACCTTGTTCATGCCTTACCATATAATGCTTTAACCAACCTTCTTGTTCTGCCTTATGAACAGCATCATATATTGGTAATATGGCTCCCCCGGGATACCCAAATATAACTTTTACTCCATGAATTTTTAAGGAATCCATTAGTGCATCTGCACCGGTTATCCAAATTGGGTTTTCATGTTTTGAACTACCCTTTGAAAAGGATCTCGAAGTAAGAGTCACTAAAGAAATTCAATATTTACTTTAAATATTAAACTTAATTAAATACTTTTGCCTCATTTAGAAATGTAATGTCAGAAATGTATTCAAAATAATCTTTTAATAAATTAAAAATTATCTAATAAGTTTCAACTGTTCTTTATAAAATGCCTAATTTATGTAGAGGTCCAGAGCCTGAAATAAGTTCAATAAAAAGCACAAGAAAAATAATCATTGCTACCCTTCCATTCCATACTTCTGAACTATTATTCCAACCCCATTGCCACTTCTCTTGGGGATAAAGTTTCACTTTTTCAGGCAACTGAGAAGCCTCTTCTAAATTAACAAGAGGTCCTTCCAAACAGGAAATCACCAGATCACTTAGGCCCTCAATAAAAGTAGGATGAGTATTTAAAGCCTTAACTCTCCGAAAATTTTTAATACCAGCCTTTTCAGCAATTTCTTTATATTCAATATCAATTTCTTGCAATGTTTCAATATGCTCTCCAACGAAACTTATAGGGACCACAATCAGATCATTAACATTAGACCTTCCAAGATCAGCTAACACTTCTTCTGTATAAGGCTTCAACCATTCAACAGGACCGACTCTACTTTGATAAGAAAGTGTATGAGGGTTACTATGTCCTAAACATTTCTCCAACTCATTAATAATTAATAAAGAACAATCTTCAATTTGTTGTTTGTAAGGGTCTCCAGCTTCCTCTACGTAACTCTTAGGAACTCCATGAGCAGTGAAAAATATATGGGCTTTTGAAGGTGATTCACAAAGTGAAATTTGTTCAGAAATTAATTCAACCATAGACTTTAAGTAACCTGCTTGACTGAACCAACTCCTAACACATCTCATTGGAACCTTCTTAAATTCATCATCAGAATCTCGCAATTTTTTTAATTCCCTAAAGCTCGAACCACTAGTACTTATAGAAAAATGTGGATATAAGGGTATTACAACAACTTGATCTATGCCATCTGCTTTCATATCAGCAATTGCTGATTCGGTAAAAGGATGCCAATACCTCATAGCAATATAGGTAGTAGCATTAAAACCTTTGTCCCTTAATTTAGACTGTAATTCTCTTGCTTGTTGTTCAGTTATCCTTCTGATAGGTGAACCTCCACCTATAGAGAGGTAAGCCTGTTGTGAGGTAGTACTCCTAAGTGTACTAATTAACCAAGCTAGGGGCTTTTGAAAAAAAGGGAAAGGAGTCCTGATTATTTCTGGATCAGAAAAAAGATTGTATAAGAATGGGCCTACATCAGTAATGCGTTCAGGCCCTCCTAAATTCATTAGTAAGACGCCTATTTTATCCATTTAAAATTTATGGAGATTGAAAATCAACATTTAAAACGTCATTATATGGACAATTATATAAGTAAATGAACGTAATTCAGGAAATTAATAATGTCAATGATAAATTTGCTACTCAAGGCAGCAAGCTTAAAATTGAGAAAAGAGGAGAGAAATTAAATATCCGTGGTTCACTTCCCTCTAAAGAAGATGAAAATAACTTTAAAATTCAAAGAATATCTCTTGGGTTAAAGGCTGATATTTCCGGATTAGAGGAGGCCAAAAAAAAATTACAATTAATCAATTTGCAATTGGAATTGAATCAATTTGATTGGATTAATTGGATAGGCAAACCTTATAAAAAAGAAATAAAAGATGGTTTTGAATTCCCAAATAGATTAAATCAATTTGAGGAATTTTTTTTTAAAGAAAATAAAAGTGATTTTCGAACCAGTACTAGAAAAACTACTTGGAAAAGTTCTTACAAACCATATATGAAAAGGATCCTAAATATTTATAATGACTATGAGAATGAAGCTTTAGAAAAAATATTTCAAAAAACACTTGAAAGTTATAAGGAAGGTACAAGAAGTAGGAAACAATGCGCAACTTCTTTAAGTGTTTTGGCTAAGTTTATGGATATTAAACTACCAGAAGATTGGAAATTAAATTCTAGAGGATATGGTCTAAACAAAGCAGGATTTAGGGATCTACCTAAAGACGAATTAATAGAGAAACTGTGGGAAAAGATCCCAAACAAGTCTTGGAAATTTGTTTTTGGTCTGATGGCTACGTATGGATTAAGGAATCATGAAGTATTTTTTTGTGATTTAAGTTCTCTTACTAATTATGGGGACAAAATTATTAGAGTTTTACCTACTACTAAAACTGGGGAACATCAAGTTTGGCCATTTCATCCTGAATGGGTGGAAAAGTTTGAATTATCAAAACTTGGTGAAAATCCAGAACTTTTACCAAATATCAATAGAGACCTTAAAATTACAACCTTACAAAATATTGGGAAAAAAATTACAGACCAGTTTAAACGTTACTCTTTACAAATAAAACCTTATGATCTAAGGCATGCTTGGGCAGTAAGAACAATTTTTTATGATTTACCTGATACTGTGGCTGCCAGAATGATGGGCCATTCGGTTAGTTTGCATACTCAAACTTATCACCACTGGATTACTAAAAGAGATCAACAACAGGCTGTAAATAATGCACTTTTAAAAGTTAAAAGAGTTAAAAATATTTAAAGATTTATAATAAATAAATAAAAATAAGTGTCATATGCAAGAAAAACCTTCATCTTCCGAGAAAATATTTAACCTCGATAATCAAGCCAATAAACTTGGGATGGGAGGTAAATTATCACCGGATAACGATGAGAGCTCATATAAAAAAAGAATGCAGCAAAGAAAAGATATTCAAGCCGAAAGACTACAAATTAGAAAAACAAAAAAAGGATTATTGATTGTTTTCACAGGAAATGGCAAGGGCAAGACAACTGCATCTTTAGGTATGGCTTTAAGGACGATAGGGCATGGCTATAAAGTAGCAATAATTCAATTTATCAAAGGAGGCTGGACCACTGGAGAAGAAAAAGCACTTAAAAACTTTCCTTCAAACCTATCTTGGCATTCATTAGGAGAGGGATTTACGTGGGAAACGCAAGACAGAATAAGAGATGAAAAATTGGTTCAAGAGGCTTGGCAATTAGCCAAAAAATACATACAAAACGAATCTTATAAACTTATCATTCTTGATGAAATTAATATTGCTACAAAACTTGGTTATCTTGCACCCGGAGAAATAATCACTTTTTTAAAAAGCTTAAAAAACAGAAAAAATCATATTGTTTTGACTGGAAGGGGAGCATCTGATTCAATTATCAATTACGCCGATCTAGTTACAGAAATGAGACTAATAAAACATCCATTTAAAGAACAAGGAATAAAAGCACAAAAGTGTGTTGAATTTTAGTTAAGGTAAACAATTTAAATTTTTTTTTTGCAGGTTTAGAAATGTTTAAAGACGCAAGCAATATCTGAACAAAAAATAAATTTGGTGCTTTTACTTGCTAAGGTCTTAAAAGTACAATTATTTAATGACTTACAAAAGAGTTCTCTTAAAACTTAGTGGTGAAGCACTAATGGGTGAAAAACCTTATGGTATTGATCCTGCTATAGTTCAGTCAATTGCAGAGGATGTTTCAAAAGTAGTCGAAAATAATGTACAACTTGCAATAGTTGTTGGGGGCGGGAATATTTTTAGGGGGCTTAAAGGGTCTGCAGATGGCATGGATAGAGCGACAGCTGATTATGTTGGTATGCTCGCAACAGTAATGAACGCTATTTCACTTCAAGATGGTTTAGAAAGAGTAGGAGTTGCAACCAGAGTTCAAACTGCAATAGAGATGCAGGAAATTGCCGAACCCTACATCAGAAGAAGAGCCATGAGGCACCTAGAAAAAGGTAGAGTTGTAGTCTTCGGAGGTGGATGCGGAAATCCATTTTTTACAACTGATACTACAGCAGCTTTGAGAGCAGCAGAGATAAACGCTGAAGTTGTTATGAAGGCTACTAAAGTTGATGGAGTATACGATCGTGATCCTAATCAATTTAAAGATGCAAAAAAATATTCCTCTCTCAGTTATCAACAAGTTCTAAGTGATGAAATCGCCGTAATGGACAGTACTGCGATTGCACTTTGCAAAGATAATAATATCCCAATTATGGTTTTTGATATATTCAAAAAAGGGAACATTTCTAAAGCCGTTGCAGGTGATCCAATAGGCTCTTTAATTAGTTAGAGATCATTCAATTTTTTTAATTATGAAAGAAAAAGAAATTCAAGAAAATATGAATAAAAGTATTGAAGCGATACAAAGAAACTTTAATACAATTAGGACAGGCAGAGCTAATGCTTCCTTGTTAGACAGAGTAAGTGTTGAGTACTACGGAGCAGAAACACCAATCAAATCGCTTGCCACTATAAACACTGTTGATTCGCAAACAATTTCAATACAACCTTTCGATATTTCATGTTTGCAAGCGATAGAGAAATCTATTTCTATGAGTGATTTAGGTATTATTCCAAATAATGATGGGAAAGTAATAAGAATAAATGTTCCTCCTTTAACAGAAGAAAGAAGAAAAGAATTTTGTAAATTAGCCTCTAAATATGCAGAGGAAGGAAAAGTAGCTCTGAGAAATATCAGAAGAGATGCTGTTGATAAAGAAAAAAAAGACGTAAAAGATGGCCTTATTTCTATTGACGAATCGAGAGATAATCAATCTGAAATTCAGAAAATTACTGATAAATATATCGCTTTAATAGAAACTAAATTGTCTGAGAAAGAGAAGGAAATTCTAAAAGTTTGACAGAATTTGACGTTGTAATAATTGGTGGAGGTCTATCAGGATCTTCCACTGCTCTTAACCTATCAAAGAAAGGATATTCCGTTTTAATTATTGAAAAAGTAAAATCCCAAGATTACAAGCCATGTGCAGGTGGGATGGCATCTTCAATGCAAAGATTTCTTCCTTTAAATATAGAAGATTGCATAGAATCAAAAATTAAAAATGTTGAATTCAGATGGAAGGCTGCAGATAATGTAACTGCAGATCTGACTGGTGAATCCCCATTTTGGATTGTTAAAAGAGAGAAACTAGATCAATTATTACTTGATGAATGCTTGAGTAATGGAGCTCAGATAATGAGACCATTATTGATAGAAAAAATCATAAAAAAAAATGATAAATGGGAAATTACTTGCAATAATAAAATAAAATATATTGCAGAATTTCTTGTAATTGCAGATGGCTCCCAATCGAAATGGGCTAGTTATTTCAATTTAGGGCCAAGAAAACCGAAATTTGCCAATACAATCTCATTAAGATTGAAAGGGTTAGGTGAAATACCTAGAGATGCAGTAAGATTTGAGTTTGGATTTATAAAATATGGTTTTGCATGGGCATTCCCCCTAAGAGAAAGCTTAAATATTGGTTTAGGTACTTTTATAAATAATGGTCTCTTAGAAAATCAGGCTATAAATAAACAAGTTATCAGAAGCTTCGGTTTTGATGATTTTTCTTATAAAACAATTATTAAGAAACTCAGAATATGGAATGGCTTCCACTCAATTAATGGTGACAAAGTTTTAGCGGTTGGAGATGCAGCATCTCTATGTGATCCATTTTTAGCTGAAGGAATTAGACCATCTTTAATTAGCAGTTTTTATGCTGCAGAATACATAGATCAGTTCCTATCAGGGAAAGTAGATGATTTTAATCTTTACACGAAGAAAATTAACAACATTTGGGGGAAATCAATGGCTTGGGGGAGGAGAATAGCCCAAGTATTTTATAGATTTCCCAGAACTGGATATCAATTAGGTGTCAAAAGAAAAACAGCACCCAAACGTATTGCTCAAATATTATCAGGAGAAATGAGTTATGAAGATATTGCAAAAAGAGTTATCAGACGACTTTTAACAAAAAGCGGGGCTTAATTCTTTTTCAATTCGAACTTAAATTTAATTAGCAGAAATCAATTTATGATTTTTAATCTCTGAATATCTCTTTATTAGCAGCTCTTCTAATTCTTCTATAGCCTTACTGAATCCAGTGATACCTTCACTAAGCTTTTCACTTGCCATTTGATCTTCTAACATACTTAATCTGAAATCTTTTTCTTCAAATTCATAATCAATAGAATTATTTATTTGGGTACTTTCATCTAATTTTCTAACTAACTCTCCTTTTTCTTTTTTTAGTTCCTCAAGAAATTTTGGTGCGATTGTTAAAAGATCGCAACCTGCTAATTCTTTTATTTCATCGAGATTTCTAAAGCTCGCTCCCATTACTTCTGTCTTGAATCCCTTTTCTTTAAAGTAATTGTATATTTGTGTAACCGAAATAACACCAGGATCTTCAGAACCGACAAAACTAGTTTTACCAGTTTTTGCTTTATGCCAATCTAATATACGGCCAACGAAGGGAGAAATTAGAGTTATCTTTGCATTAGCACAAGTTACAGCTTGGCAGAAGTTAAAAAGTAAAGTTAAGTTGCACTTAATACCCTCTTTTTCCAAAATTTCAGCTGCCTTAATTCCCTCCCAAGTTGCGGCAATCTTAATTAAAATTCTTTCCTTTTTAATTCCAAAATTTTTATAAAGATTGATCAATTTTCTTGCTTTTTCTACCGTAGCTTCAGTGTCAAAGCTCAGTCTTGCATCAACTTCTGTAGATACACGCCCTGAAATAATTTTCAATATTTCTTTTCCAAAAAATACTGAAACTTGGTCAACAGTTTCTTTAATTAATTCAATTTCAGAGAATCCTTGGGACAATGCCTTTTGTGAACTGTCTAAAGCTCTATCAATTAACTTCACATAATCAGGGTTCTTAGCAGCAGCAAGTATTAGCGATGGATTGGTGGTGGCGTCCCTTGGTTGAAATTTTTTTATCGAATCTAAATCTCCAGTATCAGCAACAACAACGGTCATTGAGGACAATTGTTCTAAAATTGATTTCATATCTAGACAATGATATATATACATAAACTAGCTTTTATTCCTGATGAAATCATCAGATAATGAACTAAATATTTATAAAAATGGAAAATTTTAGGGTTTTTTAACAATCATTCCGTGATCTTTAATATTAGGAGGTATTTTTTCAATAACTATCAAACTCTCGATAATTTCTTTAGCTACAGGTACAGCAACAGTTGAACCATATGCATATGATTTAGATGGCTCATCAATAACCACGAGGACGGCAAATTTTGGATCATTAACTGGTAAGGTTGCCACAAAACTACAAACTTTTTTACTTGTATACGAACCATTTATGGCTTTTTGAGATGTACCCGTTTTCCCAGCTATCCTATAACCCTCGATTTTCGCTCCAGATCCACTACCTTTATCTACTACACTCTCCATCCATTCAAGAACAATTTTGGAGACATCCGGTGAAAAAAATTGTTTCTTTGAATTTTTATTAACTCTTTCTTTGAAAGTTGAGGTTACATGTGGAGTCACTTCAAACCCCCCATTTGCTAAAGCCGCATGAAGTTGAACCAATTTAAGTGGCGAGATTGAGAACCCTTTACCAAAAGAAGTTACGGCAGGTTCAATTGATTGATTTACAAATAAATCTTTTCTCTTTAGTTGGCCTGCAGTTGATTCAAATAAGTCAGTCTCTAAATTTTTATTTATACCTAAATTTTGTAGCCAATCCCAATAAATTGTGGGGTCTAAATTTTGCATTATTTTTACCATCCCAACATTACTTGAAACCTGCAATACTTTTGGATAGTCAATGTATCCATTACCTTTTTTATTCCAATTCGAAAGTGTCCATCCTCCAACCTTAATCCTTCCAATATCTTCAACTAATCCATCTTTCTGGATTACTTTTTCTTCTAACGCTAAGGCAAGATTAATAGGTTTAAAAGTTGAACCAGGCTCAAATAAATCTTGAGAATACCAACCCCTAAAGAGTTCAGAATCATACTGCCAAAATTTATTTGGATCATATGACGGGACTGTAACCAAGGAGAGGATCCGACCATTATTAACATCCATAACTATGGCAAATCCCTTCTTTGCTTTCCATTCCCTTACTTGCTTTGATAATGCATTGAATGACGCTTTCTGTAATTTTGAGTCTATAGTTAGCCCTAAACTTTTGTAATCATAAATAAAATCCCCTGGGGCCGAATTATCCGGTAGAGGAGTTCCATCTCCTCCTCTTTTTATTAAATTACTTTTATTAAAAACTTTAATTTGATTATCTAAATGAAGCTCTAAACCTGCTGAACCTTTATTTTCATCATTTACAAAACCTACAAGATTGGAGTAAATCTCTCCTTGAGGATAATATCTATGAGAATATTTAAACAAATCAAGTCCGCTTATTTGAAGGTTCCTAATCTTTTCTGCCTTTTCTTCAGAAATCTTATCCAAAAGCTTGATACCAATCATTTTATTATTAAATTTCTCAACGAGTATTTCATTATTAATATCCAAGATAGATGACAATTTTTTTGTAACTTCTTCAATACTGCGAACTCTATTAATTGAATCACCAGGAAAATTAAAATATTGTGGATGGGCCCATAATTTGTAAAGAGGTTTATCGTAAGCAATTAGTCTATTATTTCTATCAACAATTGATCTCCTTTTTTTTAAGGCGTTAATTTTAGAAGACTGTATTAATCTAGCTTTCCTTTGCAAATCAGATGCGTTAAAGACTTGCAATTTAACTAACCTACCAAATAAACAAAATATTAGTAGTAAACTAAAAATATAGAGAAATTTAAATCTTCTTTGATCTAGTGGTGTTAAACGAACAATTTTTTTGTATTTTTTCATCAATATCCCCTTTGATATTTGCTATCTATAAAACCTTCAATGAAACTACTTAAATTTTTCTTAAATAAACTTTCTTTTTTTTCTGAAAGTTTATCTAGATAGATTAAATCTTTAGGTTTAGTTTTTGTATAAGTATTAATAGACTCAAGTTCACTAATATAAAATTCCTCAATTTTGGCAATATAATCAATAAGATTATTATTGATAGCTCTTGTTTTATATAAGTTTTTATATGTATTTGACCATTTTCTTTGACTATTAAAAGACAAGAAAAATAAAGTGAAAATTAATACCAAAAGAGAGATATTAATAGTGTCGAAAATTTGATGTATTAATTTGACATTAATTAGAGATATTTTTTCTGAGTTTTTTTTAATTTTATATAAAACTTTTTTTTTTAAATTAAGTTGATTCCCATAAGGTTTCATCTCTGATTTATTTTTTAATAAAAGAAGTGTTATTAATCAAATAAACATCTTTTTGTTTGATTCGCAAGTAAAAATTAAATTCTTTATGTCCTCAATAGGAACAAATTTAAGAAAGTCAATCCATTCCATAAAGAATGCATAATAACTGAGGAAAACAAACTCCCTGAAGCAATTCTTGTAATTGCTAATCCAATCCCTAGAACAAATAATGGCGGCATTTCTCCCAAACTTAAATGGGCTAATGCAAAGATAAAAGCTGAAAATATAATGCCCGAAATTACTCCAAAATCTCTTGAAAGAGTTGGCAGTAAAATACCGCGAAATATAATCTCTTCAAATAGAGGAGCTAATAGGGTTGTTGTTATAAATAATAGAAAAAATGATAAGTAATTATTATTATTGAGAACAATTTCTAGCAAGGGGTTACTACCATTCTGATTATCGATCAGAATATTCATAATTAGAGAGATCAATAAAACAAAAGGAACAATTGTTAACCAACCTTTAATTCCCTGAATAATTGCATATTTTATTGGCAAGAAATTAAACTGTAAATAATCCTTTTTAAAAGTAAATTCACCATTCAATGATTTAATTTGATAAAAAACTATCCATAATGGAGGGATGGCCATAAAAAGATATCCAAAGAAAATTTTTAAAGATTGAGACAATTCATTAGAGATATTTTTAGAAAAAAGTTCAACCAAACTGATAGAAAATAAAGGTGATACCACTTCTCCTAAAACAACAAATCCACCTGCAATTAATAAAACCATATCAATTAATTCTAAATCTAAGGATTTAATTTCTTTCCAACCAAACTTTTTAAAATATATGGTTTTCCATAATATTTTTAAAGCCAGTATAGAGCCAATAAATATTGTTAAAAGTGGAATTAGTCTTATGGCTAATATTTTAAAAAACATTTTTCTTGAAAATGATTTTGTTATTAATGCACTATCGTCAAAATCAAATTTTCTGCTTAAAAGGTGATATAAAAATCTATCACCTTTAAATAAATCAAATTTATCAGAATTTGCTTTATATGAATTATTATTAGATTTTTTTTCTATCTCATAAATCAGAGATTTAAAGTTTTTATCTTTAAAATCTTTGGATATATTTTTATAAGTTAAAGAATCATTTGATTCTGAAGTGATTATTCGAATTAATTTATTTCTCTCTGTTAACTCTTCAAATGAGACATCAGAGAGTGATTTATTTATTTGATCAACAGGATCATTAATGATAAAAAATTTTTTAAGATTTACTGGTATTGACTGGACAGATAGTTCAGCAATTTCCTGCTCTTTTTGACTAATATCAAATGAAACAGATGGTCTATTTAAACTGTCTCTAAAGCCTTGTAGCCATACAAAAAAAGTTATGACGATAGAAATAAAAGCTAAAGTGAGTTTTGACTTAGAACTATTTTTAAAGATCATAACTTATTATATTATTGAAAACTATAGTTAGTTATCATTGAATTTACTTATATTTATGTATCTATTTTAATCACGCCATGAGATGATTAAATTATCTTAATTTTCAAATTTATATAATGGCTATAAGATTAGTTTTAGTTAGGCACGGACTAAGCAGTTTCAATGCAAAAGGATTAATTCAAGGAAGAACAGACGATTCATTATTAACCGATGAAGGATACGAACAAGCCCGAAAAGCAGGAAAAGCATTATCAAAAATCAACTTCGATAAAATCTATTCCTCCCCACTTGTGAGAGCGGCAGAGACTGCAAAAACAATTAAAAAGACCTTCAATAAAGAACAAAATATTGTATTCGACGATAATTTACTAGAGGTAGATCTTACTGAATGGGCCGGTCTAAAAATTGATGAAATAAAAAGGAAATTTCCAGAAATTTACCCTATATGGAAAAATGATCCAGAAAATCTTATCCTAAAAAGAAATGACAATAAAACTTATAAACCAATTCAAGAGTTATTTTTTCAAGCAACAAATTTTGTAGAAGATATTTTAAAAATTTATCTAGACAAAGATGATATAAATATTTTAGTTGTTGGACATAATGCAATTCTCAGATGTTTAATACTCTTGTTATTAGGAAAGCCTAAGCAATGTTTTAGAAAAATAAGATTAGAAAATGCTTCTTTCTCGATACTCAATATTTCAAAGAAAGATAACTCTTTTAAGACTCAAATTGAATGCTTAAATCAAACTTCCCATCTTAATAAAAATATTCCAAATAAAATTGGAGATTCCAGAATATTTCTAATAAGGCATGGTGAAACTAACTGGAACAAAGAAGGTAGATTTCAAGGCCAAATTGATGTCCCTTTAAATGAAAACGGAAAAGATCAAGCTAGAAAGACTTTCGAATATTTGAGAAATATTTCTTTCAATAAGGCATTTTCAAGTTCAATGCATAGGCCTTATGAGACAGCCCAAATAATCCTTCAAAATAACAAAGATTTAAAAATTAAGAAAATAGATTCACTCGTAGAAATCAGTCACGGATTATGGGAGGGTAAATTGGAAGCAGAAATTAGAGAAGAGTGGCCTGCTTTACTAAAAAATTGGCATGATAAACCTGAAGAAGTAATAATGCCCGAAGGTGAATGTATAAAAGATGTATCAGAAAGGTCAGTAGAAGCTTTTGACAAAATTTGTTTATCGCAAAAGGATAATGATCAAACCCTCATGGTTGCTCATGATGCAGTCAATAAAACTCTAATTTGTAATATCCTTGGGATTAATTATTCAAATATTTGGATGATAAAACAGGGTAATGGCGGTATAACCATAATTGATCTTTTTAATGATCCTAATAAGCCCCCTGTGATTAGCGCTCTTAACATTACAACACACCTAGGGGGGATTCTTGATTCAACTGCTTCAGGAGCACTTTAAATTAAGCCTTGTTAAAAATTTATTTTGATAAAGTCAGAGTCAAGAAAAAAGCTTCATTTAATTAAAAAGCCAACTTGACTAAGAGGCCAAAATCTGAAATATGCTTTACCAATTATCTCTTTTTTATGGAGAAATTTACTTCCAGGCCAATATCTTCCATCCCAACTATTTGCCCTATTATCACCTAAAACTAAAAAATGATCTTCTGGCACTTTTATGTTTTCAAATTTACCACAATTATTAAATAGGGATAATGAGCACTTATAAGAGACATAGGGTTCAGGAATTAACTTATTATTTATAATTAATTCACCACTAGAGTTTACACTTACAATTTCTCCTGGAAGGGCCACCACTCTTTTAATATAAGCATCGCAAGCTTGATCCCTCAAACCAGGAATAAACGACATTGGAGGAAAACTCATAAAAAAACAATATCTTTTTTTTGGTAAAGGCTTAGACCTTGATGAAATTAATTTTTTGTCAAACGAGTAAGGTGAGTTAAAAACAACAATATCTCCTCTTTTTGGTAAAGAGTTTCTTAGCGAAAATTTTTCAATAATTAACCTATCATTTATTTGTAATTCTGGAAGCATTGAACCAGAGGGGATATAACGTGGTTCTGCAAAAAATGATCTACAAGAAGAAACAAAAAAAGTTAATAGAATTAGTATTCCCCATTCTTTTAAAAAACTTTTTATGGAACTAGGCATAGGATTAATCAAGTCTTGATTTTCTAAACTTATATAAATTGTTTTGCATATTCAATTTCGTTAAAACCTAATATTACTTTTTTCCCTTCGTAAATCAAAAATGGTCTTTTTATTAATTTGCCATCACTTAAAAGAAGTTGAATAATTTCTTCCTTTGACAAACGATCAATATCAAGATCAAGTGTTTTAAAGGCTTTACCTCTTGTATTAAAAATCCTTTTATTATCATCAGAGTATTGTTCTAAGGCTAGATTTAAATAATTAACAAGTGGTGGTTCTTTTACAATATCAATTAACTGAAATTCAAAATCTTTGCTTTCAAGCCACTTTGCGGCTTTTCGGCATGTAGAGCATTTTAAATAACTATAAAAAATTATTTTTTTCAATTTAATTTACTAATATTTGATTTCTTAAGTACTTTAAAGTTTTTCTTTTTTAGAGGCATACAACTTTTCAATAAATTTTCAACTACATCAAAATCCCTCCAACCATCAATTTGAACTTTTCTTCCATCAAGTCCTTTACTTGTTCTAAAAAATTCTGCAACATCCTCAAGCTGATTAGAAGCAATTTGATTAATGCTAACTATGTTAGCCTGCCTAGGATTAGCCATAGGCACACATAAAAGTTTTCCATCATATGCACCACAATCATGCATATCCAAAACTCCAATAGGTCTAGCTTTTATTAGACAACCCGCAAAAGTAGGTTCGTCCATTATCACCATTGCATCAAGGGGGGCTCCATCTTCAGCAAGGGTATTTGGGATAAAACCATAATCAAAAGGGTACCTCACTGAAGAATGTAATACTCTATCTAGGGCCATTATTCCTGCGTCAGAGCAATATTCATATTTATTCCTACTACCTGCAGGTATTTCAACAACAATATTCACTATTCCCTTCATTGGAGATGGAGGTATTGAACTAAGGTCCATCTTTTTTAAAATCGTGATTATGAATTATCTCGTTTCCTTGAGATAAAGGTCTGCCAATTAAAATACTTATTGAAGGTAAAAAAATTGTCAAAAAGGCAAAAATAATACCTAAAGATGTTATTGATAAACTCCTTATACTTAAGGGGTCATCATCATCTCTTTCAAAATCATTTCGAGCAGAACCATCAGAAGATTCTTCGCTTGATTTACTTTGAATAAACTGCTTTGATTTCGTGTAACTCAAGAACTCTTAATTGGTAAAGATTAAGGAGATAATTAAACATCATTATCCTACATTCAAAATGTCAATAAATCAAAACATTGCTTGGTGACCTTTTAATTATTCTTTTTCTAGCAAAGACCTAATAGATTTTAGTTCGTCTAATATTTGCGCCAGTATATTTTGAGCAGCGGACGAAGGCGTATTAAAGACCTCTACAGTAACTTCCTTTATTCTTAAAATATCTTTTGCAAATCTTGCTACTTCATTAGGATGGAATTTTAAAGGATCTTTTTGATCAGTTCGAAATTCGGGATTTAATTTTCTTGGATTAAAACTAGGGTTTAGATTTCTTAAATCTGTATTTGTATACCTATAGACAGAAGCTCTTGATCTATTTAGGAATTTTTGAACTTCATCAATACCTACTAATTCCTCTTCACTAGAAATATTGGAATCTATATTTTCCATAAACTTAAGAAAATGATTAAGTAGTAATGAACTTTTTAAAGAATTTGAACTTCATTACTGAAGAAGTTAGCAGAAAGAACATTCTTAGACTATCCGCGTTGAGGGACTCAAGACACTTTGAATTATTTTTTCATCTTAATTGATAAAATTAAATATTATCTAAGGATTTTTCTGTATGCGCGTGACCACCTCATTTCCTCTGGGGACACTTCGTGACACACCTTCTGAAGCTGAGATTATTTCACATCAATTACTTTTAAAAGCTGGGTATATTCGCAGAGTTAACAGCGGTATTTATGCATACATGCCACTAATGCTTAGAGTTATTGAAAAAATATCCGCAGTAATAGAGAAAGAACTTAATAGTATTGGTTGTACAAAATTACTATTACCACAACTTCATCCTGCAGATTTATGGAAAAAAAGTGAAAGGTGGGAAGGATATACTGCAGGTGAAGGAATAATGTTTAATCTCAAAGATAGACAAGGTAAAGAATTTGGTTTAGCACCAACTCACGAAGAGGTGATCACTAGTATTGCATCAGATACCATCAACTCTTATAAGCAATTACCTCAATGTTTTTACCAAATTCAGACAAAATTTAGAGATGAAATAAGGCCAAGGTTTGGATTGATGAGAAGTAGAGAATTCATAATGAAAGATGGTTATTCTTTTCATTCTTCAGAAAACGATCTGGCTTCTTTCTATGAAAAAATGGGTAATGCTTATGAAAATATTTTTAAATCTTGTGGACTGCAGACAGTAGGGGTTGAAGCTGATAGTGGAGCAATTGGCGGTGCTTCATCTAAAGAATATATGGTAACTGCTGATGCTGGGGAAGATTCCATTTTGTTCACTCAAAGCGGTTCTTATGCTGCCAATATCGAAAAAGCTATTTCTCTACCCTCTCAACCTATTCCACTAAAAGATAATATTGCAGAGTGGTTGGAAACGCCTCATCAAAAAACAATACTAGAAGTTTGCAATAATAACAATTTAGACCCAAGTCAGATTATTAAAGTAGTAGTATTCCTTGCACAGTTCGAAGGTAAATTTGAGGTCCCAATTCTTGCATGCATAAGAGGCGATCAACACATTAATGAAGTAAAGCTTTTTAACTTAATCAATAAACTTCATCACTTCAATCTTGTTAATCTTAAAAAGATTGAAGACAAAAATACTTTCGAAAAAAATCTATTTGATTTACCCTTTGGTTTTATCGGGCCAGATTTAGATAATAAAACTATTAAAGCTAGTTCTAATTGGGAAAAAAAATGGACAAGAATAATTGACCATTCTGCAAGTGACCTCTCAAAGTTTGTAAGTGGTGGGAATAAAGTTAATTTCCATAAAGTTTTTCAAGAATTTTCTTTTGATTCGAAAGACTATCTAATTGGGGATATCAGGAATGCCAAAAAAGGAGATAAAGTAAGTATTTATGATGATGAAGAACTTAAAGAAAAAAAAGGTATCGAGATTGGACATATTTTCCAACTAGGTCAGAAATATAGTGAAAAATTAAATGCAAAGTTCTCTGATAAGGATGGTCAGTTAAAAAATTTATGGATGGGTTGTTACGGGATAGGAGTGACAAGAATAGCTCAAGCGGCTATCGAACAGAATCATGATCAAAAAGGAATTTGTTGGCCTATCCAGATTTCTCCTTTTGAAGTTATTATTATCCCAACAAACCTAAAAGATCCTATTCAAAGTGATCTTACTGAGCAAATCTATAACAACTTTTTAATTAATAAAATTGATGTCCTTCTTGATGATAGAAACGACAGAGCTGGAGTGAAATTTAAAGATGCGGAATTAATTGGTATTCCTTTTCAGATAATTATTGGCAGAGATTCTATTAATAAAGAAGTAGAACTTTTATGCAGAACAAATAATACTAATCTTAAAATTAGTACTGATAAATTGTTAGAAACATTTATTTCCGAATCTAAAATAATGTACAATAAAAAGTCTTGAGGCTTATTTTTTTTGGGAGCTAAGTTATGTTACTGAAATGGACATCAAAAATTTTTTTTAAGAATATTGCCAAAGCTATATCTTTTGCAATATCCTTAATTGTTGCTTTTACACTATTTAGTTCCCCTTCCATAGCTGCAAAAACCGCTATGACAGGTGACTATACAAAGGATACAATTTCAGTTGTTAAAACATTACAAACAGCTGTTGATACTCCAAAAGATTCTCCAAATAAAGATGAAGTAAGAAGTGAGGCTCTTACACTCATAACTGACTATATTTCAAGATATAGAAATAGAGGGATGGTGAATAAAACACAATCATTTACCACAATGCAAACAGCATTAAATGCTATGGCAGGTCATTACAAAAACTTTGCAAGTAGACCTTTACCAGATAAACTTAAAGAGCGTTTAACCAAAGAATTTTCTCTTGCTGAAAAAATGGTTCTAAGAGAAAGTTGATACAATTCATTTACTTTTTAAAAGTAAATCAAGATTTTTGAATATATTAAATATTCGCACAAAAATAATGCTCTTCTAAAATTGGCCAATGTTGTTGTAATCGGCGCCCAATGGGGTGACGAAGGAAAAGGTAAAATAACGGATTTACTTAGTCGTTCGGCAGATGTTGTCGTTCGCTATCAAGGGGGAGTAAATGCGGGTCATACTATAGTTGTAGATGATAAAGTCTTAAAATTACATTTAATTCCCTCAGGGATACTTTATAAAAATACTTCTTGTCTAATTGGTTCGGGAACTGTTGTAGATCCAAAAATCTTGCTTAAAGAAATTGACATGTTAATTGATAATGGAATTGATATCTCAGGTTTAAAAATTTCATCAACATCACATGTAACAATGCCCTACCACCGAATATTAGATGAAGCGATGGAGGCTGATAGAGGTTCAAACAAAATAGGGACAACAGGTCGTGGGATTGGCCCAACTTATGCGGATAAATCACAAAGAAATGGCATTAGGATAAGAGACTTGCTCAATAAGGAAAGGCTTAGTGATGTTATCGAAATTCCATTAAGAGAAAAAAACGGTCTACTAGAAAAAATCTATGGCATTAAACCACTTAAATTAGAAGATATTATTGAAGAATATCTTAACTATGGGGAAAGATTGTCAAAGCATGTTGTTGACTGTACGAGGACTATCCATGCAGCCTCAAAAAATAAGAAGAATATTCTTTTCGAAGGGGCTCAAGGGACTCTACTTGACTTAGATCATGGAACTTATCCTTATGTCACCTCATCAAACCCCATATCAGGAGGGGCATGTATTGGGGCTGGAGTAGGTCCAACTTTAATTGATAGAGTCATAGGTGTCGCAAAAGCTTATACCACAAGAGTAGGTGAAGGGCCATTCCCAACTGAATTACAAGGAAGTATTAATGATCAACTCTGTGATAGAGGCAGTGAATTTGGAACCACTACTGGGAGAAGGAGAAGATGTGGGTGGTTTGATGGAGTTATTGGTAAATATGCTGTATCTGTAAATGGTCTTGATTGTTTAGCCGTTACGAAACTTGATGTGTTAGATGAATTAGATGAGATTCAAGTTTGCATTGCATATGATCTCGATGGAGAGGAAATAGACTACTTTCCTACAAATTCAGATGACTTAAAAAAATGTAAGCCAATCTTCAAAAAATTAAAAGGTTGGCAATGTTCAACTGCAGATTGTAGAAAACTATCTGATCTCCCAGAGAATGCTATGAATTATCTAAGATTTTTAGCTGAATTAATGGAGGTTCCAATTGCAATTGTCTCGTTGGGGGCGAATAGAGATCAAACTATAGTTATTGAAGACCCAATACATGGTCCTAAAAGAGCACTGCTAAGGTAATTTAGTTCCAAATTAATGAAGGAATCCTTTAGACATTTTGAACATAAAAAAGTTGATCTAATTGGTCTGGGAAACGCAATAGTAGATATTATTGTAAATATTGCAGATGAATTTCTTGAGATAAATAATCTGGATAAAGGATCAATGAATCTAATTAATTCTGATGAATCTCAGAGATTGTTAGAAAATTGCAAAGTGATCAAACAAATTTCAGGTGGGTCCTCAGCAAATACCGTTGTTTCTTTGGCAGAATTAGGCAATCATGTGCAGTTTATAGGAAGAGTGAAAAATGATCAATTTGGGAATTTCTTTTCTGACGATATAAAAAAAAGTAAAACAATATTTAATACTCTACCAACTATTGAAGGTGCTCCAACAGCTCATTCAATCATTTTGGTTACACCTGATGCACAAAGAACTATGTGCACTTACCTAGGAGCATCTGTAGAGTTTGAACCAAAAGACATTGACTTTACTGTAATTAAGGAAAGTAAATACTTATATTTAGAAGGATATTTATGGGACAGCGAATTAGCTAAAAAAGCTTTTATTAAAGCCGCCCAAATTGCAAAACAATCTAATACAAAAATAATTCTTTCTTTGTCTGATTCATTTTGTGTAGATAGACATCGTGAGAGTTTCTTGGAATTAATTTATGAATATGTAGATATTGTTTTTTGTAATGAATCCGAGGTGTTAAGTCTATTTAAAAATGATAAATTATCAAGCTGCCAAGAAGACCTATCTTCCCTATGTGAATTAGTCATAGTAACTCTTGGAAGCAATGGTTCTCTCATAGTTAACAAAAATAATGTTGAAATAATTGAATCAATAACGAAAGGCAAGATTATTGATACTACAGGAGCAGGAGATATCTATGCTGGAGGATTTATCCATGGATTAATAAACAATTGTTCCCTCAAAAAATGCGGAGAGATAGCTTCAATTTGTGCGGGGCAAATAATTACGCAATTAGGATCTAGATCGGATATTGATCTTAAAGAGTTAATAAAATATATTTAATCAAATAGTCTTATTTAACCAATCATAATATTTCATCTCAGCATGGTATTTTTTGTAAATAATTTGAGGGACATCATATGTGCTATTTTTATTTACGAAATCAATTAAACAATCTTTAAATTCAAGTTTACTTTTTATTGTAATTTCAAACTCTTTAGTTTCTTGAATATCATCATCCCACTTATAAACTGAAAAAATTTGCTTTATGGAAACACAAGCTGCAATTTTTTCTTCTATGAGTAATTTAGCTAATCGCACAGCATTCGCGTTACTTGATTCAGTTGTGATCATTACTAATATTTCCACAATGAATTAAACATCAATATTTTTAATTATGTGATTTATCAAATTGTGATATTGATCAAAAGAGTAAGAATAATCATTTTTAAATTTCGGCCTTTTAACCAAAAATAACTTCATTTTACTTCCAGAAACTATACTCTCCCAGTTTTTCTGAGAATAACTTCCAGATTCTCTACATAGAACATAATCTATGTCCCAAAAATCACAAAGTTTTTTTTCTAAAATGCTTTTATTATTTTTACTCGGTTCAAGTATCGCTATGTTTGAATTTTTAATACATGATCCAAAAGCTTTAGTTATACTTTCATAAGTTGGAAGTACCCTTGTAAATACATTTGCTTTACAATTAATATAATAATTAGCTGTATCGTTAAGGAATCTTGATCCTATTGCCAGAAGAATATTCTTATTTTCCATATCAATTTTATTTATATCCTTTAAATCATCAATATAAAAAAAATTATTAGTGTTTTTTATTAGAGATTTCCTCTCAAATAGTAAGAGAGGTATATTAATCTCTTTACATGCATTATTAAGATTTTTAGAAATTATTTCGGCAAAAGGATGAGTGGCATCGACAACGCATTTGATTTTATTTTTATTTATGAAATTAATTACTTCATCTTTATTATTTAATTTACCCGTAATGATATGTAACTTTGGATTTTCAATATAAGCTTGCCCTGCTTTATAAGTTAAAACACTTGCAAAGACTGAATAATTAAGTTCAAGAAGGCTATTAGCTATTACAGGTCCATCCGAGGTTCCTGATAGGATCCAAACATTTTTATAGCAATTTCCTTGATTCTGCATCAGTATATCTTTAATTAAATAGTAAGTAATGAATCATTGTTTAATTCAGGCGGTCATTAATAGCGCTCCCCAAATGAGGTATACCAAAGAAAACCAAACTCCAATTGCAGAAATGATTGTTAATTTTAAAGGATTACGTAGTGAAGATCCAACCAGAGATCTCAAGATCATAGGTTGGGGAAATATTGCCCAAGAAATGGTAAATGAACTGAAGGAGGGGCAAAATATTGTTATTGAGGGACGTCTAAAGATGAATTCTGTTACTAGAAAAGACGGAACGAAAGAAAAGCAACCAGAACTAACAGCTTCAAAGATCCATCAAATATCGCCAATTGAGGTTATTAAGTCTGATAAAAAAGAAAATAACGAGTCATTTGAAAAAAAAGAAAGCGATAAAAGTTCTAATTGGGATACTTCTCCTCTTGTTCCAGAAGTTGACGAAATACCTTTTTAAATCAAATATCAACATTATTTTCTTGAACGCTTATAATTAATTTGCTTATTTTTCTTTCAAGCGCGGCAAGTTCGCTTCTGATTTCTAGCCATTTACCTTTGTCAAGATTTTCTAAGAGCCATGCTCTATCATGATCAAGTTTCAAAATTAAATCTCCTTGATTTGCAGTATTAGGATCCTGCATAATGCTTGTTAGCCCACTTAAACTCATTCTACTAAATCAAAATGAAGAAATACTTATCGCCAGGAAACTTAATCGTAACCGTAGGGGGTATGCTAGCTTTTGTTGGAATGACTGCTTATTTTACAGACTCAGTAAATTTAAGTGTACCTACTTTTTTTTATGGAGTACCTATTTTTTTAATTGGATTAGGTTTAAAGACTTCCGAAATACCACCTGTAAAGTTATTTGATAAGACAAATTTTGCGACAAATAAATTTAATAGACCAAAAGAATTAACAGCACTAGTTAAAGATGTTACTAGATGGAGGTATGGGATAAAAGCTCATCTTGAATCGTCATTAGAATCTTTAAATTTGTGGGATGAGGATAATCCTCCTCAACTAAAAGAAATAGAAGAAATTACAAAAGAAGAAAAAAATGGTCTCAGAATGCGTTTCGAATTAAACGCTGTCCCTCTAGAAAAATGGATTGAAAAACAAGAAAGATTAAACAGGTTTTTTGTCAAAGGTCTTGAATCGGAATTTATTATCGACGATAATAAAAAAGAATTTGATTTTATTCTCTTTTATTGAATATAGGGATATATTTGTAAAAACCTAACTTCTTAATTCAATCAAGTTTTAATAATTTTTTTAATAATGAAGGATTCTCAAAGAGTATCAATATTAAGCGAAGCACTTCCATATATACAAAGTTTCTCAGGTAGAAAAATTGTCATCAAGTATGGTGGCTCAGTTATGGAGAATGATAATTTAAAAAATGCTTTTTTTAGAGACATAGCACTTTTATCAACAGTTGGGGTTTGTCCGATAGTAATTCATGGAGGTGGAATAGAGATTAATAATTGGTTAAAGAAATTAGAAATATCTCCGAAATTCGAAAATGGATTAAGAATTACTGATCAAAAAACAATGGAAATTGTGGAGATGGTTCTAATGGGTAGAGTTAACAAACAAATTGTAAAAGGCATTAATAAAACTGGATCCTTAGCGGTGGGAATATCAGGTCTTGATGGGAACTTAATTCAATCTAGAGAACTAGGAGATGGTAGCCATGGGTTAGTCGGAGAGGTTACAAAAATCAATGCTGAAATATTAGATCCTCTTATTTCTAAAGGATATATCCCAATTATTTCTAGCATTGGATCAACTTTGGATGGTATTTCCCATAATATCAATGCTGATTTTGTTGCAGGAGAAATTGCTGCTGCAATAAATGCAGAAAAACTTATTCTTCTTACTGATACTCAAGGGATTTTAAAAGAAAAAGATAACAAAAATAGTCTTGTTGAAAAAACTAATCTCAAAGAAGCAAGAGATTTTATTGATAGAAAAATTGTTACAGAAGGTATGATTCCAAAGACAGAATGCTGTATAAGAGCTTTAGCCCAAGGAGTCAAAGCAGCTCACATAATTGATGGAAGAATAAAACATTCATTACTTCTAGAGATTTTTACAAATTCCGGGATAGGTACAATGATAGTCGCCTAAGCCATGAATACCTATGAGCAAGTTTTAGAAAGAGTAGAACTTGCTTTAGCTAAAGGTGAGTATCATTATTGCATTGAGTTTCTTTTGCCCATAATCGAATCATTTCCTTTATCAAGCAAAGAGGGAGTAAATTTAAGAACAATCTTAATTACTGCTCTTTGTGGTATCAATAAAAAGGAGGAGGCTAAAAGTTTTTGTAAAGAACTCCTTAAATCTTACGATAATAAGACGAGAGAAAATGCAAAATATTTGATGGAAGTTATAGACTCTCCTGACATTAAAAAGCCAGAAAATTGGAACGTACAGTTTGAAAGCGACCTATCACTCAATAAAAAATCTCTTAACTCACTGCACAAAAAAAGAGAAGTATTAAAGAAAAAAAAATTTATTAATGTAACTGAGACACCAACTGGTGAAACAAAACCCTTTCAGAAAGGCTTTTCACTGATCATTTTTTTTATATTATTATTATTAATCCCACTATTAAGTGGCTGCGTTAAAATTGAAGACACCCTTGATCTTAGTGAACTTGATTCAATAACCAATAATTTAGTTATAGAGAGTAAATATATAAATAAATTACCTTGGCAATTAAAATTTGAAGAGAAGATGAAAGATTTTTTCCCTGACGAAGAAATTGAACAAGACGAATCAACCTTTTCTTTAAAACATAAAAATCTCAATTTAGAAGATACTAAGCAAGTTCTTAAAATCACCCAAAATACAGCTGGAGAGTTGGCGGGAGGATCTACAAATATAGAAATTAATACTACTCAAAAAAACTTCATTTTTTTTAAAAAATACTTTTACAGGTTTGAATTGGATTTAAATTCTATTCAGGGTATTGATAATTTAGAACTTATTTTCAAGATTATTCACCCTAATAAAGCTACCCTTACTTATCAAAATAATTCAAATTTAGAAATCACAAAAAATCAAATAATTTGGAATTTAAATCAAGGGCAGATAAATAGTCTTGAATTTTCTTTTTGGAGCCTCAACAAACTTTTGATTGGGATATCCACTATTTTAATAATTATCGTATTGGCTTATTTATTAAGATTCTATAGATTTAAATTAGGTACAGATTTACCTCAACTTCCATCAAAGTGATTACAACTCTGCTGGATTAACATCAATTGTTAAAAAAACGTTTTTTGGAATAAGTTCATATAATATTGATCTATCAGGTAAAGGTATATTTGTTCCTTCAGGACCATGCATTAGTATCTGCCATCGAAATTTTTTACCGACTTTAGCAATTAAACTAGGAGCCGGACCTATTAATTTCCAGTTCTTTTTCTCACAAAAATTGAGTAGATATGTTGCTAATTTTATTGCAACTGACTCAGTTAATTCACAATTTTCTCCTGATAATTTAAGAAGGCAAATCGTGCAAAATGGAAATAAGTTAGCATCTTTTCTCAATCTCGAGTTTTCAATTAAGAATCTTTCATAATCTCTTTTCTGAAGATACGAAATTACCGGGTGGTTAGGTTTATATGTTTGAAAAATTACCTTTCCTTTTTTTTGAGACCTGCCTGCCCTGCCAGCTAGTTGCAAAAACAATTGTAATGATTTTTCTTCTGCCGAAATATCTGGGCGATGAAGCAACCCATCTGCTGCAATAACTACTGAAAGAGTAACATTTGGGATATCAATCCCTTTTGCCAACATTTGAGTTCCTACAAGAATTTCAGCATCACCTTTAGAAAACTTTGAAAGAATATCTCTATGACCATCCTTTCCTGAGGTTGTATCTCTATCAAAGCGAAGTACTCTTAAGTCAGGAAATTCTTCATTTAAAAACTCTATTACCCTTTGTGTACCTATTCCAAAAGGTTTAAAAGCAGTTGAATGACAATCTGGGCAACTATTAATAAATCTCGATTTATGATCACACCAATGACAATTTAACCATTTTTTTCCCTGTGAACTGAGATGTACTGATAAAGGAACGTCACAGTTAGGGCAATTTATTAAATATCCGCAATTTCTACAACTTAAAAACCCACTATGGCCCCTCCTTGGGATCAAAATTATTGCCTGCTCTTTTTTTAAGCGTAGTTGAGGGATCAATTGTAATAATTCATTGGAAAAAATTTTCATATTTCCCTTCTTGAACTCATCTCGCATATCAATAATTCTTATTTCAGGAATCTCATTACTAGATATCCTTTGAATCATTCTTACCAATTTAAAATCCTTTTCAAGAATACACTTTTTCCAAGTCTTCATTGATGGGGTTGCACTTCCTAAAATTAACTTTGCAGAATTCCTTTTTACTATTTCAATAGCAATGTCTCTTGCGTCGTAACAAGGCATTGGACTATCTTGTTTATAAGAAACGTCATGTTCTTCATCCATGATTATTAATCCAAGATTTTTCATTGGAAGGAAAACTGCGGACCTTGTTCCTATTACTATTAAAGGCTCATTAGCATTAATAATTTTCTTCCAAACTATAGTTCTATGATTGGGAGAACAGTTACTATGATATTCGTAAACGACATTATTAAATCGCCGACTAAACCTATCAATAAGTTGAGGAATTAGTCCAATTTCTGGGGCTAGTATCAAACAACTTTTTTTCTTAAGAAATAGATCTTCAGCAATTCGCATATAAACTTCTGTTTTACCTGAACCGGTTTCGCCCCATAGAAGTAAAACATCTCCCGGTTTCATTGTTTGAAATTCTTGAAATGCAATTTTTTGCTCATTTGTAAGATTTAGTTTTTTCGTTGCAATTTGATCATTTAAAAAAGAATTTAATTTAGTATTTATATTTTTTTTTCTTTTAGATTTAACAAGGTATTTTTTACTGACCATTGAGTTAATTAGAGTGTAGTTAAAACCAGACTTTATTAATTCACTTTGCCAATTACCTTTTTCAGGCAAAGTATTAATTAAAAAAAATTCCTTTTTATTTAATACATTTTTCTTAATATCAAATTCTTTTTTAGTTTCAATCCATATTTGATCTTTTGAACCTTTGGGAAAATTCTTATATTTACCAATCCAACCAGGAGGAAATGCAGTTTTAAACATTCTTAAATTACTAACCATATAAAAAGAGGCTAGGGACTCTATCCATTCTCTCCAAGAGTCATCAATTATATTTTTTTGCAAAATACTTTCAACAAAAGAATATCTTATGCTTTTTAATCCAGTAATATTTGTTTCATCATTATTGATTGTCGAAAAGTTTTTTTGGGAGATCACCAACCCATTTAATAATCTCCCTCTTAGTCTCACACTTACAATATCTCCAACTTCTGCCCCAAGATTATTTCCATCTAAATAGTAAAAGCTTTCGTTACTACTACCAATATCAAGCAAAATTTCCAATTTGTAGGAGATATTTAATAACTGATTACTTGCCGGCTTCAAAACTTTTTCTTAATATTAGATTGTTGAACATTCCACAAAGTGTTTTTTGCACATTGTAAGTATCCTGCTCTTAAGGGAGACATGAAGCTTTGATTATTGATTGAAAATTCAAAAAATGATCTGCCTGTCTGAGAAATCCCAAGACTTTTTACTTTAGGTAATCTATAGCACTATTTAAATTTTTCAACAATTTAGAAAACTTTTCTATTTTTCATTTTGTGAAAATGTTTTTTAAACATTAAGGGTGACTTTTACTACTAAATGTTCAAATTAGCCCTAAATAAAATTTTATCTAGTTAAATTCACCGTAGAAAGGAGTCAATTATGTGTCCAGTCGCAGCAGAATCAAAAAATTCCAAGTCTAGTTCAAAAAAAAAGATCAATAAAAAAATTAATCCAAATTTAGAAACAATAGTTGAAGAAGATAGTATTAAAAGTAGTCAAAATTCACAGATATCTTCCGAGTTAAACGAAAGCAGTATTGAAAATAATAATGAATTTAGTGATTCTGAAGAAGAAGATAAAGGGCTTGGGAATATAAAGCTTGGCCCAAAAGGTATCTACACTGAAGATTCAATAAGAGTTTATCTCCAAGAAATTGGAAGAATTAGACTTTTAAGACCTGATGAAGAAATTGAACTTGCAAGAAAAATTGCTGACTTACTCCAATTAGAAGAATTAGCAACTCAATATGAGTCAGAAAAAGGACATTTCCCATCAGTAAGAGAATGGGCCGAGTTAATAGATATGCCTCTTCCCAAATTTAGGAGAAGACTTCTTTTAGGTAGGAGAGCTAAAGAAAAAATGGTTCAATCAAATTTAAGATTAGTTGTTTCCATTGCAAAAAAATATATGAATAGAGGTTTATCATTTCAAGATTTAATCCAAGAAGGAAGTTTAGGTCTAATTAGGGCCGCGGAAAAATTTGACCATGAAAAAGGTTATAAGTTCTCTACATACGCGACTTGGTGGATTCGCCAAGCCATTACAAGAGCAATTGCAGATCAAAGTAGGACTATTAGATTGCCAGTTCACTTATACGAGACAATATCCAGAATTAAAAAAACCACAAAAGTTCTTAGCCAAGAATTTGGCAGGAAACCTAGTGAAGAAGAAATCGCTGAAAGCATGGAAATGACAATTGAAAAATTGAGATTTATAGCTAAAAGTGCTCAACTTCCAATTTCTTTAGAAACTCCAATAGGGAAAGAAGAAGACTCCAGACTCGGAGACTTTATAGAGGCTGATATAGAAAATCCTGAGCAAGATGTTTCTAAAACATTATTAAGAGAAGATTTGGAAGGCGTATTAGCCACTCTAAGTCCAAGAGAAAGAGATGTTCTCAGATTGAGATATGGGATTGATGATGGAAGAATGAAAACTCTTGAAGAAATTGGCCAGATTTTTGATGTTACGAGAGAAAGAATTAGACAAATAGAGGCAAAAGCCCTAAGAAAACTTAGACATCCAAATCGAAACGGGGTTTTAAAAGAATATATAAAATAAAAAAAGTTAAGTATCATTTTCAGCTTTAGAAACTTGCAAAAGAATAGCTTAAAATAAATTCGACTTTATTTTAATTCAAACTCAAAATAATATTTAATGACTAATTTTAAGCTGAAAATAGCTAGTAGAAGAAGCAAACTAGCAATGGTTCAAACTTTATGGGTTAAAGATCAACTAGAAAGGAATATTCCCAATTTAGAGGTATCTATAGAAGCTATGGCAACTCAAGGTGACAAAATCCTTGATGTAGCCTTAGCAAAAATAGGCGACAAAGGCTTATTTACAAAAGAACTTGAAGCACAAATGCTCGTAGGCCATGCAGATATAGCAGTACATTCTCTGAAAGATTTACCAACCAATTTGCCTAATGGCCTTAAATTAGGATGCATCACAAAAAGGGAGGATCCTGCAGATGCTTTAGTAGTAAGCAAAAAAAATGACTGTTATAAATTAGAAACCTTACCTGAAGGTTCGATTGTGGGAACAAGCTCTCTAAGAAGACTTGCACAATTAAGAAATAAGTACCCACATCTTGTTTTCAAAGATATCAGGGGAAATGTTATTACAAGAATTGAAAAATTAGATGCAGGAGAATTTGATTGTATAATTCTAGCGGCCGCCGGTCTAAAGAGATTAGGCTTTGAATCAAGAATTCACCAGATTATACCAAGTGAAATTTCTCTACATGCCGTTGGCCAAGGAGCTCTAGGCATTGAATGTAAATCTGATGATAAAAAAGTTTTAGAAATTATAAATGTCTTAGAAGATAAACCAACTAGTCAAAGATGTCTGGCAGAGAGGGCTTTTTTAAGAGAACTTGAAGGTGGATGCCAAGTCCCAATAGGTGTTAATAGTAATATTCACAATGGTCAACTTTACCTTACTGGAATGGTAGCCTCTCTTGATGGGGAAAGGCTTATAAAAGATCAAGTTATTGGCAATATTAATGACCCTGAACTGGTAGGCATAGAACTAGCAAAGAGACTAAAGCTCCAAGGTGCCGACAAAATACTCAGCGAAATATTTGAGGAATTTAGGGAAAACAAAAATTAGTTAATTTACTAATTTAGGATCAATTTCTTTTTTGTATCTCTCTTCACAATCTTTAATCACTTTAACAGCTTCTTCTATCCCAAAAAAACCATTTACAGTACATGTTCTAGGTTTTTTTAGATCTTTGTAGTGCTCCCAATAATACTTTGTTTCTTTTAACCAATGCTCTCCAAGGTCTTCATAACTTGAGATATGATCCATTCTTTTATCATCTGCGAGAACAGCTATTACCTTATCATCGACCTCTCCACCATCATCAAATTTCATCACCCCAATAATCCTTGCCTCCACAATAGAACCAGGTATCAATGGCTCAGTTACACTAACAATTTCCACATCAAGTGGATCTCCATCTTCATCCCATGTCCTTGGAATACATCCATAAGCGAAGGGATACGCAAGTGATGAATAACCCACCCTATCAAGTTTAAGATGGCCCGTTTCTGTAATTAATTCATATTTATTTATGGTATTAGAGTTCAATTCAACAATAGTGTTTATTATTGTATTTGAGCTATCAGTGAAAGCATTTAGTATATGCAATAAATTTGGAGTGACCCTGCTTGGGGGCTGATTTAGATTTGCCATCAAGAAATTATTTTTGTTTATCTTACATCCCCACACCTAACCAAATTCTTTAAAAGTAATGTTTCAGCAAAAATCATTTATTTTAGACCTTAAATGATTAATAAAATAGTTTGGCGATAGTTCTTCATTAGTTACAGCTCTTACCAACTCCATACAATTAACTGATCTACCATATTTATGTATATTATTTTTTAACCAAAAAATGATCTTTTGATATTCAGCATTCTCAATTAAGTTGTCAATCAAACCTATGTCTCTTTCCATTTGAGAAGATATTTGCGCACTTATAACATGTCCTAACAAGTATGAGGGGAAATATCCAAACGCCCCTTCACTCCAATGAACATCTTGAAGACAACCTTCTGAATCATTAGATGGTTTAATTCCTAGGAGTTCATCATATCTTTTATTCCATTCTGTTGGAATATCTTCAGCAGGTAAACCTCTTTCAATTAAATCTATTTCAAGTTCGGTTCTTATTAATATGTGTAAGCCATAAGTCAATTCATCCGCTTCAACCCTATTTAAGCCTGCTTCCAAATGATTAATAGATTTCCATAGTTGTAAATAATTATTAAAAGAACATCCAGCCGAAACAAATTTTTTAAAAAATCTTTTTGAAAAAGATTTGGATTTAACTATTCTATTTTCCCAAAATAAAGATTGACTTTCATGAATACCCATAGAGGTTGCTTGACCTAAAGGCCAAGCAAACCATTGATGACTTTGAGATGGCAAACCCTGCTCATAAATAGAATGCCCCCACTCATGTGCAGTTGCTAAAAAACTTGATAATGGTTCACCTTCAACAATTCTTGTAGTGATCCTAAAATCATTTGGCCCTAATGTTATAGAGAAAGGATGGGGAGATTGTCCAACAACCACGAGATCTCTATCTCTTCCAAACTCGTCAAGTAATTTAGAACATAAATTTTTTTGAGATTCTGGACTTAAATCCCAATGATTTTTTTGGGACTTTTTAATTTCTCTAATCAAGCCTGGGATGGTTTCTTTCAAAGGTTGAAAAATTTTATTCAACCATTTCAAATTTAATTCAGGCTCAAAGGGTTGGGCTAATGTCTCCCAAGGTGAACACTGAATAGATATTTGTTTTGCCTCTTCAATCCGCAATTTAACTAATTCTTCAAAGAAAGGAAGAAAAATTTTAAAATCTGATTTTTCCTTAGCTTCTTGCCAGCTTTCATACCCTTTAGATTTTGCCTTTGCTAGAGACTCAACTAATTTGGGATCTAAATTTCTTTCTCTATTAAATTCCTTCAATAAAAGACTAATATTTCTTTCTTTATCTTTTATGAAAAGTTGATTATCGGAATTTCGTTCAATATCTTCTAGTTCATTTTTAGCAGATTGTATTAAATTACAAAATTCCTCGGAAGAATTTCTTTTATGCAACACTTTTGCAATATAAGTAAGTTGTTCAGACCTCCAAGAAGCACCTTTCTTTGGCATTCCAGTATTCTGATCCCAATAAAGTGTATTTTGGATTGAACCTAATATTTGTGTTTCTTTAAGGTAAGTACCCAGATTATTCCAATGAGTTTCAGCCAAAGATTTAAATGGAAATTAAATCTATCTTAAGATAAAAATTTTAATGTCTGCAGTAAAAAATTCATCTTTATCCATAATAGGATATTGATTAATTAAGTTTTAACTTATATGGAACAAATATTTTCAAAATTAAAATTCGTAACCCACGGCGAGGGTTTTATTGATATCACATATGATTTAAATTTATGTGTTGAAAAAAATAATTTTCATTCCGGAATTTTAAATTTAACTTCACTTCATACAAGTTGCAGTTTAACTATTAATGAGAACGCAGATCCAAATGTACTGAGGGACCTAAAAAAGTATATGCAATCGATAGTTCCTTATGATTCCTACTTAACCTTATCAAAAAATAGAGAAGAAATATCCTATAAACATTATCAAGAAGGGGCTGACGATATGCCAGCACATATTAAAACATCCCTAACAAACACTTGTTTATCTTTGAGTTTTCAAGACGGGAAAATTATGCTTGGCACATGGCAAGCAGTTTATTTATGGGAACATCGATTTGATCAAAAGGAAAGAATCATAAATGTACATATAATTGGTGAGAAAAAGTAAGATATTTATAATGTAGTAAGTCAGATTTCTTACTTTAATGGAACCCTACATTTTGCAAGATGAAGAATTGAATGAATTAGTTATCAAAATACCTGGCTGGGAAATTAAATCTAAACAAATCCAAAGAGAATTTAACTTCGCTAATTTTGTTGAAGCCTTTGCTTTTATGACTAAGGTTGCTTTAATCTGTGAAAAATATAATCATCATCCTTACTGGGAAAATGTTTATGCAAAAGTAATAATAAAATTAAATACACATGATCTAGGAGGTATTACGAATCTGGATCAAACATTAGCTTCGGAAATCAACAAAATTTTCGATCAATAAAAATATAAACTTGTTTTCAAATTTTCAAAATGTCTAAAAATTTATTGCCAGTTACTATTATTAGTGGATTTTTAGGTTCTGGCAAAACTACGCTTCTTAATCATATTTTAAAAAATCAAGTTGGTATTAAAACAGCTGTTTTAGTCAATGAATTTGGAGAGATCGGAATAGATAATGACTTAATAATAGAAGGCTCAGAAGATATGATCGAATTAAATAATGGATGTATATGTTGCTCTATCAATGGCGAATTATTAAATACTGTATCCAAAGTTTTAGAAAGAGCTGAAAAATTAGACTATTTGATTGTTGAAACAACTGGATTAGCAGATCCATTACCAGTAGCCATGACTTTTGCGGCTGGTGACCTTAGAGAAAAAGTAAGATTAGATTCGATAATCACTGTCATTGATGGAGAAAATTTTGATTTTGAAATTAATAATACAAGTGTCGCCTATTCTCAAATTTTATACGGAGATATCCTTCTTCTTAATAAATCTGATTTAGTAAATGAAAAACAATTAAAGAAAATAGAGGAGTTTATAAATAAAATAAAAAAAGAACCAAGGATTTTAAGATCAACTAATTGTGAAGTTGCATTACATACAATAATGAGCGTAGGTCTATTTCAGACGGATACTTGTGAATCCCAGAAAAATAAAAAAAATATAGAACAAAATTCAAACCATCACTCTTCTCATTCCCACGATCATTCTTCTCATTCCCACGATCACTCTTCTCATTCCCACGATCATTCTTCTCATTCCCACGATCACTCTTCTCATTCCCACGATCACTCTTCTCACTCCCACGATCACTCTTCTCATTCCCACGATTTGATCAATAATATCGAGGGTTTTACCTCAGTTTCATATGAGACATTTGAACCATTTTCTTTAAGAAAGTTTCAATATTTCTTAGATAATCAAATCTCACAAAATGTATTTAGAGCAAAAGGAATATTATGGTTTATGGAAAGTGAAAGAAAACACATTTTTCACCTATCTGGAAAACGGTTTTCTCTAGATGATGAGGAATGGACAAAAGAAAAATCTAACAAGATAGTATTAATTGGGAAAAACTTAGATCACCAAACTATTAAAAATCAACTGTCATCATGTAGATTTAATTCAGATTAAAGTTCATATTAGGATTTAATTAATTTTTGAAAATACGCATTAAAGGGTTTAAAAAAACATTAACAGAATTAAATTTTCTTTATTTCACTTCGATTATTGTTTCACTCTTAGTAATCATTCCAATTTCCAATTTTCTTATAGAGGGAATTGATTACATTATTAGTGGAAATTTTTCATTAGGTATTGCAGGAGGAGAAGAGGTATTAGGCACTTTAAAAGTTCTAATATTGACAAGTTTTTTTGGCGGCGGTTTAGGAACTTTGAATGGATGGTTACTTTCAAATTGTGATTTTAAGTTCAGAAAAGTTCTTCGTATATGTCAGCTAGTTCCACTAGCTGCCCCTGCATATCTAATAACAGCCATTTTGCAGGACTTAGGAAGTATTTTTGGATATCAAGTGACTGGTTTATGGTGGGGGGTATTAATACTTTCAATTACTACTTATCCATATGTATTCATTCTTGCTAACGAAAGTTTTAATAAATTTGGAGTTAATCAAATCAATGCTAGTAGAGGATTAGGAGTAGGGCCTTGGAGCAGCTTCTTTAAAATAGCTTTCCCAATGGCGTTACCTGCACTAATAACAGGAATAAGTTTAATGTGTATGGAAGTAATGAATGAGTTAGGTACATTTGCATTATTAAACATACCAAGTATTTCTACTGGTATAGCTGAAAATTGGATAATTGAGGGTAATCCAAAAAGTGCTATTGGATTATCTTTGGTAGCTTTATTAATGATTTTCACTTTAATTATTTTCGAAAAGTTATCAAGAAAAAAATCAAAGAGGTGGAGTGAAAATCCTGCATCAAAAGATTCTCAAGGATGGGAATTAAACAAAACTAGAGCTTTTTTAGCAATAATAATATCTTTATTTCCTCCAATTTTCTCTTTTGGGATTCCATGTTTTTGGGTTCTACTCAATATAGATCTAATTCAAAAAGGGTTATCTATAGAATTACTTAGCCTATCATTAAGGACCATAAGTCTAGGACTTTTAACTGCATTTATAGCGATGCTATTCTCCTTAATAATTTCTTTAGTCAGACGAGCAAATAAAAGCTTTTTTCTAGGACTATTAACAAATCTTGCGGGGATAGGTTACGCAATCCCAGGTACTGTATTAGCTTTATCTTTAATAAGCATTTCTTCCTCAAAATTTAATTTTATTGCTATTTGCTTTCTAATTTGGGGTTATCTTGTCCGATTTCTAACTATCTCTAAGGGTTCTATTGATTCAAGTCTTGAGAGAATTTCTCCTAATCTTGATGAAGCAGCACTTGGACTAGGAGAAAATTGGCTAGGGATCATCAAAAGAATTCATCTACCTCTTCTCCAAGGACCGATATTAGTAGGATCACTTTTAGTTTTTGTTGACACGATAAAAGAATTACCCATTACCTTTATTTTAAGACCATTCGATTTCGATACATTATCTGTGAGAATATATCAATATGCTGGAGATGAAAGAATGGTTGAGGCAATATTACCGGCCATTCTTATTATGACTTTAGGGCTTATTGCATCAATGACATTGATACCAAGTTTAGAGAAAAAACACTAAATTCTTTTAGACACTTTTCTTATTAAGAAAGGTAAGCTTAACAACAAATCTGCCGAGGTAGATATAACCCTAAAATAAACTAAACTTTTAAGAATTATATTTTCTGGAATACTTTTGCCAACAAATAAGAGGAGGCAAGCCTCAAAAACGCCAACTCCTCCTGGAGCTGCTGGGACTACCAAGCCTATGGACCATGACAAAGAAAAAATTACTAATAAAAATATGATGTTCAGGGTATTACTTGTATAAAAAGTATTTAAGCAAAGATAAAACCCAATAAATTTTGATAAAACAAAACCAATTTCAAGAAATAAAGCTCTAGAAGGGAAAAAAGAAACTATATTTATTCTCTCTTTAAATTGGCCCTTTGAATTTTGAAGCTTCAAAACCTCAAATACTTTCCCCTTAAGAGACCCTAATATTTTTAATATCAAAAAAATAAATTTTCTATTTAAAAATAATAAAGGAAAAATTAAAAAAAAATAAAGTGGTGAAAAAATTAATCCCATTGATGCCAAGAGAAAAGATCCACTCAACATAAAATAAGGTTCTATAAGCGTCGAATATAAAGCAATCTGTGGATTACTTATTTTTTTTATAAAATTAAATCTTTCAACAAAATGCCAAACCCCTCCTGGAACATATTTAAGAATATTGGTTAAAACATAGAAAGAAACTAAATTATTACTTTTAAATTCTTTACCGAACCATTTTACGATATATTTCCATGCATAAGCGTTCAAGCAAATACTTAAAACGCAAAATAAAAATGATAAAAATAGATTAATTCCATTTCTTTCTAAATTGATATCAAAAGAAATTTGATCAATATTATCAAAAAAATAGATGCAAAAATATAACAAGCTTAAAATAAAGAAAATACTCTTTAAATTTCCAAAATTAATTTTTTTAAGGAATTTAAAATATCGTTGATTACTCTTATTAAATCTCATTTCCAGTTTTCAAATGCTTTAAATTTTTTACTTGATTCTTTTATTATTTTTCTTATTTCGTAAGTTGATATTTTATGCTCTAGATTTAATCTTAAAACCTCATCATTTTCTGGTTTCATAATTATTGATCCGTCAGGTTTCAAAGTTTGTTTAACTTTTATATTTCCAAAAATCGTTGAACATTCTCCTCTGCGTCTAAGTAATATCCACCTTGACTGAGTCCTCTCACGAACTCCAATAGTATTGGAATAATCAAACCATAGTCGCCTAAAAAATTCTTTTTTCTTTATGGGCAAGATTGCTTGAATAGAAAATCCAATTCTATTTTTTTTCATATTGATAGCTTGATAAGAAACGTCATAAGCTCCCTCGATTCTAAGTTTCTCCACAAAATTAGATATATCTTCGGGTGTTTGGTCATCAATCCATGCTTCTTGAATAATTATCTCTTCACGCTTTGGACTAATTTGTTCATTATTATTAATAGAAGAATTATAAAATGAAGTAATTTTATAAACTCTTACCAAATTAGGGAATGGGAAATTAAGGTTCCCAATACCTACCCCATAAGAATTAATAGAATATTTTGAAGGAGGTTCTAGATAGTCGACCAGATTAGCAAGTAAAGCAATACCAGTTGGTGTTGAGAGTTCGCCCTCTATTGAGCTCCAGTCTGATAAGACCTTGATATTTTTTTGTCTTACTAGCTCTATTACAGCAGGAGCTGGTACAGATAATTTACCATGTTCAGTATGAACAAAACCTTTCCCCAAAGTTGGTTCATTACAATAAACCCTATTGGGATTTAAGTAATTTAATGCAGCACATACTCCAATGATATCCACCAATGAATCTATAGCTCCAATTTCATGAAAATGAACATCATCAGATTTAATGCCATGAACTTTTCCTTCGGCAATTGCTAAAGACTCAAATACTCCATAAATTATTTTTTTTAATTTATCCTCTAAGTGGCCTTTTAAAATTAGTTCTTTAATACTCTTCCAAGTTCTTTTAATAGGACTACAATCAATATTCTCGACCTTTGTCTTTATTCCTCGGATTGAACAACTTTTTGATTCCTTAAAGTTTATTTGATATAAATCCTTTAATCCAAGATCAATAAGTGGTTGTTCAATGACTTTTTTAGGCACCCCTAAATCATAAAAAGCTCCTAACAACATATCTCCAGAGATACCAGGAGAACATTCAATTAAAACATCTTGCATAAATCAAAGATTTCTTGACTGGTGAAATTGAGGTGGAACTCAAGCTTCCATTTTAGTTATTTTTAGAAAGATTTTTTTCAATCACTTCGCACTTTATTAATTTCAAAGAATTTCCATCTCTGTTGATATCTAAACTTACAAAGCTATGCAGAAGTTCAAGAGAAAGCTCCCCTTTTATGACTAATTTAAAATTTTTATTTTTTAAAGTTTTTGACTTTATAATTGGGCAGATTTTAATGACAAATTCTTTCTTTTTCGTGTTAACAAAAACCAATTCTCCTCTAACAGAAAAATAATTATCTTTTAGATCTAATTCTTCTAATAATTTAGAGAAGTTAGTTTTTGAAGAATCATTAGGAAAATCATTTAGTTGATAGGGATCCCATATGCCTGCAATCTGTAAATGCAAATTTTGACTGTTTTTATTCTTTGGATAAACAACCCAATAATAATTTTTCTTTAAATCAATATGCTTTTTTATAAGTGATAATGCTTTACCTAGAACTACTGTTTCAATTTTTTCTTCTTTATTGTCAATTAAATAGCCTCTATTTAATTGTTCGCTACTAATAGGAGTAAATTTACCATTAATAATACCGATTGCTCTATGCTGTAATTGGTTAGTAACTTTTGGGATAGGGTTTTTTAACATATGAAAATTTGAAAATAAAAATTTATCGTATTAAATTTGTTAATTTTCCTCCAAACTATTAAAAGACTTTAACGCATCATCAATTGCATCAGAAGGATCAGTCGCATCATTCATACTATTTTGCCTTCTGATCATTTCCACAAGCTCAAAAGGATTAGTTGGAAAAGCTGAACTGTCATCTTCTGTTTTAGTTGAAGTATCGATTTCTAAATCTTCAAATAAATATTCAGCATTTAGGTAGTCAGTTTTTAAGGAAATTAATAAAGTAAAAAAAATTGGGAAAGATATCGATTTATAAAGGCTTTTGCAAAAATAATTTTTCATTTTATTTAATTTCAAAATTCTTTAACGCCAAAATTTTTTGCTATTTTAATTTTACATAATTTGGTAGAAATTTGTTAATAGCAACTTGGAACGTTAACTCTATAAGAACCAGACTTTCACAAATAATAGCTTGGATTAATCAAACCAATCCAGAGATTCTATGTTTGCAGGAAACGAAAGTGATAGACGATAGTTTCCCTGTTGAACCTTTTGAAAAATTAGGATACTCAGTAGAAGTCTACGGACAAAAGTCATACAATGGTGTCGCTATTATTTCTAAAATAAAGCCAGAAAATGTTAAAAAAGGATTTTACGGTTGTAACGACTCTAATCAAAATATCGAAATTTTTCTAGATCAAAAAAGATTGATTTCTGCTGATATTAATGGGATTAAAATCATTAATGTCTATGTGCCAAACGGATCTTCTCTAGAATCTAGTAAGTTCGAATATAAAATTAATTGGTTAAATTGTTTAGCTTCATTTTTGGATGAGCAAGAAAAAAAAGGAGAATTAATTTGTCTTTTAGGTGATTTTAATATTGCTCGATCTAACTTGGATATTCATGATCCAAAGAAATATGAAGGAGGAATAATGGCATCTGAGATAGAGAGAAATGCACTAAATAATGTTCTGAAAAAAAGATTAATAGATTCGTTCAGAATTTTTGAACAAAATACTGGCCATTGGAGTTGGTGGGATTACCGTAACAACGCCTTTGAATTAAATAAAGGTTGGAGAATAGACCATATATATATCAGCAAAAAACTGTCTTCAAAACTTAAAAGTTGTGTCATAGACAGCTCCCCTAGAGGTAATTTGCGTCCAAGTGATCATGCCCCAGTAATGATAGATCTTAACTTAAACGAAATAAATGTAGATTTTTTTGAGGATGAGGATAATTTTTTCGAAATATAAAAAAAATAAATTGAATTTCTTTAATGCTTGAAAACGCTTATTAATAAAGAGTTATTTAAAGTTAGATTATTTTTTATCATTATTTCTTTAAAATTAACAATTTACAATCCAAACTATCGCAATAAAAATATCATAATGTAGAATTTCAATCTGATTGACAAAATTTTTACTTATTTCTAACTTAGAACATGACAAGATTTTTCTCAAAACATCATTTACCTAAATTGTGACTGACATATTAAATTACACCAAATCAGAAGAAATTTTCTCTGCCGCCCAACAACTAATGCCAGGAGGAGTAAGTTCTCCAGTAAGAGCTTTTAAGTCTGTAGGAGGCCAGCCAATTGTTTTTGATAGAGTCAAAGGTCCTTTTGCCTGGGATATTGATGGAAATAGATATATTGACTACATAGGAAGTTGGGGGCCCGCCATATGTGGACATGCCCACCCTGAAGTCACAACTGCATTACAGGAAGCACTCGAGAAAGGAACGAGCTTTGGCGCTCCATGCGTTCTAGAAAACCAACTTGCTGAAATGGTAATTGATGCAGTCCCATCTGTAGAAATGGTCAGGTTTGTTAATAGTGGAACAGAAGCATGCATGGCTGTTTTGAGACTTATGCGAGCATTTACTGGAAGAGATAAAGTTATTAAATTTGACGGTTGCTATCACGGTCATGCTGATATGTTTTTAGTTAAAGCAGGATCAGGTGTCGCCACTCTAGGTTTACCGGATTCTCCTGGTGTTCCTCGGACAACAACTGCAAACACACTGACTGCGCCCTACAATGACCTTGAAGCAGTTAAAAAATTATTTTCAGAAAATCCTGATGCCATTTCAGGAGTTATACTTGAGCCTATTGTAGGTAATGCTGGATTTATTACTCCAGAGCCTGGATTCTTGGAAGGATTAAGAGAATTAACCACTGAGAATGGATCCTTATTAGTTTTTGATGAGGTAATGACTGGATTCAGAATAAGTTATGGAGGCGCTCAAGAAAAGTTTGGGGTTACTCCTGATTTAACCACCCTTGGGAAAGTAATTGGTGGAGGATTACCTGTTGGAGCTTATGGAGGCAAGAAAGAAATAATGTCAATGGTAGCTCCATCAGGACCGGTTTACCAAGCAGGTACTTTGAGCGGTAATCCACTTGCTATGACTGCAGGAATAAAAACTCTTGAACTACTTAAGCAAGATGGTACATATGATAAACTTGACTCAACGACCTCTAGATTAATTGAAGGGATAATTCAGTCAGCAGAAAACAACGGTATCGCTATTAACGGTGGAAGTGTAAGCGCTATGTTTGGATTTTTCTTGTGTGATGGGCCAGTCAGGAACTTTGATGAAGCCAAAACAAATGATACCGAACTCTTTGGTAAGTTGCATAGAGAAATGCTTAAACGAGGAATTTATCTAGCGCCAAGTCCCTTTGAAGCTGGTTTCACATCTCTAGCTCACAGCGAAGAAGAAATTGATAAAACTATCGAGGCTTTTGACGAATCTTTTAATGCAATAAAAAAATAATCATTTACATTTCATTAATTAAAAAAAGTAAATGATTAAAGTTTTATAGAAAGTTTATCTTTTAAATAATTACCTCTTACCACCAACTATTACAGGGGGACTTCCGCCTTCTGAACCTGGCAGACCAGGAACAACTTGTGTGCTACCATCCCATTTGTCGAGAAATAATTTGAAAAGTACCTGATCGTCAAGACTTCTATTTAATGTCTCGTACCTAAGTGCTTCTTGTTCAGCAATTTCAACTTCTGTCTTTGCTCTTAGTAGTTGCTGACCTGCTATTTGCTTTTGTTCAATCGCAGCTCTATATTCCTCAGCAATCTCTAATCCAGTAAGATCTAAACTTTTAACATCTACATAATCGAATGAATTTAGTTCTTGTGCAACAGTATCTCCTACTTTTTCGGAAATTACTGCGAATTCAGTAGCAATTGTTTCTAGCTCATATTGAGAAAACACTGATTTTAAAGCTTTTAGCAAAGATGGCTGAACAATTTTCTGATAAACATCGCTATTTCTGCTTGCAATCGTTGCGAAGATCCTTCCTGCTTCGTTAGGTTTTACTGAGTACTTTACGGTAGCTGTAGCCCTAATAACTTGAAGATCTTTAGTTAAAGTTTCAAATTTTTCGGGTTGAACCTGAGTTTTTATATCAAATGGATAAACAGACTGAACGAATGGAAGTTTAAAGTTTAAACCGGCTCTCCTAGAGGGACCACTTACTTTCCCTAATGTTGTAACAACTGCAACTTGCCCAGAAGGGACAACAAAAAGAGATTGGGTGAGCAAAAGAAAGCCAGTAAAGGATAATACAATTAATAATGTTGCTGTTCCACCTGGACCTGTTGGTGTTACATTTTTAAAGGATGTTGACATTAAATTTTTCTTTTAATTAATCATATTTAAATAGACTAATTAGTGCATTAATAAGGCATTTAATTAAAATATTTTTTTAATAATTGTAGATTTAATTGTAAATAATTTTAAATGTAAATAATATTTACTAGATATTTTATTTGAATTCTTGCAAAAGTTCTAAATAAAGGTCCTCATCTATTTCTCTTATGTCATATTCAGAGGGTAAAACACCATGCTTATGTTCATGTACCGCCATCCAACAGAATTTCTCTATTTCTTCTTTTGAAAAGCGAGGATATTTTTTTACTTTCTTAACCAATGATTTAATGAGAGATTCTGAATAATCTGTCATGCTTTAAAAATATTCTTAAAAAGATTTTATCTAAAGTTATTTGCTTTTAGAGGGATGTTCAAAGACTCTTCCAACTCACTAACAAGCTTAATTGCTAATTGAAGATCATTCTTGCTCTTACTTGCAACTCTTAGAGTTTCTCCATTGATACTGACATTGATTTTTTTTATTTGATCTCTAATATTTTTACTGATTTTTTTTGCAATTTCTTGTTTAATGCCTTGTTTTAATAAAATTGACTGCTTAATTCTATTACCACTAACTATTTCAATATTACCGTAGTCAAATATTTTTAAGGATAAGTTCCTTTTTATTGCCTTTTGTCTAATTATGTCATTGACAGCATTCAAAGTAAGTTCGCTATTGGTGATTATAAAAATATTTTCTTTTTCTAAATCAACTGAAGTATCCGTGCCCTTCAAATCGTAACGCTGAGAAATTTCCCTTTTAACTTGATCCAAAGTATTGACTAATTCTTGTCTATCAAAATCAGAAACAACATCAAATGAAAAACTTTCTGCCATGGTGAATTATTAATCGCTAAATATTATTAGCATAAATCATATTTTTAATAAGGGGGAATGGGTTAATTTAATCAAAAAATAACAAGCTAACCACTTTGCCCATTTCCTCAGCACATCTACAACTATTTAGCAGAGTTTCACTATCGTGAAAGGCAAAGCATATTAATTGATCGCACCTAGTAATAATTTCTTGATTACAAAGACTACTTGCAAGTGGCAGAGGTAATTCATCATTTTCACTTTTTTCAACCAAATGCATAACCCTTTCGAGTTGATCCTTTATTTCGGGTATTTGTCTATCAAGACTTTGTGGTAATAAAACAGTTAATAATGATGGATTAATATCTAAGACAGCTCGGATTACAGCCGCATTAACACCTTGTGATCCAGAAGTAAGGATATTATGTCCTTCCTCTGCTAACGACCTTGCTATCAACTCAATTAAGTGGATATCGACAACTGGTACGTGTCTACTACCCAAAAAAGCAATTCTCCTTTTCCCATTATCTTGGAGTTTTGCAAGTTCTTGAGCTAAGGCATCAACGCCTTCAGTTGCAGGTAGATCTAAAGAGCGACTCAAAATAATATAGTTCCTATAATTGAAATTAGCATTTATCTGAAAAATTGCAGGAAAAATCTATCTTTTCGAGAATTCTTTGTAGATTTACATTCTCTTGAACTAATTGAATAGCATAAGAAGCTTTTATTGATTCATGTATTCTGACATGGCCAAAAGCTTGTTCAATAATTTCTACGGAGGAAAGAGTATCCAATTCCACTTTTAAAATTGGCACCTCCAATTCCTCCGCTCTATGGATCAATTGTGACAAGGGGTCTCCAATACCAGTTAAAATTAAGCATTGAGTCGAAGCCTCCAAAGCAGCGAGTTGGATATCAGTTCTATCAGCTCCAGTAACAACAGCCATATTTCGTCTTCTCCTGAAAAATTCCATTGCAGAATTCACCCCCATTGCACCAATACTTAATGTTTCAACAAGCAATTGATCTTTTTCAGGGCAACAAATTATTTGGGCATCTAGTCTTCTTACAAGCTCTCCGACTGTGACACTTCTAAGAAGTGGTGATTTAGGCATTACCCCAAACACTTCAATACCCAGATCTTTAAGAGAGGGTATTATTTCTTTTTTAACTTTTTCGACTTCTTGTGGCAAAACCCCGTTCAATACAACTCCGGCCAATTTCTCTCCTAATTGTTTTTTCGCATCAAGTAAGGCATCCACACTTTTACAATCTTCCCATAAATTCACAATTAAAACTTTCGCATCTAAATCCTTAGCTAATTGTGGGAGACTTAAGCCATAAATCATGCCTTCATGAAGACTTCCAGCTGCCTCTAAAATATTCAGACCTTCAAAATCATCATTAACCAATGCTTCAATCTGATCAAACGATTTTCCTGGGAGTAAGTCTTTATTAAAGATTCTTTTTTCAGCTGATATATTATCCAATAATCCTACTGAGGAAATTAAATTCTCCTCTTCGATATTTAATGTAGATCCAATAAACTTAACATCATCATCTATTAATCCTTCATAAGACATTGAAGGAAGATTAGTAAGTTCAATACATGTTGCTAATGGTTTTCCAATGCGTACTTTTTTTTTCTTCTGTAAAAGGTTTTTTGCTATCCCAAGAACCATTGCAGACTTACCACTAAATGGCTCACATGAACCAATTAATAATATATCGCTCATAATTAGTAAATTTTCATCAATAGGTTTAAGATAATATTTTTTTCAGAACTAAACAAATATTTATTTATTAGTTTTAAAAAAATATAAATAATCTTTTTTTGGTAAATTTATTTTAGTTCTTTGGTATCTCATTAAAATCAAGCAAAATGATAAATTCAACCAAAAACGAAAAAACTATAGGTATTACTGGAGCCTCAGGTGCACTAGGAAAAGAATTAACAAAGTTGTTTCGCCAAAAAGGATATAAGGTGATTGGATTTACTCATAGTAAAACTAATTATGAAATAAATTTTGAATCTCCAAATGAATGGATTAAATGGGAATGTGGAAAGGAGTCTTCATTAAAAAAACAATTAGAGAAGATAGACATCTTAATTTTGAACCATGGTATTTATGATTTGAGTAGAGGAAATTCCAATTATGAAAACTCAATAGAAATAAATGCATTAAGCAAATTCAAATTTTTAAATTTATTTGAAGATATTGCTCTTAGCAATGATTCACTTATAAAAAAAGAAGTTTGGATAAACACATCTGAAGCAGAAATATTACCAGCCCTAAATCCGTCATATGAGATTAGTAAATCCCTTATTGGTAAATTAGTCTCTTTCAAAAAAAATCTTTTAGATAAAAATACAAAGAAAAAATTAATAATTAAAAAAATTATCTTAGGGCCTTTCAAATCAGGACTAAATCCTATCGGAATAATGAGTCCCAAATTTGTTTCTAAAAAAATTTATAATTTAGCTAATTCAAAAAAATATTTAATAATAATTAGTCCAAATCCTTTGACCTATCTACTTTTTCCATTAAAAGAATTTTTTAATTTTTTGTATTGCCAAATGATCTATAAGTACAAATCATAGTCTTCAGAAATCTCTGTCTGTCAATATTTCAATACCATCTTTTAAAACAACTATTGTATGCTCCCATTGGGCCGACAATTTTCCATCTTTTGTTATTACTGTCCATCTATCATTTAAAGTTTTACAAAATTTAGTCCCTTCATTAACAATAGGTTCGACAGCTAATGTCATTCCTTCACGAAGTACGACATTGGGCAATTCTTTGGTTCGAAAATTAAATACCGATGGTTCTTCATGAAGATTTCTTCCGACTCCGTGACCTGTATAGTCTTCAACAACACTAAAACCATTTTTTAAAACAATATCCTCGATTTCCCCAGCAACATCTAAGAGTGTATTCCCAGCTTTGATTTTGGAAAGCCCCGCATACAATGCTTTAAAAGCTATGTCACTAAGTTTTTGAGCCTGTGGACTAACTTTTCCTACACAAATTGATATACAACTATCTCCATGGAAACCATCTAAATAAGCCCCTGTATCAATTTTAACCAAGTCACCATTTTTAATTATTTTATTTTTACTTGGAATACCGTGGACAACCTCATTATTAATACTAGAACAAATACTAGAAGGAAATCCATGGTAGCCCTTGAAACTTGGCACAGCTCCAAAACTTTTTATCCTCTTTTCTGCGAAATCATCTAAATCTTTTGTACTCATTCCAGGTTTAATTAAGTCATTAATTTCCCTCAAAACAGTTGCTACAATCCTGCTAGATTTTTTCATTAATTTAATTTCCCGTGAAGACTTTATTTCGATTCCTCTCCTCCTCTGAATAAAAGGAACTTGATTATTAGCTTTGGAATTATTTTTATTTAACAAAAGATCTGCAAAATGTCTCATTGGAATAAATAATAGTAATAGGTAAATATATTCAAAATAGCCTTTATGGTCTTGGCTACCTTAAATCTATCAATAACAACGGGAAAGAAACAAAAATGAAAACTTTATTTAATTCTAGGCAATTTCATAAGGCTTTGGCGCCCTGGGTTTTTCTTCCATTATTTATATCTTCAATTACTGGTCTTTTATATAGGGTTTCAAAAGATTTACTAGGATACTCTAGAGAGCAAGTTCATTGGTTAATGTCTCTCCATGAGGGCGAATGGCTTGGAGATAATGGAGAACTTATTTACGTAATATTGAATTCTCTTGGAGTTTTATGGATGCTCGTAACAGGATTCCAAATGTTTTCAAAAACAATTTCATTTACCAAAAAGGTTACTAAAGGCGAGTCAAAAGGTTAAGATATAAAACTTGTAGGACAATAAAGACCAAAATGGCCAAAGAGAAACAAGAGAAGGAATTAGAAACTGGTATTAAAGCTGACGCATCAGTTGATGTAGCAGTTGAACAAAAAGAAAAAAATACGGTTTCTAAGACTACGCAAACCTTAAGCACATCCAATCTTATTAAGGAATTTGAAAGTGAACAATTAAAAAAAGAATTACCTGAAATATATGTTGGGGACACCGTTAAAGTTGGAGTAAAAATTACAGAAGGTAATAAAGAAAGAGTCCAACCTTATGAAGGCGTTGTCATAGCAAAAAGGCATGGAGGTTTTAACCAGACTATTACAGTTAGAAGAATTTTTCAGGGTATAGGTGTTGAAAGAGTATTTATGCTACATAGTCCACAGGTTGCCTCTCTAAAAGTTGAACGTAGAGGTAAAGTAAGAAGAGCCAAGTTATTCTATCTGAGAGATAGAGTAGGAAAAGCTACTCGCGTAAAACAACGCTTTGATCGATAAAGTTGTAAATTAATCAACTTATTGGTCACAAAGACGCTTATAATTATTTAAATGCGTCGTTAGTTCAGTTGGTAGAACGCAGGTCTCCAAAACCTGATGTCGGGGGTTCAAGTCCTCCACGACGCGTTTGATCAACATCATGTAAATCATTTTTTCATAAGATGGAGCTAGATCTTCAACCTGGGGACGTAGTTAAAGTCCTCGAATCAGCAGCTTTAGGATGGGTTCGCGCAAGAGTTATCAGAGTTAAGTCTGGCGGGAGAGTTGTCGTACAAAGTGACCAAGGCAGAGAATTTACTGCTAGAGGCAATCAAGTTAGGTTGATAGAGCCTGCTGGTTTTAGACCTCAAAAATAAATAGTTGTTTATACTAAGTCAGTTGAAAAACTAATTATTTCTGTAAATCCTCAAATTAATAAATTTTTTTTATTACAACACCATAAATTAAGTATTATGATCTGATAATTTTAAGAAAGAAGTTCTAAATAAATTTAGAACAAAACTCTGGGACCGTAGTTCAACTGGTTAGAGCACCGCCCTGTCACGGCGGAAGTTGCGGGTTCGAATCCCGTCGGTCCCGTTTTTTCTAAAAGAAATTTGGAAAAACGTTTAAGACTAGCCCCCAGTCCAACGGGTTTATTTCATATTGGGACAGCGCGAACAGCATTATTCAACTGGTTGTATGCACAAAAAATAGGTGGGAAATTTCTTATCAGAATAGAAGATACAGATTTTCTTCGATCTAAATCTGAATATACAAAAAATATATTAGAAGGCTTGAAATGGCTTGGACTTAAATGGGATGAAGAACCTATTAAGCAAAGTGAACGAATTTCGATTCACAAAAGTTATATCAAAAAGCTATTGGAATGTGGAGCTGCATATAGGTGCTTTACAACAGAAGATGAAATATATCAATTAAGAGAAGAACAAAAAAAGAAAGGATTACCTCCAAAGCATGATAATAGACACAGAAGTCTTTCAAAAGAAGAAATAGAAAAATTCATATCCCAAGGGAGGACTTCAGTAATAAGATTTAAGATTGATGAAAAAATTGAAATTAAATGGTTAGATCAGATAAGAGGTGAAATCAAATGGCAAGGGAAGGATTTAGGTGGTGATTTAGTTTTGTCAAGAAGGGCAAAGGGATATGAGATTGGAGATCCTTTGTATAATCTTGCAGTTGTAGTTGATGATAATTTTATGAATATTACTCATGTTGTAAGGGGTGAAGACCATATCTCTAACACTGCAAAACAAATATTGATTTATAAAGCATTAAAATTTAATTTGCCAACTTTCTCGCATACACCCTTAATACTAAATAGTGAAGGGAAAAAATTATCTAAAAGAGATTGCGTTACTTCAATCGACGAATTTAGAGATATGGGATACTTACCTGAGGCTTTATCGAACTATATGGCCTTTTTAGGTTGGTCTCCAAAATCTGCCGAAAAAGAAATACTTTCAATTAAAGAGATATCTGAAATCTTTAACTTATCAGACATAAATAAAGCTGGGGCCAAATTCAGTTGGGAAAAACTCAACTGGATTAATTCTCAATATATAAAAAATATGGAATCAATAAAACTTTGTGAGATCATTAGGAAATACTGGGATGATAATGGTTGGGTGCCGCCATCTCAAGAATGGGCGTATAAATTAGCAATTTTGCTTAAAGACTCTATGACTCTTTTAAAAGATTCAATTGATCAATCAAAACCATTTTTCTTAATACCTACAATTCAAAAAGAAGGTCAAGATTTCCTGAAAAAAAATGATAGTAAATTATCTCTAAAACTAATCTTAAATTATTTAATTGAGCAAAATACTATAAAACTAAATAAAGAGAAAGCCAAAGAAATAATAAACGAAATCTCAAAAATGCATAATATTAAAAAAGGGATATTAATGAAATCACTAAGAGTAGCCTTTTTTGGATCTCTAAGTGGACCAGATTTAATTCAAAGTTGGGAGCTTTTCTCAGAGAGTAAAACTGACAGATCTCGAATTGAAAGATGTCTTAAATCATTCTAAATTATTTTTTTTGACCTAATTCAAGCCTATTTGCTAAAGGTTTGGCTGAAAGACCTTGGATTCCTACTGTCATCAGTATTGTAAGAAAAACTAAACCTTGAAGACGGCCAGCCCCAAGGATACCAGCCTGCTCTAATCTGATAGAAAAAAGAGAAGCTACCGCTGCAGTAACAATACCTCTTGGGGCTAACCAGGCTAAAAATACTTTTTCTTTTAAGTTAAGTTCTCTTCCTATTGTTGCTATCCAGATAGAGATAGGGCGAACAATTACCATCAACATAAATACGCAAAGAACCCCTCCCCATCCAAGGGGACTTAATTCACCCCAAGAAACGTCGGCAGCCAAAAGAGGGAAAAGAACAGTTATTGCTAATTGAGCTAATTCACCTATTAGATTATCCAATCTCTCCTTATCTATAATTTCTCTTCTCCCTACAATAAAACCTGCCGCGACAGAAGCAGGCAAGCCTGATTCTGGCAGAAAATATTCGCAAATTCCATACACAAGGAAAATAAATCCAAGGGTAACTTGAAGCTCTATACCAAACGAGGCTTCATTTTTTATTTTTTTTAAAATTTCTGATAGCAACCATCCTGCACTTAATCCGATTAAGACTCCTCCCCCTAATCTTTGCATTAATGCTATAAATACATCGTTAATCCCACGTAGGTCCCCTAAAGTCAGTTCTAAAAGCAGTAATGCCAGTACTGCACCAATTGGTTCAAGCAACAATCCCTCAGCTTTCAAAACTTCCGAAATAGGGGAAACTAATTTTATTTGTTCTACTAATGGAGAGACAACTGTTGGTCCAGTAGCAAGGACAATGGCACTATATATTCCCGCAACTTGCCATGAGAGGCCTGCCAGCCAATGAGCAATAAAAATTCCAGCTGATAATGAAATAAAAAGTCTTACCACTGAAATTTTCAAGACAGTATTTCTTATATTCCCCTCAGGCAATTTTAAATTTAGTCCCCCTTCAAATAGAACCAAACAGACTAAAAGTCCAACAATAGTTTCAAGCCCTTGCCCAAGATCTAAAGGCTCAACCAGTCCTAAGCCTGATCTTCCAATGAACAATCCAGAAAGCAATAAAATAACAACACTTGGGAATCCTGTAAAAGAAGAAAATAATCGAGCAAAAGCACCTGCAAATACAGTTATTCCCCAAAGTAATCCAAGCCTTTCAGGCGTCATAAAAAATTATAAATAATAAAAATATTTATTATTTTGATTAAATCAATAATATTATCTGAAGTCCAATAAATACAATACTTTTTAATTTAATTGATCAGCTTAACAAGAGTAATTTTTATAAAATCTTTAAAACTAGTTTTTAAAAAATTAATTTTATTTCTGTTAAGAAAACTGGCTTATTAAAGCAATAATTATAAAAATAATTCCTATACCAACAGTTGCCATCCTTCCGTTCCATATTTCAGCTTGAGGGGTAAAACCTCTTTTCCACAAATTCAGTTCCTTTTTATCAACAAAGTTTTTTGTCTCTTTAATCTCGATTTTAGGTTGTTTGTTCATTGAAGTTAGAAAGGAGGATTTTCTTCATAAAGGGTATTTGCTTGTTCAATTGATAGTCTTCCTGCGACACCTAATTTAAGGGAACTTAAATGATCCTTAAATTTTATCCTGAACAACGCTGCGGCTCCAATCATTGCCGCATTATCTGTACAAAGATTGAGGGGAGCTAAATGAACTTTAATAGATTTTTTAAGTGCTTCACTAATCATCATTTTTCTTAATGTATTGTTAGCAGCTACTCCTCCAACCACAACAACATTATCCAAGCTATGATCAGTTGCGCATTTTATTGTTCTCTCTACCAAGACCTCTGCCACTACTCTTTCAAAACTTGCAGCAATATCAGGAATTGGAACGGTATTACCATCCAAATTTATTCTCTCAACCAATCTTAATACGGCAGTTTTTAGACCACTAAAAGAGAAATCATATTTAAGAAATCCACCTTTTTTATCAGAAATCCTACATTTTGGTAAATTAAATTTCATTGGGTCCCCATTTTTAGCAATCTTTTCGATCGCCGGTCCTCCTGGATAACTAAGACCTAACAGTCTGCCAACTTTATCAAAGGCTTCTCCAGCAGCATCATCAAAACTTTTCCCAAGTCTTTGCATTACCCTTCTTTCATCAACCTTTATCAATTCAGTATGCCCGCCGCTAACAAGTAGTGTAAGAAAGGATTTCTTTGGATAGTTTTCTGAAAATAGAATTGAGGATAAATGCCCCTCCAAATGATGAATTCCTAAAAATGGTTTTGAATGTAACATGCAAAGTGATCTTGCAGTTATGGAGCCAACTCGTAAACAACCAACTAATCCAGGAGCTACGGTTGACGCAATATAGTCAACTTCCTCAATTTTGATTTTTGATTCTTCTAAAGCCTCATCTAAAACAAAAGGTAATAATTCAAGGTGCTTTCTAGCTGCAAGTTCAGGCACAACTCCTCCCCATTTTGAATGATCTTCAATTTGAGAAGCAATTATATTTGAATGTATTCTGAAAGTATCGCCAATATTAGAAACTATTGAGACAGATGTCTCATCACAACTTGTTTCAATAGCTAAAACTTTATGCATTTTTGATTCAACTTGTTCTATTTTAATATTAATTTCTTACTTAACACACTTTAAGGAATTAAAGATTGCAACTTATGAAATTCTTTTTTTCAATCATAACCTCAGTTTTTCTGTTCCTCGGAATTACTCCAATTGCTCTAGCTGCAAATGGGCCTGCTTTAAACGCAGATAGAGCTAGCACAGAATTTACTGCTTCAGCCCTTACAAAATGCTCTGAAAATCCTAAATTCATTGAGAGAGCAAATTCTGCAACTACTCAAAAAGATATCGCAAGATTTGAAAGATACGGAAAAGCATCATGTGGAGATGATGGTCTACCACATTTAATTATTGGACCCCCTCTTGAGCCATGGGGAGCACTTTTAAATAGAGGTCATGAAGGAGATTTACTTATTCCAGGAGTATTGTTCATTTACATTGCTGGAATAATAGGTTGGTCAGGAAGAGAGTATCTGATTGAATCAAAAAAGACTAAGAATCCAGCAGATCTTGAGATCATTATTGACCTAGACTTAGCTAGAAAATGTCTTGTAAAAGGAGCGCAATGGCCCCTTCTTGCCAACAAACAAGGTAGAAATGGAGATTTAAGAGAGAAAGACAACAATATTACTCTTAATGGTCCTCGCTAAACATCTTTTAAAAACTTTTATAAAACAAATGTTCAAAATTCTAAACACAAAATTTGTCAGATCTGCCCCAGTGGTAGCAGCAATTTGGCTAAGCCTTACAGCTGGAATAATTATTGAATTTAATAGGTTTTTCCCTGATTTATTATTCCATCCAATGAGCTGATAAAGAGAAAATAATCAAGTTTTTATTAACTTGATTATTTTTTTTGCAGTTTCATCAACATTGACATTTGTTAATGCAAAATCAAATTGATTTGATACTGAAATCTCATAATTAGCCCTTGAGAGTCTTTTTTTAATCGCCTCTTCTTTTTCCGTACCTCTATTTCTTATTCTTCTCTCTAACTCTTCTTTATTAGGAGGAAGTAAAAATATTGACAATGAATTAGGAAACTTATTTTTTATTTGCCTTGCACCCTCTACTTCAATTTCAAGTAGTACAGTAAATCCTTTTTTTATTTTCTCATTAACAGAAGACAAAGGAGTTCCATAGTAGTTACCGGCGAATTGAGCCCATTCAAGGAAAAGGTTTTGTTTAATCATTTCTTTAAACTTTTCTTGTTTTAAAAAATAGTAATTTTCCCCGTCTTTCTCTCCCTCTCTAGGTTCTCTAGTAGTTGCAGATATTGAAAGCCAAATATTTTTATCTTTACCTAATATTTCTTTAACAACAGTTCCTTTACCTACCCCGCTGGGTCCAGTAAGGATAATAAGTTTTTTTTGATTTTTCATATTAAATTTTTTACAGTAAAGTAGACATCTAGTGAATTAAAAAGGAATAATGCAAAAAGGTGTTCCACAGATAATGGATATTACATCTATTAGATCTGTCTTGCATTATTTGACAAAGAACATCTTACCTACAAAGTTTGAGACTGCCCAACAACCAGAGCCTAATACAATTCAATTATGTTTCAGAGGAGTTGATTCTCAAACATGGTTAGAAGTTTCATGGAATGGAGACTCTCCAAGAATACTAAAGATTAATAAGCCAGAAAAGATTGGGAGAGAAAGCACACTTTCCAAACAAATAAGATACGGATTAAAGTATATGGCTTTAATTTCAATTGATCAAGATGATTTTGAGAGAGTTATAAAATTTAGTTTTGCGAAAAAACCTGGAGATGAAATTAATAAGTATTTAATTTTTGAATTAATGGGAAAACATAGTAATATTTTTTATCTGGATAATAAACATAAAATAATTGCCGTTGGTAAACAAATTAAATCAAGTCAATCTAGTTTTAGAACAATTTCAACAGGATCTATTTATTCTGGCCCTCCAGTCAATCTCAAAAAACAACCTAGAGAAGATGAGTCTTTTCAATCATGGAAAGACTCAATTTCAATAGTGCCTGAGTCTTTGAAATACTGTTTAATAAATACCTATCAAGGAGTAAGCCCTATCCTCACAAAACAATTAGACGTTGTTAGCGCAACTGTTAATTCAGAAATAATGGAAAAAAATATTGATTTCATTAGCAACTCAGACTTAAAGGAGATATTTAAAAATTGGAAGATTTGGATAAACAGGTTTAAAAACAATAACTTTAACTTTTCTACATTCAACAAAGATTTTTATTGCGTTTGGTTTTTTGATAAGGAAATTAATTGCGAAAATAAAATAGATTTATGCACAAGCTTAGAGAATTATTATGATTATCATCTAAAACAAAAAAAAATTGAATTATTGGAAAAGAAAATTGAAGGGATAATTTTTAAACAGACCAATACTGAGAAAAAGAATTTAAATATTCAATATGATCTTCTTACAAAATCAGAAAACTACGAGATATATAAAGAAAAAGCTGATATTATTTTTTCTTCACATGAAATTAAAAAACAAGACATTATAAAGGGACAAAAACTATATAAAAAATCAAAAAAACTAAAGAGGTCTAGAGAATTAATAAAAGAAAGATTAAGTATTTACAAAACAAATATAGAGAGATTAGAAGAATTCACTACGCTTCTAGAAAATTTAAATTCTTTAAATCATGAAAAACTTTCTATGAGAATCAAACTACTTGAAGAAATTATGGAGGAAATTTGTAACGAGTTTAATATCAATATCAAGAAGCAAAGAGAAGATCAGAAAAGTACATATGAGATAGAGTCTTCACCAATTCAAGTTGACACTCCCACAGGATTAAAGCTTCAGGTAGGGCGAAATATGAGGCAAAATGATTTAATAAGCTTTAAGTTCTCAAAAAAAGGCGATTTATGGTTTCATGCACAGGAATCACCAGGCAGTCATGTGGTTTTGAAGTCTTCATCTCAAGTAGCATCTGAACAAGATCTTCAAATAGCTGCAGATTTAGCTGCTTTATTTAGTAAGGCAAAAAGAAACATTAAAGTTCCAATTAATTTAGTAAAGATTAAAGATTTGCAAAAAATCAAAAACGGAGGACCGGGTTGCGTTTCCTTTAAAAATAGAGAAATTATTTGGGGAAATCCTACAAGAGGAGAAGATTACATTAAAAAAAATCTTAAAACAGTAATTTAGTTTATAATAAAAAAAATTTTTAAATTTAAATGTTTGATTTTCTTTTAGGCACTCATGAATTTTTAGGAAATCATAGTTTTCCAGAATTTATTGTTGGATATCTATTTGGTGCTGCATTAATAATTGGAGCCCCTACTGTTTTCTTACTACTTGCCTTCGTAAGTGCATTAATGAAAACAAATGGGAAAATGGGTGGATATAGAGAATATGAAACTTATGGTGAATCATCTTTAAATGATGCCCCTCCTTTCCTATTACCAGATCCAACAAATCCTAAATTAAGCAAATAATTAAGTTTATCGAAAAATAAATTGGACTTTGACAATAATAGTTTTAAACCTTTTTCTTACACAATTTTTATCAAATAATAATGAGAGGTACAGGTCAAAGTGAAAAAAAATTATCAGATTCGATGACTTTTAGTGATCATTTAGAAGAGCTTCGTCAAAGGATACTAAACTCAATTTACTCAATACTTATTTCAATATTCTTTAGTTTTCTCACCATAAAGCCATTAATATCTTTTTTAGAAATTCCAGCTGGTGATATTCATTTACTACAACTTGCTCCAGGAGAGTTTTTATTTGTCGCAATTAAAGTTGCAGGTTACAGCGGATTGATAGTTTCTATACCTTATATTTTTTATCAAATAATATTATTCATTTCTCCTGGTTTAACAAAAAAAGAAAAAAGCCTCATCTTGCCTGCAGTTTTTGGTTCAGGTTTTCTGTTTTTTTTAGGATTAATTTTTTCGTGGTGGATATTAGTCCCTGCAGCAATAAAATTCTTCATTAGTTTCGGTGCTGATATTGTTGAACCAACTTGGTCTATAGAAAGATATTTTGATTTTGTTCTCTTATTAATGTCTAGCACTGCTATAGCTTTTCAATTGCCAGTATTACAATTTATTCTTGGTTCTCTTGGAATAATCACAACAGAAAAAATGATTTCGAATTGGAAGATAGTTGTAATTTCATCCGCAATATTATCTGCAGTGATTACCCCTTCAACAGACCCATTGACTATGTCATTGCTATCTATATCGATTGTGTTTTTATTTTTTGTGGGTACTGGATTAACTTACTTATCAGAAAATCTTAAGTCAAAAACTCTTTCATCTTCTCATTAAGATTTAATTGCAAGCTGACAGCTCTACCTAATCTTGGCTTAGCATTGACTTTCTTTAGCCATTCCCTCACTTCTTCTGAATAGCCACATCTATTTAAAATCTCGATTTTATCAGCTATCGATTTTTTATATTCATCTTCACTTAAAGGGAATGATTCCTGTCCAAGAAATCCCCACATCATTTGAAAATACACAAATTTTCCTCTTCTAAAGAGTCTAAAATCATATTTTCTCCCCCAGCGATGAATCAAATAATGTATAACTTCATCTACTAGCAATGGGTTCATTAAAATCAATTAATTAAGACTTCCTAAACTTTTACTTTAAATTATTAAAAGTCCTATCTATTTGCAACAGAAATTGAACAATTTGATCCATAATAACTAATAAATAACAGAACCAAGTAGCGAATGACTCAATTAAGTTCCAATGATGTCCCTTCTATGGGTCGAAGGCAATTTATGAATCTTCTTACATTTGGTACTGCAACTGGTGTTGCTTTAGGAGCCCTTTACCCTGTAGCAAATTATTTCATGCCTTTAAGAGCAGGTGGTGGTGGTGGCGGAACTTCTGCTAAAGATGAATTAGGGAATCCAATAACTAAGACAGGTTGGTTAGCTACCCATCAAGCAGGAGACAGAAGTCTAGTTCAGGGTCTAAAGGGAGATCCAACTTATCTAATAGTTAATGAGGGTGGCGAAATAGGAGAATTTGGTTTAAATGCTATTTGTACTCATTTAGGTTGTGTTGTCCCATGGGATAGTGGCGCTAATAAATTCATATGTCCTTGTCATGGCAGTCAGTATGATACTAACGGGAAGGTAGTAAGAGGGCCTGCGCCTTTATCTTTAGCTCTAGCTCATGTCGATATTGAAGATGATGCTGTACTCGTCAAACAATGGTCTGAAACTGACTTTAGAACTAATGAAAATCCATGGTGGGCATAAAAAAAATGAAAGGTCTTAAAAATCAAATCATGAAAAAAACAAGTTTATTTATCTGTACTCTGCTTTTTATTTCGAGCATCGTATTTTATCCAGAGATCAGTTTTGCTTATCCATTTTGGGCTCAACAAAACTACGAATCCCCAAGAGAAGCCACAGGTAAGATAGTCTGTGCAAATTGTCATCTAGCTCAGATGCCTACAATTGCAGAGGTTCCACAATCTGTTGGAGCAGACAGTGTTTTCAAAGCTGTAGTCAAAATACCCTACAAAAATGATTTAAAAGAGATAGGGGCTGATGGTTCAGAAGTCCCATTACAAGTTGGTGCTGTTGTAATGCTGCCAGATGGCTTTAAACTTGCTCCACAAGAAAGATGGACCGAAGAAATCAAAGAGGAAACAGAAGGGGTTTATTTTACTAACTACAGTGAAGAGAAAGACAATATCATCATTGTGGGACCTTTACCTGGCGATACTAATAAAGAAATAGTTTTCCCTGTACTTTCCCCTGATCCATCCACTAATAAAGAATATCACTATGGAAAATACTCATTACATATCGGAGGCAATAGAGGTAGAGGTCAGGTATACCCTACTGGAGACAAAAGCAATAATGTAGTTTTCACTTCTTCCACCTCAGGAACTATAAACTCAATAGAAACAATTGAAGATGGTAGCTATAAGGTCAATATAGAAAACGATAATGGTGAGATAACTACTGAAGCAGTGCCTGTTGGTCCTCAACTTATAGTAAAAGCACAAGACAAAATTAATGCAGGTGACCCTCTTACTAATGATCCCAACGTTGGAGGCTTCGGACAATTAGATGCTGAGGTTGTGCTTCAGAGCCCTTATAGAGTTATTGGCTTAATTGCATTCTTCATTGGTGTAGGCCTAACACAAATACTTTTAGTATTGAAGAAAAAACAAGTAGAAAAAGTTCAAGCAGCAGAGGGTATCTAACTTTCCTTAGATGCTTACATTTCAAGCTTTTATACAATCTCCAGGAGAAACTTTTTTAAATTTAGGCTTTATAACTATTAGATGGTACGGATTACTTATTTCGGTTTCAGTCTTAATAGGTCTATTTATTTCTAAAAAACTAGCAAAGGCAAGGAATATTAACCCCGAATACATTAGTGAAATACTTCCATCATTAATAATCTTTTCAATAATTGGAGCAAGAGCTTATTACGTAATTTTTGAGTGGAGGCAATATATCGGGGAGAACTTTTTTACCTCTTTAGAACTATTCAACAACGCCATAAAAATGCCTTCTTTTCTTGCAGTTTGGGAAGGAGGCATAGCAATCCATGGAGGTCTTATTGGAGGTTTAATATCCATTATCTTTTTTTGCAAGTCAAAAAAAATTCATTTAAAAACTTTTATAGATATTTTAATACCCTCAATTATTCTTGGACAATCCATAGGAAGGTGGGGCAATTTTTTCAATAATGAAGCCTTTGGGGTTCCGACAAATTTGCCTTGGAAATTATTTATTCCTATCCAAAATAGACCTTTAGAATTTATTAATTACGAATTTTTTCATCCTACTTTTCTTTATGAGTCATTGTGGAATCTCTTAATTTTCATCCTCCTTATTTTTATTTTTAATAAACAAAGTAAAACAGATTTTTTCAGGCCTGGCATTATTAGCTGTCTTTATTTGATAAGTTATAGCTTTGGAAGATTCTGGATTGAAGGTTTAAGAACTGACCCACTATGCATTGGTGGACTTCCGCCTTTCTGTGATGGCGGAATTAGAATGGCTCAATTTATAAGTATTTTTCTATTTTCTTCTGGATTAATTGGAATATTTTTTTTAAGATTGAGAACATATATTGGAAAAAATAGAAAGAATGGATAATAAAATATCCTTTATTGGTGTTGGTCCTGGCGATCCAGAATTATTAACTTTAAAAGCATTAAAAAAGATAAAAATTGCAGATGTCATTATTTGGACTGATTCTCTAATTCCTGAAAAGATTTTAGATTTTTCTAAAGAAGGTTCTGAAAAAATAAAAACGAGTGCGCTCAACTTAGAGCAAATCACCTCAATTATGATAGAAAAATTTCAGGCAGGGAAAACTGTTGTAAGGTTGCATGATGGAGACCCTTGCCTTTTTGGAGCAATTAGAGAGCAAATCGAAATTTTAAAAAACAAAAAAATTGAAATCGAGGTTGTTCCAGGAGTAAGTGCTTTTCAAGTTGCTGCAGCATATCATGAAGCTGAGTTAACCATCCCTAACATAACGCAAACAATAATTTTAACTAGAGCAGGAGGTCGAACAGGGATGCCCGAAAAAGAATCTCTGAAAGATCTTGCGAAACACAATTCCTCTATATGCCTATATCTAAGTGCTAGGCATGTGAAAAGGTCTCAAGAAACTTTACTAGAGTTTTACCCTCCAGAGACTAAAGTGATTGTTGGATTTAGAGTATCTTGGGATGATGGTTGGACATCATTAATAGAATTAAAAGATATGGAAAAATTTTCTATTGAGAAAAAACTAATTAGAACAACCATTTACATAATTAGCCCAGCAATTAGTAATTCTCAAAAAAGATCTAATCTTTATAATCCATCTTATAAGCATCTCTTTAGGAATAAATAATCTTAAAGTTGATAGAAAGATATTAATTACTATAATTAGTAAAAATTTATTTGCTTTGAAAGAAATAAAATCTGTATCTAGAATCAACAATAAAGGAGGAGATTCCTCTTTAAAGAGAATCGGAAATTTCATTAAAGAGGCTAGGTCAAGTAAAAATCAATCAATTGAAGAATTGGCTTCTGATTTAAAAATTGGAGCTCATCAACTTGAAGCCATAGAGGAAGGTAATGAAGAAAAACTACCTGAAAAAGTATTTATCAAAGCAATGATTAGAAGGATTTCACAGAAGCTAAAACTTGATACAGAATTTTTAATGGAAGAATTCAAGACAGAGAGGAAAGAAGTGAAAATTGAAGAAATAGTTGAAGAAGTTTCCCAAAAAAACCATAAAACTAGTGAATCTAAGAATTTTAATCCAATAGGATTCCTAATATTTATTTTAATTTCAGGCTTTCTCGGACTAATCGCCTCGTCCTTAATTTTCAATTTATTTTCAGATTCTTCTCAGAATCAAACTCCAAAACAAGAACTTATTAAAAAAACTAAATAACTTTTAATTCCAAATTCTTTAGTTCTTTTATTACATTACGGCATAATCCTAAGTTCCATTTTTCAAGAAGAAGATCGTGGTTTCTATCTAAAGGTAAAAGTTGAAATGAAAGATTATTTTCCTGCAATTTTATTTGAACTGAGGAGATCACCTTGTCAGGTCTTTGATCAAGGGCTGCTGCTAGTCTCAGGATTAATGACATTTCAAGAACTAATGTTTTATCTTCTTTGGATATTAAATTTTGCCAAGACTCATGTCTTTTCTTGGGTAGAGTCTTTCTATGGTACCTAGCAATTGAAGCAATAATATTTGTTTCTGCTTCAGAATATCCCAACAACTCACAATTTTTTATTAAGTACCAAGAGTGTTTGTGATATGAACCAACATTCACATATTTCCCACAATTATAAAGATTAGAAGCTGCCCAAAGAAGTTCTTTAGCTTTAGGGTCATTATCGCTATGAAAGATATTTTTAGTCTGATCATAGATTTGAAAGGCAATATCAATAACTTTCTCAGCTCTTGTATTATCTACTCCAAACTTTCTGGCCTGATGAACTATAGTTGTTTTTCTAATATTTCCTTGAATATTTAACTCATTTTTAATTATCCCTTTACGAAGCATCCAATCCACAACCAAACCCTCTCGAAGCGCCCTCTCACTTATTATTAATTCATCAAAGTTCAACATCTCCATTGCGGTGTTTAATATCAATGCTCCTGGAATAATTATTTCTGCTCTTCTCTCACTTAATGAAGGTATTTTCTTGATTTCCGAAACTGGCAATTTAATTAGTTTTTCCAATACATTTTGTAAATTTTCCCTTTTGAATTTATAACCATGCAACTTTTGTTTAGATTCTCCCAAATCATCTGAAATCAAATTTCCTAATGAGGTTGCAGTTCCACTGGTTGCAATCATAGACAAAGGCTTATCTCCCTTAGATCTACTTTTGATTTTTCGAACAGATGGTTCTAAAGATCCTTTAATAAAAGTTGTTAAAAAACTCGATCTTCCTGAAGTTATAGACCCTTTATTTAAAAAATCATTTTTAAGTCTTACCGCACCAATTCTCGAACTGGTAAGAGCTATAGCATCTTTTTTATCTGCAAGTATTAATTCTGTAGATCCTCCTCCAATATCTATGATTATAAAAGACTGATCTTCAAAAGACATCCCAGAAAGAACACCAAGGTAAATTAATCTGGCTTCCTCAGAACCACTTATCATTTCTATTTGAATATCAGTTTCATCAAGAACTCTTCTAATAAAATCTTGACCGTTTGGAGCTTCCCTAACTGCACTTGTTGCTGCTGTTACGATTTGTTTAACTCCATTACTTTTACAATATTCCTTAAATCGCTTAAGAGTAACTAATGCCCTTTGGATTGATTCTTCGGTAAGATTACCCTCCTCATCTCTTTCTCCAAGACGAGTAGTTGATTTATCAGTAAATTTTATTGAAAATGATTTTAATCCTAGATTAATTTCTGCTACCAAGAGATGCGTAGAGTTAGTTCCAATATCTATAGAAGCTACTAAAATTTGCTTTTCTTGAAAATATCTTAAATCTTGTTTCAGTATCATTTCTTTTTATAAGACGAAGATATCTTTAATCCATTAATTAATATACCCAACATTGATTATTAAATAATAGAAATCATTTAATCCTAGTAAGATTATTTAAAGTTATGAAATATACAATAGGTCATATGCAAAATAAAAATCGACAAATTAAATTAAGTACTTTTTTTGAATTATTAAGGTGGAATAAGCCGACTGGAAGAATGATCTTACTTATTCCTGCTGGATGGAGTTTATATTTAACCCCAGATGCTAATCCAACATTTTTTATGTTGCTAAGAATAATACTGGGAGGACTACTAGTAAGTGGATTAGGCTGCGTGGTTAATGATATTTGGGACAAAAAAATTGATCAAAGAGTTGTTAGGACAAAAAATAGACCTCTAGCTGCAAATAAAATCAGTCTTAAAACAGCTTATTCAATTCTTTTCTTTTTAATTTTATGTAGCTTTTTTCTAACTTTGTCACTACCTCAGCCTGGGAGAATCCTTTCAATTTCACTTGCTTTTTTAGCTTTACCTATCATTTTAATTTATCCTTCTGCTAAAAGATGGTTTAAATATCCTCAATTAATCTTATCCATATGCTGGGGTTTTGCTGTCTTAATTCCATGGGCCGCAAATGAAGGCAATTTAAAAAGTATTGTTTTACTATTTTGCTGGCTAGCTACCATTTTTTGGACTTTTGGCTTTGACACGATTTATGCTTTAGCAGATAAAAAATATGATATAAAAATTGGAATTAATAGTTCTGCAGTTAACCTCCATAACAACACAAGAATAACCATTCAAATTTGTTATTTTTTAACTTCTTTTTTTCTCGCAATATGCGGATTTATTAATCAAATGGATTTTATTTTTTGGCCAATTTGGTTTGCAACGTCAATCTTAATGCAGAAAGATATACTAAAAGTATTTCCTGAGGAAAAGCAATCAATAAAAAATATTGGCAATCACTTCAAAAATCAAGCAATTTATGGAGGAGTCATTTTATTAGGAATTATTATTGCTTCATAAATTCTAAATATGGTTTTTAGATTAAAAAAAGGGGATTTAATAGATATATTAGCTCCAGGCTCCTTTATTGATGAAGACGAAAACTTTCAAAAAGGCATAGAAATCTTAAAAAACTGGGGTTTGGAAATTAATGAAAATAATTCTCTATCAAAAAAATTTGGTTATTTTGCAGGCGATGATCTAACTAGATTTGAAGAACTTGAAAAAGCACAAAATAGTAAGCTAATCATTTTTGCAAAAGGAGGCTGGGGTTCGGCAAGACTTTTAGAAAAAGAACCTTCTTGGCAGCATGGTTTAATGCTTGGATTCTCAGATACATGTTCTTTATTACTATCAAAATATTCTCAAGGATTTATAGGTTCTATTCATGGCCCCATGGTTACTAGCCTTTTCAAAGAACCAGAGTGGAGTCTTGAGAGATTAAGAAATTTACTTTTTGAGGGATATGTTGAGGACATAATAGGAATCCCTTTAAGAAGTGGGAAAGCGAAAGGAGAGATAATAGTTTCTAACTTAACTATTGCTACTTTTTTAATTGGTACTAATCACTTTCCAGATTGCAAAGGGAAAATAATAATTTTTGAAGACATTAATGAAGATATTTATAAAATTGATCGCATGTTAACTTACCTTAGGATGACTAAAACAATTTCTGAAATTGCGGGTATTGGATTCGGAAGTTTTTCTAATGATTCCTGCGACCTTGAATTGAAAGATTTACTAAAAAACTGCATTATTGAAAGACTTCAAGAGTTCGATTTTCCTATTCTTTTTGATCTCCCAATAGGCCACATATCAGGGAATGCATGCATCCCGTTAGGGTATGAAGCAACCTTAAATGGTGACAACGGCATTCTTAGTATCGATAAACCTTTTTAACTAGGAGTTCTTCACAAAAAGTTTTGCTATTTTCAAATCTATAGGGGATGTAATTTTTATATTTGAATAAGTTCCTTCAATAATCTTCACTTTCCAATTAAGCATTTCGAATAAAGAAGCATCATCTGTGACTTTCCAGTTTTTATCAATTGCCATCTCATGAGCTTTTTTTAATCTATCTACTAAAAAGCCCTGAGGAGTTTGCGCTGCCCATAAATAATTTCTGTCTGGTGTTTCTTTAATAAAACCTTCATTATCAACAATCTTTATAGTGTCTGTTACCCTAGTAGCTAAAATTATAGCTTCATTTTCATCTAATTGCTTGGCACAAAGGTCTATCAATTCAGGATTAATTAGACATCTAGCGCCATCATGTATTAAAACTTTTTCAGCATCTTTTGGTAACGCTTTTAAACCATTAAAAACTGACTGTTGTCTGGTGTCACCACCATTAATCCAATGAACTTTATGGGCAAAATCCTTAGCTGAATTTAGTAATAAGTTTTTATCTTTCGGTTGCCCAATTATTCCAACCCAGTTTGTCGAGCTTGCAGAAAATACAGATTTAAGTGTCCAATAAATCAAAGACTCTCCCTCTAAATCAATAAGTAATTTATTTTTTCCAGCTTTCATTCTGCTACCACTTCCTGCAGCTGGTATTAAAAAGTGCACAATAGAAGGACTTAATATTTTCTAGACAATTATAAATAAAAGCAATATCTTTACACAAATAGTACTACGATTGAAAATTATAAAATTTCATAATGTCCAATACAGATTCATTATCAGGCAAAGTTGCTTTAATCACTGGAGCTAGCAGAGGAATTGGTAAAGAAATTGCTTTAGAACTAAGCCGCTTAGGAGCACAAGTTTTTATTAATTACTCTTCTTCTGATGAAAAAGCTGAAGAAGTTGTAAATTCAATAAAAAATTCGGGAGGTAAAGCTCATAAATTAAAATTTGATGTATCAAGAGAGGATTCTGTCAGTTCAGCTTTTGAAGAAATCATAAAAATTAATGGTTCCATTGATATTCTTATTAACAATGCTGGTATTACTAGAGATGGACTATTGATGAGAATGAAATCGGAACAATGGGATGATGTATTAAATACAAACTTAAAAGGGGTTTTTCTTTGTACAAAATATGCTTCAAAATTTATGATGAAAAAAAGAAGTGGTAGTATCGTAAATATTTCATCTGTTGTTGGAATAATTGGTAATCCCGGTCAAGCAAATTATTCTGCTGCTAAAGCAGGAGTTATTGGATTCACCAAAACTTGTGCTAAAGAATTTGCTTCAAGAGGTATAAACGTAAATGCAATAGCTCCAGGCTTTATAAAAACAGAAATGACTGAAAAACTTAATACTGAAGAGATACTTAAACTTATCCCTTTAGGAAAATTAGGAAGTTGTACTCAAATTGCAAACTTAGTGTCATTTTTAGTTTCAAGTGATGCAGGAAGTTACATTACAGGCCAAACAATCAGTATAGACGGGGGTATGAGTATTTAGTTATGTACTTTCATAAGGCTGGCCCAATTCATCTCTCAACCTTCTAATTTTTTGTAAAAGTTTTAGCCTTCGACTTCTAGCAGTTAATGTTAAGAAAAATCTTAAAGGAAAGTATATTAGTGTCATAGCAATCGCGAGGATTGCGGTAAGAGTAAAAATAAGATTATTTGTTTCTTCCATAACTTAAAGATACTCTTATTTGAGTTAATTTGTATGTCCTATTAAAAGAAATTCGGCTTTCCCCACTTAATTAAATATCCCTTAAAAATGATTCTATGGGAGATTAGAATAAGACAAAAGATCGAGCAAACATGGCTAAACAGTTAAGTTTTTCTAATGAATCAAGAGAAGCGCTAGAAAAAGGTGTTAATTTCGTAGCTAATGCGGTTAAGGTTACTATTGGGCCGAAGGCAAAAAACGTTGTAATAGAAAAGAAATTTGGTTCGCCAGATATAGTAAGAGATGGATCTACAGTTGCTAAAGAGATCGAGATTGAAAACCCTATTTCTAATTTAGGCGCGAAATTAATAGAACAAGTTGCATCCAAGACAAAAGAGAGTGCTGGTGATGGAACAACAACAGCAACCATTTTGGCTCAGAAGATGGTTCAGGAGGGATTAAAAAATATTGCTTCTGGAGCCAACCCTATGGAGTTAAAAAAAGGTATGGAGGCGGGCCTAGCTTTTGTCTTAGAAAAATTAAGTTCCAAAAGTATTTCATTAAATGGTTCTGATATCCAAAAAGTTGCAACAGTTAGTGCTGGAGGTGATGAAGAAATTGGATCTATAATTTCGAAAGCAATGGATATTGTTACTTCAGATGGTGTAATAACTGTCGAAGAATCTCAATCACTAGAAACAGAATTAGATATAACTGAAGGTATGTCTTTTGATAGAGGTTATAGTTCTCCATATTTCGTAACAGACCAAGAAAGACAAGTTTGTGAACTTGAAAATCCTAAAATATTAATAACTGATCAAAAAGTCTCAACTTTAGTTGATCTTGTTCCAATACTTGAAGAAATTCAGAAGTCAGGCTCACCTTTTCTAATCCTTGCTGAAGATATCGAAGGAGAGGCTTTAACCACTTTGGTTTTGAATAAGAATAGTGGAGTTTTAAATGTAGCTTCCGTAAGAGCTCCGTTATTTGGTGAGAGAAGAAAAGCTGCCCTTGAAGATATTGCAATTCTTACAGGGGCTAAGTTAATTAGCGAAGATAAATCGATGACACTTGATAAATTATCGATTAATGATTTAGGCAAAGCAAAAAAAATAACTATCACAAAGGATAAAACTACAATTGTTGCCTTCGAAGACACTAAAGATTTAGTTAAAGCTCGAGTAGAGAAATTAAAGAGAGAAGTTAACATAACTGAATCTGATTATGATCAGGATAAAATCAATGAAAGGATAGCCAAACTAGCCGGAGGAGTAGCTCTTATAAAAGTAGGAGCTGCTACAGAAACAGAGATGAAGTTTAAAAAGTTGAGAATCGAAGATTCCCTTAATGCCACGAAAGCTGCTATTGAAGAGGGTGTTGTTTCTGGAGGAGGACAAACTTTAATTGAAATATCGGATGACCTTTTAAAATTAAGTGAAACATCTTCAGATGATTTAAGAACGGGGATAAATATAGTTAAAGAAGCCCTTTTGGAACCTACCAAACAAATAGCAAAAAATGCTGGTTTTAATGGTGATGTAGTTGTCGCTGAAATTCAAAGGCTTAACAAAGGCTTTAATGCTAATTCAGGACAATATGAGGATTTAAAAGATTCAGGAATATTAGATCCAACCAAAGTAATAAGATTAGCTCTTCAAGATTCAGTATCTATTGCGGCTATGCTCCTCACAACAGAAGTTGCGATGGCTGACATCCCAGAACCTGAAGCCGCAGCCTCTGGAGGGCCAGGTGGAGATCCAATGGGAGGAATGGGTGGCATGGGAATGCCAGGAATGGGTGGCATGGGAATGCCAGGAATGGGTGGCATGGGAATGCCAGGAATGGGTGGCATGGGAATGCCAGGAATGGGTGGCATGGGAATGCCAGGAATGGGTGGCATGGGAATGCCAGGAATGGGTGGTATGGGAATGCCGGGTATGATGTAAAAGCTAACTAGCTTTTTTATCGTTGTTAATCCACTTTCTTAAATTTTTAATATAAGGTAGGGGTAATTTTGGGGTTTCAGTAAATTGATTTATTTTATTAGAATTTTGATTTTTGCTAGATATTTCATTGTTTCTAGCAGTTTTAAGGCCATCTGATTCCATCTTTGTTTCTTCAATATTTTCAAAAGTTTTTGATAATTCAAGCTTAATTTGTTCTTGATTTTCTTCATGCACTTCATCAATTAAAGATATATGTTCTTGATTTTCTTCATGCACTTCTTCAATTAAAGAGATCTGTTCTTGATTTTCTTCATGTACTTCATCAATTAAAGAGATCTGTTCTTGATTTTCTTCATGTACTTCATCAATTAAAGAGATCTGTTCTTGATTTTCTTCATGTACTTCATCAATTAAAGAGATCTGTTCTTGATTTTCTTCATGTACTTCATCAATTAAAGAGATCTGTTCTTGATTTTCTTCTTCACCCTGATTTTGTTTTTGTAGTGAACTATGGATTAATAAATCATTTAATGAATCAATCCCAAATCTATGGACCCACTTAAGAACAACATTTTCTTTAAGCAAAAAATTATTTTCTAAAGAGGCTTTTTTAAAAACTTCTATTAAATGATTTTTTAAAAGCATAAAATTTCTAATTTAACTTTCTATTTAACAGAGGTCTTATAATAATCAAGGAAAAAACTGTTAAAGAAAATAAAATTGAGATACAACTCTTACAAGTTAAATCACCATAAGGGGCATGTAAAGCCACAAATTCTAAATCCATTGTTTGTGTATAGGCAGTCCTAATTGGTTCAATAGCAAAAGTTAATGGATTTAATGAAGCTAACCATCCCAGCCAATTTGGCATAAAAGAGATTGGAGCTAAAGCAGTACTCGCAAATAGAAGAGGTAAATTTATTACGAATATAAGAGCGATTAATTCAATATGTCCCGGCAAAACAAACGCTAAACATAAACTTATTGATGTCACAAAAAGAACTAATAAAATTAGTGTTGTAAATACAATTCCTAAACCATATAAGTTGGGCCATCCATAACCCAAAATGTATGAAACAATCATTATTACAATACTTTGAACAAAGCTCAAGATTGTTATGTAAAAGAAAGAAGATAAAACTATGGATAATCTACTGGTTAAAGGAGCCACAAGTAATCTATTAAGAAATCCAAACTCTCTATCAAACATTAAAGGAAGACCAGAGTTTAGGGCTCCGCTAAAAGCAGTAAAAACAATAAGTCCTGCTCCTAAAAAATTCCCATAAGAATCAACTCCTGGTAAAAAACCTTCAGGAGCTTTAGAGAATAATGCCCCAAATAAAAAAAGCCAAATTATTGGTTGTAATATTCCTGCTAAAAGAGTTGATGGTCTCCTTTTTAATTGAATAAATAATCTCTTTGTTAAGGCAAATGTTTCTTGATATAAAAAAAATAAATTATACTGTTGTAATTCCATAATTAGCAGTAATTACTTTTCATTATAGTTAGTTAACCAAAATTTTTTTTATCGCATGGATTGCTTTGATTCTTTTTTTAGGTCTCTTTTCCCTGCCATAGAAATTTCAGCATCCAATAATGTTTTCCCAGTCGCCTGAAGATATACATCATCCAAGCTTGGCTGACTTTGGGTAAGAGAAAAAATTTCAAACTTTGAGAAGGCCAATTCCACTTTTAGCTTCGTAAGTAAATCTTTTTGCTTATCCGCTACGAAATTTATCGAGAAACCTTGAGCTTCATTTATTATAATCTGACTAATTCCATCTATAGAAGATAAAATTTTACATATATTTTTTGCTTCTTCCTGATTACTAAATTCTCTTACTTTCAAAGTTACTCTATCTCCTCCTAATTTATTTTTGAGCTCTGCAGGAGTCCCTTTTGCTATAACTCTTCCATCATCAATTATCACTAATCTGTCAGCCAATTTATCTATTTCATCAAGATAGTGGCTACTTAAAATAATGGTCATTCCATTATTTCTCAAATCTTTCAAAAGTTGCCATATAATATTTCTACTCTCAATATCTAAACCAACTGTAGGTTCATCCAAAATTAATACTTGGGGCAAATGTAAAAGTCCAGCTGCCAGATCAATTCTTCTTTTCATTCCCCCTGAATAAGTTCCGCACTTACGATCAATCCAATCATTCATTTCTAATTGATCTATTAATTTCTTAATCCTTTCAAATTTTTTGTTTTTGTTGATGTGATATAAATCTGATTGAAAATCCAAAAGCTCTCGCCCAGTCAATATTTTATCAAGTGCAATGTCTTGGGCAACATAACCAATTAATTCTCTAATTTTCCTTGAATTTTTTATCAGATTAATATTATTTATAAAAACTTCTCCACTATCAGGCTCTATTAAAGTAGCGAGTATTTTTATTAGTGTTGATTTGCCCGCACCATTTGGACCTAGTATTCCAAATAATGTGCCAGCTTCAATTTCCATCGATAAATTTTTTAATGCATTGATATCTGAATAAGATTTTGAGAGCCCTTTAACTTTTATATAATTCATCAAACTTACTATTTACTTAAAAAACATTTTACATCTAATTTAATTACTAAGCAGAGATACTATAGATAAAAATATTTGCATAGATTGCTGCTCAAATTCTACGGATAGTTGGGTTCTGGAAATTAATAACAAAAGACAAATGCCAAACATGTAGAGAATAGACCACCTAAAAAGAGACTTTGCTCTTGAAAGATCATCAGGAGATTTCTTTAAATCATTTATTAATTGCAAAAATCTTCCATTAAATGGCAATAACATAATTCCGTATAAGAAACCCCCTTCAGGTAAAGCAAAGACTCCCATAATACTCATTAAAACTGTTGCCCATCCGTAACGAGAAATCGCTTTAGCAGTAAAAACAGATCCTTTAACAGAAGGAAGCATAGGAATACCAACAGATGCGTAATCATCCTTCAACAAAATTGCAAGTGCCCAAAAATGAGCTGGAGTCCATAACATCACTAAACCAAACAACCACCAACCACTAAGACCTACATGCCCTGTGGCGGCAGACGCTCCAACTAAGGGTGGTATTGCACCAGCAACTCCTCCGAAAACAATGTTTTTTGTTGTACGAGGTTTCAAAATAACTGTATATAAAATTACGTAGCTAAATAAACCAAGAAGAGTTAATCCCGCAGCCAAATAATTTACACCACTTACTAAAAGCATCGAAGCTGCCAAGGTACATGATACGGCGGCTAAAAATACAGTCTCAGATGACAACTTTCCTGCTGGCAAGGCTCTTTTGCTAGTTCTTGTCATCCTCTTATCTAATTCCATTTCCCACAAACAATTAAGAGCTCCTGCTGCTGCTGCGGCCAAAGCGCCTCCTCCTAAAGTACAGATAAGTTTCGGGGAAGACAAAGGCCATTCTTCTGTTAAAGCCATTCCTCCCAAAGTTGTGGCCAGTAAAAGTGGGATTAATCTAGGTTTTGCTACTTCAAGCCAAGGAGGCAAAGTTAATCTTTTTCTTGAAGGTACAACTTCGTCCCTAATTGAAGATTGATAGTTCAATTTTTCTAAGTTATTACTGTTCATTAGTTGATACTGACCGTTTGGGGATTAAGGGAGTGATTTAGATTTTTTTTGGTAAAAGGATTTCTAAAAATTAATGTTGTTAATATCGCTATAAATAAAGAGGCGTTTAGTTGATGACCGATAATAAAAATAGGTTCATTCAAATTTGTTTTAAGACTTAAAACACCCAAAGTAATTTGAGAAAATAAGAGAAAAATAAGTGTTGTGAGATATTTCCAATTTTCATTAAGCAAACTTCTCTTATAAATTGCAGTAGCAATAATCAACAAAATTGAAAAAGCAATTGGAAAAGCAAATAATTTATGAGTATTTAGAATTAGACATTGTTTATTAAAAGATAAGCAAATATGTGCTGACCAGGTTGATGAAAGCCTTACGCCAATAAAAGATTGAATCAGAGTAAGTAAAAGAGGAACAAACAATAATAATCTCCACCAAATTAACGGCTCTTCTATGTCTTCATTTTCTAAATTTTGATTTATTGAAATTGTCGTAATTAGAAGTAGAAAAGCTATCAAAAGATGGCCAGTAACAGTATATGAATCAAGCAGATTTATTACTGTTAAAGCTCCAAAGGATCCTTGGACAATAACGAGAAAAAGTAATAATGAATAAGTTTTAGGTAACCAATTTGGAATTTCATTTTTCCAAATAATTGAAAGCGCAAATTTAAAAAGAATTAATATTCCAACCAGAAAAGCATCTAGACGATGAAACCATTCTAGAAATACTCTTAGGTTCATATGTTTAAAAGGCAAAAAAGATCCATAACATAATGGCCAATCTGGACAGGCAAGTCCTGCCTCCATGACTCTCGTAGCACCTCCAATTACGATTAGTCCTATAAGTGCAAATACACTATGACTTCCCAACCTTTTAAAAATTGTCAGATATTTTGATTTATATAATTGGTTATTAATCAAATGGATAAAACCTATTATTTTGCATAATAAATTAGATTCAAAAACCAAACATTAATTAAAAATTAATATGTTTAATTTAAAAAATAATTTACTAATTTAATCTTTTTTCCCTGACAATTAACTCTAAAAAGTTATTAATAATACTCCTTTTATTTCATAAATCTTAAGAAGTTGTGAATTTAAATGTTTTTCTTTTAACAAAGGATGCAGGATTGGAAAAATTGAATATCTTGAGGATATAAATACAAATTTTTAGAGATCAATTGTTAAATAAAAACATTTATTTAATACTAATTATTTCACTCGTTTTTGCTATATCTTTTTGGATTGGTTTTAATGTAAATTTGCTCCCAGCAGAAGCAAGTATCAATGCACCAATTTACGATGAACTTTTTAAAATTCTTTTCATCATTGGATTAATTATTTTTATAGGAATGACAATAGCAGTTATTTATAGCTTATTTAAGTTTAGGAAAAGAAATGATCAGATAGGCGATGGAATAGCTTTGGAGGGAAATTTAAGCTTAGAAATTGTATGGACAATTATCCCTTCAATAATTGTTTTATTAATAGGTTTATATAGCTACAACATCTACGATCGAATGGGAGGGATGAAAGAACTTAATCATAATCACGAAATGATGACTTCTAACACTGAAAAAATATGGGCAGGAATAAGTCAAATTTCTGATAATGAAATAGCAATGAATAATTTATCAATTGAAGTCTCAGCTATGCAATTTGCATTTCTATTCAATTATCCCAAGGGCAATTTCATATCAGGAGAACTACACGTTCCTGTTGATCAAAAAGTATCAATGAAAATGGAATCCAAAGATGTAATTCATGCTTTTTGGGTACCAGAGTTCAGAATTAAACAGGATATTATTCCTGGACAACCTACAATTCTAAATTTCACTCCTACAAAAGTAGGAAAATATCCAATAATTTGTGCAGAATTATGCGGACCATATCATGGAGGGATGAGAGCCTCCATAATTGTTGAAGAAGAATCTGATTACAACGAATGGTTTAACAAAAATAAAAAACCAGAGGTAAATTTATGACAATATCAATTGATCCACAAAAAACTAGTAATGAAAGCCTTCAACCTAAAGGTTGGCTTAGATACTTTAGTTTTAGCCTTGATCATAAAGTAATTGGGATACAGTATTTAGTTTGCGGTTTTCTTTTCTATTTAATTGGAGGAACATTAGCGAGCGCTATAAGAATTGAACTAGCTAGTCCAATGTCTGATTTTATGCCAAGAGATGTTTATAACCAAGTTTTAACTTTACACGGAACAATAATGATATTTCTTTGGATAGTTCCTGTAGTAAACGGTGCTTTTGGAAATTATTTAATTCCATTTTATGTAGGCGCGAGAGATATGGCATTCCCAAGATTAAATGCCGTAGCTTTTTGGTTAATTCCTCCTTCAGGTTTGATGCTAGTAGCAAGTTATTTTGTAGAGGGTGCTGCTCAGGCTGGATGGACGGCTTATCCACCTTTGAGCATAACTACTCCTCAATCGGGCCAAATTATTTGGATACTTAGCGTTTTATTACTTGGAGGCAGTTCTATATTTGGTGGAATAAACTTTATCGCGACCATTATAAAATTAAGAAGGCCAGGATTAAAACTTATGCAATTGCCAATGTATTGTTGGGCAATGCTTGGGACAAGTCTACTAGTTGTTTTGTCAACTCCTGTTTTAGCAGGCACTTTAATTCTACTTAGCTTCGATATCATCGCTAATACAGGTTTTTTCAATCCTGTTTTAGGAGGCAATGTCGTAGTTTATCAGCATTTATTTTGGTTTTATTCTCATCCAGCTGTATACATTATGGTCCTTCCTGCCTTTGGTTTAGTTAGTGAAATACTTCCTGTACATGCTAGAAAACCACTTTTTGGATATACAACAATGGTTTTTTCAATAATGGGGATAGTAGTTTTAGGTTTAGTTGTTTGGGCGCATCATATGTTTACGAGTGGAACTCCCCCTTGGATGAGATTATTCTTTACTATTGCCACAGCATTTATTGCTGTTCCAACAGGTATAAAATTTTTCAATTGGGTTGCAACATTATGGGGAGGTAAAATTTCCATCAATAGTGCAATGCTATTCTCTTGCGGGTTTATTATAAATTTTGTTTTTGGAGGTATTACAGGAGTTGCTTTGGCACAGGTACCTTTTGATATTCACGTACATGATACCTATTTCGTTGTAGCCCATTTTCATTACATAGTTTATGGAGGGACTGTTTTTATTATTTTCTCTTCAATTTATCATTGGTTCCCCAAAGTAACTGGAAAAATTCTCAATGAAAAATTAGGAATTTTACATTTTATCATTACCTTTATTGGATTTAACTTATGCTTTGCTCCTCAACATTGGCTTGGTTTAAATGGAATGCCCAGAAGAGTTGCAGAATATGATCCTCAATTCCAGTTCGTTAATCAAATTAGTAGCCTTGGGGCTCTTTTGATGGCTATAAGTACAATTCCTTTTTTGATTAATGTATTCCTTAGCGTGAGAAATGGCAAAGATGCTGGCGATAACCCTTGGAATGCTCTTACACCTGAATGGTTAACATCTTCTCCACCTCCAGTTGAAAATTGGAAAGGAGAAGCTCCATTAGTTGAAGAACCTTATGGTTATGGTAAAGAAATTTCTGAATAAAAATAAAACATATGACAACTCTAGATAGCTCAAAAGAAATTCAAAAAAATAATTCTGAAGTTAATGAAACTCATGAAGACTTCAGAATGTTTGGTCTTATAACTTTCCTAATTGCGGACGGAATGACTTTTGCCGGATTCTTTGCTGCTTATTTAACTTATAAAGCAGTTAATCCATTACCTGATGGTGCTATTTATGAATTAGAACTGCCAATACCTACACTAAATACAATTTTGTTACTTGTTAGTAGTGCAACTTTCCATAAAGCAGGCAAAGCACTTTTAAAAGATAAAAACTCTGATTCCCAAAAATGGTTATTTATTACTGCTTTTCTTGGAATTTTATTTTTAATATGTCAATTATTTGAATATTTTCATTTACCTTTTGGATTAACCGATAACTTATTCGCAAGTACTTTTTATGCTCTTACTGGGTTTCATGGATTACATGTAACTTTAGGCACTTTAATGATTTTAATTATTACTTGGCAATCAAGAATCAATGGAGGAAGATTAACTAGTCAAAATATGTTCCCATTGGAAGCTGTTGAATTGTACTGGCATTTTGTAGATGGAATATGGGTTATTTTGTTCATTATCTTATATCTTTTATAAAAAAACTAAATTTAAAAAATTAAATATATTTTTTATTAATTTATATTGCCACAGTTCTCCTTTTTAGTAAGAATATATAATTAGAAATTTGTCAGATAATGCTTGAAGGAAAAGAACTTCTTGAAAAAGCAAAATTATTAAGTAAAAAATCTGAAGAAGAGATAGCAAAAGGTTGTGGGTACGTTGGTCCTAGCGGAAGAATCTTAAGAAAAAGTTTTTATAGGGCGCTTATCGAAGCTAAGGGTTACAAAATAGGAAATGGTCGTCAGGGGAAAAATGGTAATAGAGCTTCAAGAGGCAGACAGACAGAATTCAAAACCAGAGTTCATGGTAATGGAAACCTATTAATTGGTAATGCTTACACCAAAAAATTAGGTCTAGAACCTGGTCAGGAATTTAAAATTGATCTTAAAAGAGAGTCTAAAACAATTTATCTAATTCCATTAAATTAAAAAATATATTTTACCAACCGTTTTCTTTAAGCCATTCCGAAGAAATATTATTTGAAGATAAATCTTGATTATTATTTTTATTAAATAAAAGTAATTTCTCTACATATTTAATAAGTGCATCTGCCTCGAGGTTTACGCTGTCACCGACATTTAATTTATTCAGATTTGTGTTATGCCAAGTATGAGGAATTATCGCAATAGTAAATATTTCTCCTTCCTGCTCATATTTTGCAATTGTAAGACTTATACCATTGATACAAATACTGCCTTTATTAACTACATATTTCGAAAAATTATTATTTTTCCACTTTATAGATAAAAGCCATGATTTCTCAAATTTTTCTATATTCTCAACTGTTCCAAGGCCATCAACATGTCCACTAACTATATGTCCTCCTAGACGGTCAGACACTCTAAGAGCGGGCTCCAAATTAACAATCTGATTCAGGTTCGACTTTACTCCTAAAGTTGTTTTTTTTAATGTCTCCTCACTAACATCAACAGTAAATTTATTTTGAAAAATCTCTTTAACTGTCAAACAAATTCCATCAACAGCTATGCTGTCACCGATTGCCATGTCAAATAAATTATCTAGAATTTCAATTTCTAAAAAATTTTTTTCTTGTCTTAGTTTTCCAACTGATTGAATTATTCCTGTAAACATAGATTTAAGAAAAATATTTTTGCAAAATTTTGTATTTACTTTAATTTACTTTAAATGATTTTCAACTATAAATAAATTAAAGAATAAATAAAAAGAAATTGATCATATTTAGATGATTATAAATTCACAAAAAAGATCATTTGGTAGAGGGGCGAAAGTGAGCTTATTCACTTTAGGGACAATGCGAGCAACTGAGAGTATCGAAAAAATGTATAGCATAATAAAAAATGCATATTATGTAGGAATTAACCACATAGAAACCGCACCCTCTTATGGTGATGCTGAATCACTTATTGGAAATTCAATAAAAAAATTAGCAATAGAAGAGAATATAAAAGAAAAGAATTGGGTGATTACTTCCAAAGTTTTACCAAAGGGTGATTTTGACTTTTTAAAAAATAATTTTAAAAAGTCTCTTAAAAATTTAAATCGTAAGAAAATTAATAATCTTGCAATTCACGGACTCAACTTAAAACAACATTTAGATTGGGTTCTTGCTGGAGAGGGGAAGAAATTCATATCTTGGATACTTGAGAAGGAACTAGTTGATCAAGTTGGTTTTAGTTCTCACGGAAGTTATTCATTAATTAAAGATGCAATTAACTGTGAAGTTTTTACTTTTTGTAGTCTTCATTTACATTATTTAGATCAATCTAAGATTGCTTTAGCAGAGGAAGCTATAAAAAAAGGTATGGGAGTTTTAGCAATATCACCTGCTGATAAAGGCGGCAGATTGTATTCTCCAAGTGATATTTTGATAGAGGCCTCTAAGCCTTTTCATCCATTAGAGTTAGCGTATCGATTTCTGTTGGCAAAAGGCATTACAACTTTATCCTTGGGAGCGACAAACAAAAAAGATTTTGAATTTGCGCATAAACTTAGAAACTCATTCGAGAAGCTTACAAAACTTGAAAAAAGCGCCCTGAATAAAATTGAGGAAGTTTCTAATGAAAGATTAAACTCAACCAAATGTGAACAATGTAGATCTTGTCTTCCATGTCCAAATGAAGTGCCTATTCCAGAAATACTTCGTTTAAGAAATATATCTATTGGTTATGGCCAATTAGAATTTTCAAAAGAAAGATACAATTTAATAGGAAAAGCTGGCCACTGGTGGGAAGAAAAAAATTCCTCATTTTGTGAAGAATGTAATGAATGTGTTCCTAGATGTCCTACTAAATTAGATATACCAAATTTATTAAAGGAAACTCATAACTTATTAATTGAAAATCCTACAAAAAGATTATGGGGATAAGGACTCATTCCAGATATTTTTAAGATTAATTTTTTGTTCATTTGTTAAGACAGGGAAAGACCAACTATTTTGCCAACATTTCTCAGAAGGTCCTGAGGTGGGTAGCATTTCAGATTTATATTTACTTTGCAAATAATCACTACTGAATGGAAGATACCAACCCTGGCTTACTAATTTATCTACTATTGATTTATTTTCTAAAGATTTAATCCATTGAATTAATATTGCATTATTTAGATTTGATCGGCTAAGTAGAAAATGCCACATCAAAGGTACGCCTTGGCTTGGAAAAACTAAAGAAAGCCTTGGATCTATTTTTAAATATTTTGAACAAAGACTATAAGGAACTATTGCGACACAAGCATCGGAATTAATCAGCCAATTGAGCATATTTTTATCATCAAATATCATTGCTTGGCTTTTGAGTTTTTTTAAAGAATTAGATGTATTAATTTTTTTAGCAATTGACAATATTATTCTGGGACTTTGCGGAAAAATTATTTTTCCAGTTAATTTTTTGGAAAGAAGAAAATCCCAAGATGTTCTGGCTGAATTTATTAAGTCTTTATTATTTTTAATGATAATTGCATAGGGTACTACTCCAATAGGAAATAATTTACTCCTCTGATTTTGATTAAAACTTCCCAAAAAATCTATCGATCTCTTATCCAAATTTTCGAACAGTGCATATACATTTATTTTTTCAAATACTGAAAAATCTATACTAGAAATCCATCCATCATTTATTAAAGTAAAGTCAGAATTGAAAATTGTGTTTCTATTTTTTTGTAGCCGAATATTTTCAAAATTAATTTTTTCCTGCTTCCAATCTTTTGGAATCGTATCTTTAAAAGATTCTGGATAAAAAGAATTTTGTAATGCAATTTTTACTTTATTAGGTATATTACTGCAAGAGTTTAAAAAAAATAAAAGCGAAAGCTTACCACAATTTAAAAATTCTCTTCTGGATGCAAATTTTGAAAACATTCAGCAATCCTTCTCTAAAGAAATTTGACCTAGGCCCCTCATCATTTCCAGATTTTGTTGACACAATGAAACTATTTCTTCATTTTTAAATCCATCTAAGAAAGCAAGCAATGATATTCCACCGGCACCTACACCTTCTTTTACATGACCTAATTCATAATCCCTCAATTCTTTGTATTTTGAAGATTTGAAATTTAAAGGACTTGCTAAACCTAATAATTTGACATCATATTTTTCATTAATTAGATTTACTAGATCATTTAGAGAATTATCTTTCACAAGCCACCCAGTTGTCGCAATAAAAACATCTTCAATAAATTGATTTTTATTTTTTTCATCTAATAATTCTAATACAAGCAAAATGACTGCTAACATCTGACTTCCGCCAGACAATATTACAGGTTGTTTTGCTAACCTTGCACCAATTAATAGACCCATTGAAAAAGCTTGGAAAGGATCACCTACCGCCGCGACAACATCAAAAGAGTCGAAATCAGCCTTGAAATTTGCATTGAAAAGTCCTCTTTTAACTACTTGTCTTCTCAGTTCTCTTGGCGCTTTAAATAAACTACTGCCAACTAAATTAGACACCTGCAACCCAAAAGCTTCCATTACAGCCTGAGCAGTTGTGGTGCCTCCGGGTACAGATTCAGAAATTAAAACTGATTGTTTTAAGGATTTTCCTATCGCAAGACCTTTTTCAAAGAGATTTAAAACTCTCTCTCTAGTCATCGATTTACCAGTAGTAAGACAATTTGATGGGCCCATATCTCTATCTTCTACAACCAAATGATTAAAATAAGGCTTTGCTCCTATTCCCAGAGGAACAACAACTGGATAAATATTTATGAGCTTTGAACAAACATGACTGATTAGGGCAGGAGTTACTCCTGCATTTAGAAGAGGCAATTTATATTTATGATCTTTTGAAGCACCCTCAAGCAAAAATTCGGCATCTGCGAGCGCGGTTGTTCTCCTTGATTTTGCACTAATACCTGCAGCAGAAATACCTGGAATTTGAGAAGTATTAGTGCCTGCAATTACAAGAAATATTTTTAAATTTTTAATATTCTTTTTTAGTATTTCTAACTTATTAAATTTTCTTTTTTTGTTGGATTCATTTCCAAAAAAATTTATACCTAATTCTGTACTGTACATTTTTACTTTTTTCAATTATTAAAATCAACTAAGCCATTTAATAATCTTGGAGGATCTGGGATATTTAATTTAAATTTTGGAAACAGAGAATATGCAACTACATGTACCGTTAAAACATAAACTATTTCTTGAAAAATTATTAAAAAAATTGCACCTAATTGGATACTTAAAATTGAGGGTGAAAAAGGTAAATTTAATAATCCAATGAATTTTTCTAGTAGACCATAACTTGCTCTAGTAATTAAAACCCAAAGATTATCACCGACCAACGTAGATAATGCTATTACTCGTACGAAAAAGCCAAGGGTTCCAATAAAAACTCCTACAGTTAGACTAAATCTCCAACTTTTTTCTCTAAACCAACACCAGCCCAACCAAAAAGCCAAGATCCCATAAGGAAATAAAAATAAAGTTCCTCTAACAGGACCCATAATTATGAATAAAAGTAGAAATTGTATTAGGAGTCCTTCCAATGCAGTTTTAGTTCCTCTTCTCAAGTGCAACAGTATCATTGGGAGGGGTAAAATCAATCTTAATAAAGCTCCTCCAATTGGCAAATAATATAATGCAACCCATAATAAAGACGAAAGAGATGCTAAATAAGAGGTCTCGACAATATTTAATGCTTCAGTTTTTGTTGTTATTTTCATTTTTTGTTGAGTATTTTTAATTAATTTTTATTCATATTTTTTTTTGAATCAAAGATACGTTCAATCTTTTCTATTTCAAAATTTACCTCAGAATTACTCAATATGTTACTTAACTCTTCAGTGGGATCTTTTGGATCTACATCTTTTAAAATGAATATTATCTTGTAAGATTGAAGCTCAATTTTTCTTTTTTTTGATAGATTCTTAATTTTTTTATTTTTTTTATCATCAAATTTTTTATTTTCTTTTTCTAAATTTATATCGTTTTTATTTTCTGGAACATTTTTTTGCTTTTCTACTTTTTTTATTTTTTTATTTTTTTTATCATCAAATTTTTTATTTTCTTTTTCTAAATTTATATCGTTTTTATTTTCTGGAACATTTTTTTGCTTTTCTACTTTTTTTATTTTTTTATTTTTTTTATCATCAAATTTTTTGTTTTCTTTTTCTAAATTTGTATCGTTTTTATTTAATAAGTTATTTTGTAAATCTTCATTTTTGCTTGTTTTTTCTAAATCATTAAAACTACTTTCAAGAAAATTTCCAATCCTCCCTCCAGAGCATGATTGCAAGAAAATTAAAAAAATTAATAAAAAAAATTCTTTTTTTTTAAAAATCATAATTTTCTAACTTTTCATTTTCCTTCTACTTTTTTTATTACTTATCTTCGTTTTTTTTAAAGTAGAACCTTTTTTATCTTTTAGTTTTTCTTCTAAAAGAGATACAGCATCATCTATGGTAAATTTTTCTAAGTCAGTATCTTTTGCAAGCGAAACGTTAGTTTTACCACATTTTAAATAGACGCCATATCTTCCATTTAATATTTGAATTTTTTCGTTAAATTCTTTTGGTTTTCCAAAGTCTTTAAGTACTTCTTGACCACCTCTACCCATTTTTGGCATCGCAAGAATTTCTAATGCTCGTTCTATATCAACTGTAAAAACATCATCCTCTTTCTTTAAGGATCTGTTTTCAGATTCATTTTCATTTTTAATCCATTTGATATATGGGCCAAATCTTCCTCTATCAGCCTCAACAACTCCTCCTTCAGGATGAACTCCTAACAATCTAGGCAAACTTAAAAGTACAAGAGCCTCATCTAGAGTTAGATCATCAGTTTTCAACTCCTTGGGTAATGAAGCTCTTCTTGGTTTAGCTTTATCTTGATCATTATTTCCCAATTGTACGTAAGGTCCATAAGGGCCAAATCTTAAAAAGACTTTTTCCCCAGTTTTTGGATCAGTTCCAAGATCCGATGGGCCACTTAAGATTTGATCAACTTGTTTTAAATCTAAATCTCCAGGAGTAATATCCATTGGAAGATTACCTTTAGCCTGTATTTCATTACCAGATTCATCAATTTTTGTACCCTCTAGCCAAGGTCCGTTAGAGCCTATTCTGACTACGCAAGGAAGGTCTTCGAAATCAACTTGTCTATAAGCTTTCCCATCAATATCACCCTCTGTTTTCTGAACCTTTACCTCCAAACCATTTTTACCTTTGTAGAAAGTTTCAAGGTATGGTAGCCACTCAAGATTGCCTGAAGATATTTCATCCAATGAAGATTCCATTTTTGCAGTAAAAGTAGTATCAACCAGATCAGGAAAATGTTCTTCTAATAGAGCAGTAACAGCAAAAGCTGTAAATGTTGGAGCCAAAGTATTGGAAGATATATTCGCATAACCTCTATCAACTATGGTCCCAATAATGCTTGCATAGGTAGAAGGTCTTCCAATCCCTTCTTTTTCAAGAACTTTAACTAATGCAGCCTCTGTATATCTTGCTGGTGGTTTAGTTTCATGAAAAGTAGATTCCTTATTAGTAACTTCAAGACATGTTCCAGTTGTTAAGTTTGGGAGAATAATTTCTTGTTGTTCAAGGGATGAACTTGGGTCATCACTTCCCTCGACATAAGCTCTGAAGAATCCTGCGAAATCAATACTTTTCCCGCTCGATTTAAATAATCCATCCCCTACGCTAATTTCAGCATTAATCATTGTTAGCCTAGCTTCCGCCATTTGACTTGCTACTGTTCTTTTCCAAATTAAATCGTAAAGTGATAAGTCTCTACCAGTTAGATTAGTTTCCTTTGGTGTTTTAAATACCTCACCTGCCGGCCTAATAGCTTCGTGAGCTTCTTGAGCATTTCTTGCAGTTGAATTAAATTGTCTTGGTGAGTTAGATAAATATTCTTTTCCATACATTGAACTGACACATTCCCTTGCAGCTCTTGTGGCTTGTTCGGAGAGATGAACTGAATCAGTTCTCATATATGTAATGAAACCTCTCTCATATAGCCCTTGAGCACATCTCATAGTTTCTCTTGCAGACAAACGAAGCTTCCTATTTGCTTCTTGTTGTAATGTGCTAGTTGTAAATGGAGGAACTGGCTTGCGAGTGGATGGCTTTTTTTCGATTTTTGAGACTCTCCAATCCTCGGAGGAAAAAGTCTTCAATAAATCATTAACTTTATCTTCTCCAATTATTAGAGATTTATTTCCTTGTTTTAATTTGCCGGTCTGTTCATTGAAATCAGAACCATTAGAAATTCTTTGACCTTTTAAACTAAATAATTTAGTTTCGAAAGTAACATTATCTTTTACAAGTAAAGCTTTTATCCCCCAGTAACTAGCTTTTTTAAAAGATCTTCTTTCTCTCTCTCTTTTAACAAGAAGTCTTACAGAAACCGATTGAACACGACCAGCAGATAATCTGGGGGCTACCTTCTTCCAAAGTAAAGGAGATAATTCATATCCAAAAAGCCTATCCAAGATTCTTCTGGTTTCTTGAGCCTGAACAAGTTCCATATCAATTTCTCTTGTTTTATCTAAAGCTTTATTAATTGCCTTTTTTGTAATTTCATGAAAAACCATTCTCTTAGTTGGTATTTTAGGCTTCAGTATTTGAAGAAGATGCCAGCTAATACTCTCTCCTTCTCTATCTTCATCAGTTGCCAGTAAAAGTTGGGTAGCACCTTTCAAAGCATCTTTCAGCTCTTTAACAACCTTTTTCTTATCTTTTGGAACTATATAAAGTGGTTCAAAATCCTCTGTTGTATTAACTCCTATCCTTGACCATTTTTCCTTTTTAACCGCAGCAGGTATTTCAGCAGCTCCTTTTGGAAGATCTCTTACGTGTCCCATTGAAGCGAGAACTTCATAATTAGAGGGCAAAAACTTTCTTATAGTTTTTGCTTTGGTGGGACTTTCAACAATAACAAGTGTGTGATCCAAGGTTTATTTCAAAAGTTGGTGTTTTTGTTCAGTTAGGGCATATTATGATTATTTGAAGCTTTTTCAAGTAATTTCTTCTGAAAATTTCAAAAATCATACCCACAAATTATAATCAAATTAAGATTAACTCTTAGACCCTTACAATCAAACATCTAATTTAATCCAATTTAATAAAGTGCCCAACGAAATCTTTACAATTAATTTAAATGCTCAAGCCATTATTCCAGAGGCTTTTATTTTACTAGGTATTGTTGGAACACTTCTTGTAGATTTAGCAGGAGAAAAAACTGCATCAAAATGGGCACCAATAATCTGCTATTTATCAATTGGGAGCTCTCTTGTTAGTTTGGCATTGCAATGGAGTAATCCGGCAGAAAGCGCATTCCTTGGGTCCTTTAATTCAGATAATTTAGCAATCGCATTTAGAGCAATAATATCTTTATCAACCTTAGTATCTTTACTTATAAGTTGGCGGTATACAGAACAAAGTGGTAGCCCTATTGGCGAGTTTGCTGCAATAGTTCTTTCAGCCACCCTTGGAGCAATGCTTTTGTGTGGATCTACTGACCTTATTAGTGTATTTATATCTCTGGAAACTTTATCTGTAGCAAGCTACTTACTTTCTGGTTATCTCAAGAGAGATCCAAGAAGTTCAGAAGCGGCCTTAAAATACCTTCTTGTTGGATCTGCTGCTGCTGCTGTTTATTTGTATGGATCCTCTTTTCTTTATGGATTAAGTGGTTCAACAAACCTAGCGACAATAGGCTTAGAGATTATAAATAAGCCATCCTTCATTACTTCACTAGCTCTTGTATTTGTCTTATCAACAGTTGCATTTAAAATTGCTGCTGTTCCCTTTCATCAATGGACTCCTGATGTATATGAGGGTTCACCTACTCCTGTAGTAGCTTTTTTATCTGTTGGTTCAAAAACGGCGGGCTTTGCATTTGCAATAAGAATATTAAGCACAACTTTCTCTTCTTTTGACGAAGAATGGAAACTTTTATTTACTATTTTGGCCATATTAAGCATGGCTCTAGGAAATGTTGTAGCTCTAGCTCAAACCTCAATGAAAAGGATGCTAGCTTACAGTTCTATTGGACAAGCCGGATTTGTAATGATTGGGATAGTATCTGGCACACAAGATGGTTTATCAGCAGCTGTTTTATATTTAGCTGCATATTTGTTTATGAATTTGGGTGCATTTTCTTGTGTAATACTTTTCTCTCTGAGAACTGGTTCTGACAGAATTCTTGATTACTCAGGACTTTACCAAAAAGATCCTCTCATTACATTAGGCTTAAGCCTTTGTCTTCTATCTCTTGGAGGTTTACCTCCAATGTTAGGATTTTTTGGAAAGATATACTTGTTCTTTGCAGGTTGGGCAAATCATCAATATCTATTAGTAATAGTTGGATTAGTAACTTCAGTTATATCTATTTATTACTACATTTCAGTGATAAAAATGATGGTAGTTAAAGAACCACAGGAAGCTTCTGAAATAGTCAAATCATATCCCCCAATTAATTGGGGAATTGTAGGATTACCTCCCCTGAGAATTGCACTTTATACTTGTGTCGCAGTAACTGCTCTTGGAGGAATCCTGTCTAATCCTCTTTTTAAATTAGCTAATACAGCAATTTCAGAAACTCCTTTCTTACAAGATATTATTGCTACAGCAAATAATATTTCCTAGAAGAATTCTTCAATAAATGTCTAAGAAAGTCGCGAGTTTAAAAAATATATCTAAAACATATGGGAAAGAAGATCTAACTGTTAAAGCCTTAGACAGCATAAACTTAGAAATTTATAAAGGTGATTATTTAGCTGTAATGGGAGCTAGTGGCTCAGGCAAAAGTACAGCTATGAATATTATTGGATGTCTAGATAGACCATCTGAAGGTATTTATAAATTAAATGATATTCCTGTTGAGAATTTATCTGATGATGAGCTCGCAGAAATACGCAACCAAAAATTAGGCTTCGTTTTTCAACAATTTCATCTTCTTTCGGATGCAACTGCACTTGAAAACGTAACTTTGCCAATGATTTATGCTGGTATTGAGCCTGAGCAAAGATTAGAGCGAGGTAAGAATGCCTTAAAAAAAGTTGGCCTTTCAGAAAGAATGAATAATCGCCCAAACCAATTATCCGGAGGCCAACAACAACGAGTTGCTATAGCGAGGGCTATTATCAATAACCCCGCAATTTTGTTAGCAGACGAACCTACTGGAGCACTAGATTCAAAAACCACTGAAGATGTATTAGATCTTTTTGACAAACTGCATGAATCTGGAATAACTATAGTTTTAGTTACTCATGAAGATGAAGTTGCAAATCGCGCAAAAAAAATAGCCAGATTTAAAGATGGAAGAATAGTTGAATTAAAAGTTAATTAAATTCAAAACCTTCTAATTACCTTCAGTTGAGTTTCATTTTCAATTCTTAAATTCCCATTTGAATCAATATCTCTAATTTTCCATGAATGAGGACAATAACCACTAGGTAAAAAACTTTTAGTAAGAAACTTATTTGCAGATTTAATTACATATTCTTTTTTCTTATTACATTCAATTGCATCATTAAAAGCTTTAAGAACTTTGGCTGTCCAATAATGATGATTAATATTTTTAGTTTGAAGTACTTTTGATAATGAAATACCTTCTGATGGAGTGTAATTTAAAACATTCATGCCAATTCCTACTCTTACATAGATAATTTCTTTGCCTCTTGTTATCACCCTTGGTAAAAATCCAATCAACTTTTTTGAACCAAAAAAAATATCATTTGGCCATTTCAAAGAAACATTTATATTCTCTTGTCTGAGCATTTCACATAACTTAATACCTAAAGACAAATTAAATATTTGACATGCAAATTCTTTTGAAAATATTGGGTAAGCTGCACTTAACCAAATCCCGCCTTTTGGAGAAACCCAAGTTTTTGAGTTTTGGCCAACACCTGAGAACTGTTCTCTTGCGATTATCGCTAATGGCTGATTTTTCTTTATTTCAGAATATTCAAGCAAGTTTGATAGCTCATTTTCGGTACTTTTACATTTTATTTTGTGATGAAGTGTCCAGGTTGGATATTGACCCTGAATTTTTTTTAAATAAAAAACTGTCTTAGCTGTAGGTCCAATAACTTTCACAAATTCTTTATTAAAACAACGAGCATCTTTTAGAAGATTAGATTAACTTTAGTCTTAATAAGTAAATTTTACAAATTGGACAAAAAGTATTTGCCAAGAGTTAATAGAAGAAATCCACACCCATTAAAAATTTGTCTTGATAATTTCAAAAAATCCTGCGGAGACTTAGATAAACTCTCTAAAATCAACGAAAACTGGAAGAACTTAATCGGATTAGAACTATTTCAAGAATGTAAACCATTAATTATTGAAAAAAAAATACTTACTATTGCAGTAAATCATCCACAATGGCGCCAAGCTTTAATTTATAACAAGCACAAATTAAGAGAAAGAATCGAGAAAATTGGAGTAACTTTGAATGAAATAAAAATAATACAAAATTATGAAATTAAAAATAAAAATATCAAAGCTACTAACGCAAAGATAGTTTGGGCAAAGCATCCAAGCAGAATCAATCAAAATAATATGTGCATTTGTACTCTTTGTAATTCCCCTACTCCTGAGGGCGAAATCAAAAGATGGGGAAAGTGTTCTTTTTGTTGGAGAAAAATAAAAAACTAAATTCTTTATTTAACTAAAATTAGTATTCCCATTTGCCCCCCCCAAATAGTCCTATATTCAGCTTTTTTAAATCCAACTGCCTTAGCAATATTTATAAGCTCATTTTTCTTTGGAAAATTACTAATACTTTTTTCAATATATGCGTACTCTGGACCTAAATTAAAAAGCCGCGAAATGGTTACTACAATTAATCTCAAATAAATTTTCTGAAAAATATTGGATAAAGAATTTCTTGTTGAGTGATTAAAATCCAAAAATCCTGCCCTTCCCTTATCCTTCAAAAGATCAAAAACTTTTTTTATTCCTTCTTCAACATTATTTAAGTTTCTAAGTCCATATGACATGCAAATTCCATCAAAATTTTTTGAATAATCATTAATTTCTAATACATCTTTAATTTCCCACTTAATAAATTTATTTTTTTTAAGCTCTGATTTTTTTTTTGCAATATTTAAGATATCCTCTGCACTGTCAATCCCAGTAATTGAACCCCTTGGACTAACTCTCTCATAAATTAAGAATGCTAAATCTCCAGTTCCACAGCATAAATCAGCCCAATCTTCACCATTTAGAGGTTTCAATAAATTAACTAATTTCCTTTTCCATAATCTGTGCAGCCCAAAACTTAATAGATTATTTAAAAAGTCATATTTATAAGAAATTTTATTAAATATATTTTTAACTTCGATAGTTTTTGTGAATTTCATTTTTAAATTTTTAACTTATTTTTTTTGGTATTAAATTAAATTTTTATTCATATGGTCTAATTGGAAGATTTTTTTCGAGAAGAAAAGTTTTTATCTCTTGTAGAGTAAGTTTCTTATCATGAAGTAATGATGCTAAAAGTGCGGCAGATGCCCTGCCTTCATTGAAAACATCATAGATATCTTCTAAACAACCTGCCCCTCCGGAAGCAATTACTGGGATATCAACAATATTTGCAACAGATTCTGTCAAATTTAAATCATATCCATTCTGTGTTCCATCACCATCCATTGAAGTAAGCAATATTTCCCCTGCGCCTAACTCCTCAACTTTCTTTGCCCAACTTAATACATCTATACCAGTATTTTCTCTCCCTCCTTTCACATAAACCTCCCACTCTCGAACATTATCAACTTTTCTTCGAGCATCAATTGCTATAACGATGCATTGATTACCAAATTCTCTAGAACTTTCAGAAATTAAATAGGGATTTCTTACGGCTGAGGAATTCAAACTCACTTTATCTGCTCCTGCTCTTAAAAGATCATTAATAGAAGAAACAGAATCTATACCTCCACCTACTGTAAAAGGAATTTTTACTGATTTTGCTGTCCTAGAAACAAGGTCAACTAATGTATTCCTATTTTCCACGCTTGCTCTAATATCTAAAAATACCAATTCATCTGCACCTTCATCAGAGTACCTACAAGCCAATTCAACAGGATCACCAGAGTCTCTCAAGTTAACAAAATTCACACCTTTAACCACTCTGCCATTGGCGACATCTAAACAAGGAATTAAACGAAGAGCTACCATTTTAGTAAAAATTGTCCAAATGCTGTTAATCTTGCATAATAGCTTCCATTTTACCTCTTATGGCTGAAACAAAATTATTACCCAAAATCGGCAGTAAAATTAAAATTAACATTAACAAAGTAAAAGATAGACTACCATCTAAATTAATTGATCAAATATCCTCTAATCCGAAAGCCGTAATAACAGGCTATAAAATGACAGACGGTAGAAGTATTGGGATCACCGCAAAATTTCAGAATGGTGAGCAAAATTGGTTTTTCCCAGAAGAAATTGAGAAAGGTTAAAGAGTAACGTGAATGATCCAAAACAACTATTAGGAATTAAGGGTGCCTCTGAAACATCAAGCATATGGAAACTCCGCATACAGTTAATGAAACCCATAACGTGGATCCCTTTGATATGGGGGGTTATTTGTGGAGCCGCTGCAAGTGGGAATTTTGAATGGACATTTAGTAATGTTCTAGCTTCATTGGCATGTATGTTGATGAGTGGACCACTTTTGGCTGGTTATACCCAAACCATAAATGATTTTTTTGATAAAGAAATTGATGCAATTAATGAACCAAATAGACCAATTCCTTCTGGCAAAATTTCAATTAAAGATGTAAAAATACAAATCTGGGTATTACTTATAGCAGGTTTAATAGTTGCTTTTCTATTAGATTTATATGCTAAGCACAGCTTCCCCTCCGTCTTACTTTTGGCATTAGGAGGTTCCTTTGTTAGTTATATATATTCTGCTCCACCACTCAAATTAAAACAGAATGGTTGGCTTGGAAATTATGCATTAGGAGCATCTTATATAGCTTTACCTTGGTGGGCAGGACAAGCCTTGTTTGGGAAATTAACTATCGTAACGGCGATACTAACACTTGCTTATAGCCTATCAGGACTTGGAATTGCTGTTATTAATGATTTCAAAAGTGTTGAAGGAGACTCAAAGCTAGGCTTAAATTCTCTACCAGTAGTATTCGGAATTAAAAATGCAAGTAGAATAAGTGCAGGACTAATTGACATTTTTCAATTAGCAATGGTTGTAGTACTTGTGATTATTGGTCAACATTTAGCCTCTGTAATTTTGGTTTTATTGGTAATTCCACAAATTACATTTCAAGATATGTGGTTACTAAGAGATCCTTTAAAGTTTGATGTCAAATATCAAGCAAGTGCCCAACCGTTCCTTATAACTGGAATGTTAGTTACAGCTTTAGCGATAGGACATAGTTTTTTAGTTGCTTAAGGTGCAAAAGATTAAATTCAAATCTTTTGTTTTAATAATTCCAATATTATTTTTTTCTGGAATATCTTTTTATTTTTTTAGTCTAATATTTAGTACCTTAAAATTTGACGTTTCTAAAAATAAAAAGTCTAGGGAAACCAAATATTCTTACTTAATATCATCTTCTGATAATAAGATACTAAGCAAATTAAGCCGCAAATTTGAAATAGATAATAGTTATCATAAAATTCCATTTTTTCTTAAACATTCTTTTATATCTTCTGAGGATAAAAGATTTTATAAACATAATGGAATAGATTTTAAAAGTATTTCTCGTGCCCTTATTAAAAATATTAGAAGTGGTTATGTTAAAGAGGGAGGAAGTACGATTACACAACAAGTTGCTAGATTACTTTTTCTAAATAATGATTTAAGTTTTCAAAGAAAAATCAAAGAAATATTTATATCACTCATACTTGAATTTAGATATAACAAAAATCAAATTTTAAAATTATATTTAAATAATATTTATCTAGGATCAGGAGCATTCGGGGTAGACGAGGCTGCCCAAGTTTATTTTGGAAAATTTATAGAAGAATTGACATTATCAGAGATCGCATTAATTGCAGGATTAGCTCCAGCTCCATCAATTTATTCACCTTATCAAAATTTAGAACTAGCTATTAAAAATAGAAATAAAGTTCTTGAATCAATGTATGTTGATGGATATATTTCTCTTGCAAATAAGAATAAGGCTATTAAAGAAAAAATAAAGTTAAATTATCAAACAGCTGATAATTTTTTAGATGATAAATTACTAATAAACTTTATTCTTCAGGAAACAGATAAAAAAATTGGAAGTGAAAATGATTATAAGTTTTTAAGAATTAAATCTTCTATCAACAAAGATTGGCAAGAAAAAGGTCAAAAAATATCAAGATACGCAGGACCTAAAGAACTTGAATTTAGTCTGTTATCTATCGAATCAAACACAGGACTAATTAGGACAATGATAACCAGCAAAAATCCATCAATTAATGAATACAATAGAGTTATTTCATCTGTAAGACCTTTAGGTTCTACTTTTAAAATAATCCCTTATGCTGCTGCATTAATAGAAGGAATAAAATTAAGCGATAAATTTGAAGACTTACCAATATGCTGGGAAAGTTATTGCCCAAAAAATTTTTCAGAAGACTATAGAGGTTCAATATCTTTGATTGAATCATTTAAAAGTTCATCAAATATCGTTCCAATATCAATAACAAAAAAAATCGGCTTAAAAAATATTATTAATTTAGCGAATTCATTTGGACTAGGTTTCGAGCAAGAGTTTGAGGAATTCCCATCATTAGCTATTGGTGCCTACGGAGATAATCTTTTAAACATCACAAATGCATACTCTGCAATAAACAATAATGGGAAGATTCAAAACCCTGAAATCATAGAAAAAATAGAATCATTTAAAAAACAACCCATTTGGGAAAATAAATCTATTTCCAAGAAAATATTAGATTTCAAAATAAACAAGAAAATAAATAAACTTCTTGAAAAATCTGTAAAAGAAGGCACTTCAAAAGCAGCCTCTATAAAAGGAAAGAAAATTTATGGGAAAACAGGCACATCTGATGGAAATAAAGATCTCTGGTTTATTGGTTCCATTGATAACCTTACAACAGGGATCTGGATAGGTTACGACAATAATAAGGAATCTGAATTATCTAGTGGGAATGCAGCTTATTTATGGAAGAAGTTCATATCTGAAATTTATAAAATTCCAATTAAAAAATAAATTATATTTTTAAGATTTATAAGAAATTATTGCAGAATAAAATCCATCACCAGGATAATCAAAGCTAGGTAAAATTTGCTTTTGGCTAACCAATTTTAAAGTTTTGTTTTTTTCAATAAATCGTTCAATTAATAGATTATTTTCATCGGGACAAATAGTACAAGTTGAATAAACTAAAGTACCATCTTTTTTCAAAAGAGGTAAGATACTCTCCAAAAGTTTTTCCTGTAATAAAGTTAAAGATTTTATTTTTTCTTTACTTAAAGACCATCTAGAATCTGGATTCCTGGAAAGAGTTCCAATGCCCGAACATGGAGCATCTAATAAAATCTTATCAAAATAAGATATAAACTTAGGATTTAATTCAATCAAACTCGTAGCATCAGCCTTAAGTGTAATAACAGATTTCAAATTTAACCTTTCTAAATTTGATTGCAGTATTTTCAATCTTTTTGCTGATCTATCTACGGCAATGATTTCAGCACTATCATTTGTTAATTCTGCAAGGTGGGTAGACTTACTTCCTGGCGCTGCACAAGCATCTAAAATCTTTTCACCTTCTTTTGGATTTAAGAGAGGTGCTATCCACTGAGAAGATCTATCTTGAATTGTCCAAAGTCCATCACTATATCCTGGTAAATTTTTTATAGATCTTGGATTAGATTTTAAAGTAATTCCATTATGTAAATCATTAATAATTTCAGCATCAATTTTATTTTCATGAAGTACTTTCAAAAAGTTATCTAAATTAGTTTTTAATTGATTAATTCTCAAATCTATTGATGGTTTTTTATTAAATGCCTTAATGATATTTTCACCCTCGCTATTGCCGACCCATTTATAAAGATCCTGCACAAGCCATAATGGGAATGATTCAAGATATGAAATTCTTTCTTTTCTATCAGAAGATAATTCCGGAAAGATTTTTTGTTCTATTTTTCTTGATGCATTTCTCAATATCGCATTTACAGTTCCCGCCAAACCATTTAAATCTGTTTTTTTAGCTACTTCTACAGTGGTAGAAATAGCAGCAGGAAATGGGATTTTATCCATTTTCAATAGTTGATACAAACCTATATGTAGAAGCCATCTTAATTTTGGAGGCTGCTTTTTATGAGTAATTTTTGATGTATGATCCGTCCAAAGATCAAGAAATTTTCTATACCTTATGCATCCAAAAGATAATTCCGTAATAAAAGCTATATCAAGAGGATTAAATTGATAATTTTTTAAAACCTTTTCAAGAGCATGATCAGAAAAATCACCATAACTAACTTTTAATAAAATTTCCCAAGCTGCCTTTCTTTGTAAATATCCTATGCTCAAAATATAAATAATTTTTTTAAAGATAACTTTAATATACAAAAAATTCAAAAATTTAAACTACTTTTTCAATTGCAGAATTAAACCAAATAAAACCTAAGATAGAAATAAGTGAAAGATTAAATCCTAAAAAAAGAAAGATATTTAAAGAATGGATTCTTTCCCGAAAAAATATTTTTTTCTCTTTTTGATACTTCATTATTAAAATAAAAACTTTTTCAGGATTTCAAACGGCAACCAATATTGATAGATCCTGTATCAAGCATTCTGCCTAATTTAATTGCTATGGATTCCTCCAACCTAGTAAAATTAGATTGATGGGTGGTTATCCAATCTAATTCAGAAAAAGTGATAATTCCAGTCGAATTACTTTTTAAAAAAAGTGTTCCAATTTCCATTAGATAAATCTAATATTTTCTAAGTTAACATCCTTACTTAATATTTCTTCATAACATAATATTCTTTTAATTTTTCAAGGAAAACTGTAGGTTTTTACTCTTAATTTATTGAATATCCCTTAAAAATTTATCGGCCGTTTTTAAATGATTATTTAATTTTTCCTCTGACATTTTATCGAGATTTCTCGTTAACATTGCCAGACGATATTGCTTTCTAAAAAAGCTTTCATTATCTTTAATAAATTTCCAAAATAAGCCATCCCATATTTCACACCATGAGCCACTTTTAAAATTAGACATTTTTTTTACATAATTAGAGCTTGATATATATGGCTTTGTTGAAAAGATACCACCATCACTAAACTGACTCATTCCGTAAACATTTGGGACCATAACCCAATCATAGGAATCAATAAACATTTCCATAAACCATTTATAAACTTGATTGGGGTGAATTCTACATAGAAGCATAAAGTTGCCAATAATCATTAGCCGCTCAATATGATGACAATAACCAAATTTAATAATATTTTTTATAACAACGTCTACTGGTTCAATTCCTGTATTTCCTTGATAAAAGGATTTTGGAATTGGCTTATCTTCAAAATTCCAAAAATTACTATTTCGCATCTTTGTTCCATACTTTTTATAGACGAGGCAAATAAATTCTCTCCATCCAATAATTTGACGAATAAAACCCTCTAAAGAGTTAATAGGAACATTATTATTTTTTGCAAAAAGTAATGCTTTATTTACTACTAAATCTGGGGTTAATAAGCCGCTATTTAAAAGAGGAGAAAGTAAACTGTGCCATAAAAAAGAATTTTCTTTAGAAATAGCATCCTCATAATCTCCAAATAAGAAAAATCTATGTTTAAAAAAATCATTTAACCAATCATCTGACTCTTCAAAATTAGTTGGATATAAAAAGTTATTACTTTCTCCAATAAACTCAATATCAAAATTGGCTAATGACCTTTCTGCATTAACTACAAATTTATTTTTTTGTAATTTAGGTATATCGGGTATATTTATTTTTTTTGGTAATTTTTTTCTGTTCATTTCATCGAAACTCCATTTACCACCTTCAGGTGTATCATCAGGATTGACTAATATCTTTTGGCTTTTTCTTTGATTCTCATAAAATCTCCCCATAAGAGGTTTTTTTGTATTTGATACAAATAAATTTTTTAAATCTTCACTGCTCATAAACATAGGAGAAGGCAAAATATTTAAAGCTAAATTATTACTTTCAACAAAATTATTAATCCTCTTCATTATTAAAAAATCATGAGGGTCAATCAGATTTATTTTCTGATATTTATTTTTAATAAATTCCGATAAATAATCAACTGTAGAAACATTATTCTTGTTTTCGATATATAAAACTTTAAAGCCAGATATTTCTAAATAATTTTTATATGCGAGCATAGATGCTCTATGAAAAACTAACTTATTTTTATGGTTAATTAATTTATGAAATTTATCATTTCCAAAAAATAATGAGTCTTCCAAAATCAAAACTTCACAATTTATTTTTAAGATTGGGCTTTCTCTAAAAAGTTGATTCGGGAAAATAATTGATACTTGTTTCATCTTTGCGACTTCCTATTACTGCATCTTTTTGAACAGTAGATAACATCATCCCAACAGTTTTTCCATTTTTTACGCCACTCAAATGGCCTATTGCAAACAGGACAAGTTTTAGTAGAAAGATTTTTCAAAATTTATAATTTTCTTTTATGAGTAGACTTAAATCTGGTTGAATCTTTAAGAGCCATATGTTTTGTATTTCTTCCCGAAACTCTCTTTCTCCAGACTTTGAAAGATTTGGGTTTTAAATTTTGACGCATAATTTTTATCGCATCCTCCTCTTTTAAACCAAATTGATACTCGATAGCTTCAAAGGGTGTTCTATCTTCCCAACACATTTCTATTATTCTGTCTATATCGATACTTTCCATATTTATTGTTCACATTGTGAGGTACAAATTTTTTCAATATCGGATCTACCTGTAATTTGAAGTCTATATTTTGCCCAATATCTGTAAACCAATCTCAATAATGGAGACAATAGCTTAATTTTCAAGGGATAATAAACCCAACCTAAACCAACTAATTCATAAGAATATGCAAGTACATCTAGTCCCCTAATAATTTCACCATTTTCAATAATCCCATGCAGGTTTGACATAGCTTCTGAATATGAGATGTCATAAAAGAGACTTTGATCATAATCCTTACTATTAATATCTATAAATGCAATTTGATTTAAGGTATCTCTTTTTTTAAGAAAATTTGTTTCTCTCAAACAAAGTGGACAACCACCATCGAATAAAAAGGTTAATTTATTTTTCATATTTTTATTCAAATATAGAAATTAAATAACTTTTTTGTGGAATAAAAAATTTTTTTTAGATTACAAGCTTTATAAAGCCTTAATAATTGCCAGTTCTAATTTAGTGAAATTATATTATCTTATTAATTAATAAGCCATTGATTAAGGGATACATCAATGGTTTAAAACTTTTTGTAATCAATCATCTAGAAGATGCACTCCTTCTCCTATGTCAGGAGTAAATTTACAATATTTTTCAAAAATAAGTCCAACACCTCTCATTTTTTCTCCTAATTCATCGTTAAATTTATTCCATTCTTCGGACTCACGATCAGGTAAATCCCACCCTTGTTTTTCTACCATACTTGTTATTACTGTATAGTCCCATTCTATGTATGCCATTGAGTTAATTTAAACTACCAAAATATTATAAACCAAGAGATTTAATAGGTAATCAATATTTTTTGAATATAATTTAAAAGTGTGAAAAAATTATAAATGTCAATTTTGCCAAGAAGATTTGAACGAATCAAAGGAGTTTTAGATTGCAGAATGAAAAACTTGACTGTTTTAGTTGAGGATGTAAATAAACCACATAATTTATCTGCGATATTAAGGACATGTGATGCAGCAGGAGTTTTCGAAGCAAATTTTATTAGTAAAACGAATGCCGTTAAAACTTTTAATAGTACTGCTCAAGGAAGTCAAAAATGGGTAAAACTGAATAATCATGAAAACACTATCACGGCAATATCTGATTTAAAAAATAAGGGTTTTAAATTATATGGAACGACTCTTAATAGTGAATCAGTAGATTATAGAAATTTTGATTATTCTCAAAATACATGTTTTGTTTTAGGAGCAGAAAAATGGGGACTAAGTAATGAACTTATATCAATGGTTGATCAATCAATTTTTATACCTATGAGAGGTATGGTTCAATCTCTGAATGTTTCAGTTGCTGCTTCTATATTATTATTTGAAGCTGTTCGCCAAAGAAAAAATAAAGGTATATTGCCTGCTAATGGAGAAGGATTAAATATGGATGAATATCAAAAAACTCTTTTTGAATGGTGTTACCCAGAATTAGCTGCGGTGTATAAAAAATCAGCTAAAGAATATCCAAAGTTGAATGATCAAGGAGAACTTGACCCTATTACGGATAACTAAATTTATTCAGAATTTTGACTATCAAAAATTTCTTCAAGGTCCTCTCCTATAAAAGAAAGACCTAAAACTAAAAAAAACATTGCCAAACCTGGGAACAAAGCCGTCCACCAGATACCTGTAGGTAAAGCGGCAAGAGCCAGATTTAAATCACTTCCCCACTCTGGGACATCTGCAGGAACGCCAAGGCCTAAAAATCCTAAACTTCCTAATACCAAAACAGCATCTGCAGCATTTAGGGTAAGCAGAATAGGCAATGGTGTTATTACATTTGGGAGAATATATTTAAAAATAATTTTTTTAACATCAGCTCCTGCAACTTGAGCTGCCTCCACATAAGTTTCGGATTTAACCAATATTGTCTGATTTCTGATTAATCTAAAATATTGAGGAGAGTAAACAATACACAACGCCAAAGCCGCGTTAAGGATACCCTTACCCAATACAAAAGCCACAACAACTGAAAGCAAAATTACAGGTATTGAAAAAATAGTATCCATTATTAGTGATAAGCATTTATCAAAAAACCCACCAAAATATCCACTTAATAATCCCAATGGCAAACCCAAACTTAATGAAAAAAGAATAGCTAAGAACACAACTTCTATCGCTAATGATGATCCTTGCAAAGTTCTTAAGCAAACATCTCTTCCTAATCTATCTGTGCCACAAAAATGATTAAGAGAAGGAGGGGCAAAGATATCATTGCTTAACATTGAAAATGAATAGCCAAAAAAATTATTGGCCTCTAAAAATTTCATTATTAAAACAACAAGAAGATAAAAAAGTACAATTAAAAATCCAGCTTTTCTGATATTTGCGCCGACACGATTAAATGAGTTAATATCCAAAATCTTTTTTTAAAGATATAAATGAAATATACCCAATTCTTTTAAAAATAAATAGCTGAAAATTTTAAATTAAAAGAAATTACTGGTTTAATTTCAAGACTGCCATAAAAGCTTCTTGAGGGACTTCAACTTTACCCATTGCCTTCATCCTCTTTTTACCTTTGGCTTGTTTCTTTAAAAGTTTCTTTTTCCTAGAAATATCTCCTCCATAACATTTAGATAAAACATCTTTTCGCAAAGCACTTATGCTTTCACTTGCAATAATCCTGCTACCGATTGATGCTTGAATAGGTATTTTAAATTGTTGTTTTGGAATAAGTTCTTTTAATTTCTCAACTAAACTTCTGCCAATTCCATAAGCCTTATCTTTATGAACAATAGAAGTTAATGGATCTGCTCTTTCTGAATTTATTAGAAAATCTAATCTAACAAGGTCATTTTTTCTATAGCCAATCAAATGATATTCCATTGATGCATAACCTTGGGTTCTACTTTTCATTTGATCAAAGAAATCTGTAACAACTTCTGCTAATGGAATTTCATAAATCAAGGTAACTCGATCTGTTGTTATGTACCTCATATCTATAAATACTCCTCTTCTTTCCTGACATAAACCCATTAATGTTCCATTAAATTCATTGGGAGCATAAATTTCCATTTTCACATAAGGCTCTTCTATTGATTCTCTAAGTTGTGGATCAGGAATTGTAGAAGGGTTATCAATAAAGATATGTTCCTTCTGATTTAAATTAACTTTATAAATAACTGATGGTGCCGTTACGATTAAATCCAAGTCATATTCTCTTTCTAATCTTTCTTGAACAATCTCCATATGAAGAAGTCCAAGGAATCCGCACCGAAATCCGAAGCCCATTGCGCTACTGGTTTCGGGCTCATATTTTAAAGCTGCATCAGATAATTGTAATTTTTCTAGTGATACTCTTAAATCTGGGAATTGATCAGCATCAGTTGGGAATAAGCCACAAAAAACCATAGGATTTGCTGTCTTATATCCAGGCAAAGGTTCATTGGCAGGTGAATTTAAAAGAGTAATCGTATCTCCCACTCTGGCATCAGCAACTGATTTTATAGAAGCAGCTAAATAACCAACTTCTCCTGCATGTAATTCATCAACTTGCTGCTGATCAGGCGCCATTATTCCTATCTCATCTAATTCATAATTTTTCTTACTTGCCATTAATAATATTTTTTCTCTCTTATTTAGAGACCCAGATATCACCCTGAAATAAACAATAACTCCCCTGTACGGATCATAATAAGAATCAAAAATCAGTGCCTTTGTAGGTAGTTTAATTTCATCTTGAGGAGGAGGTACTCTTCTTACGATTGCTTCCAAAATATCTTTAATACCAACTCCAGTTTTTGCTGAACAATTTATTGCATTAGATGTATCAAGTCCAATAATTTCCTCTATTTCTTGTTTTATTTTTTCAGCATCAGCCCCTGGCAAATCAACTTTATTTAAAACTGGAATTATTTCAAGATTATTTTCTAAGGCAAGATAAACATTAGCTAAGGTTTGAGCTTCTACTCCTTGACTTGCATCAACAACGAGTAAAGCGCCTTCACAAGCTTGAAGAGATCTACTAACCTCATAAGAGAAATCAACATGCCCTGGAGTATCTATTAAGTTCAAAACATATTCTTGGGAATCGTCAGCTTTATATTTCATCCTAGCGGCCTGTAACTTGATAGTAATTCCTCTCTCTCTTTCAAGATCCATGCTGTCCAAAAATTGTTCTTGCATATCCCTTTGCTGAACAGTACCAGTATCTTGAAGCAACCTATCTGCAAGGGTAGATTTACCATGGTCAATATGAGCGATTATGCAGAAATTTCTAATTTTTGAAACCGATATATCAGTCATATAGAAAGAAAAATTCTCCTCTTTTTACATCTTGATTAATATTAGCTAATTAGAATTATGGATGGAAACCAAAAATGGAATTGTTTCTTTTTTTAATTTCATTTATGAAGGTACTGTTTTTTTCAGAGGCTGTTCGTTCTGGATAAATTAAGTCATATATTTTTTTCTTTAGATTATGCTTGTCGTTTAAAAATAAGACTGATTTTTCTAGAACCTCAACCATAATTGAGACCGCAGTACTTGCTCCGGGAGATGCTCCTAACAAAGCAGATAATGATCCATCAGATGAATTCACAATCTCAGTTCCAAATTTCAAAGAGCCACCGCCTTCAGTTTTTTTAATTATTTGGACTCTTTGACCAGCATTCTTTAAATACCAATCAGAAGGATTAGCTGATGGCATCATATTCTTTAAATTCTCAACTCTTGAGTTATGGCTCTTTAATGATTGTGATATGAGGTAATTAATTAAATCGTTATTCTTGAAACCAACGTCTAACATAGAAAATATATTATTCTTTTTAATTGAACTAAATAAGTCAAAGTATGAACTTTGTTTTAAAAATTTCGTTGTAAATCCAGCAAAAGGTCCATATAAAAGAAGTTTTTTATTATTAATCCATCTGGTGTCTAGATGAGGCACAGACATTGGTGGCGATCCAATATCAGCTTTACCATAAACTTTTGAGTTATGTTTTTCTGTTAGATCTTTTTTCTCGCAAATAAGCCATTTCCCACTAACAGGAAATCCACCATAACTTTTTGCTTCTGGAATTTTTGATTTTTGCAAATAATTAATTGTTTTTCCACCAGCACCAAGAAAAACATAGCCAGTTCTAATTGAAGTTTTTCTACCTTCAGAACTAATTTCTAGTTCCCATTGTTTTTTATCAATTTTCTTTAAATCTATTAATTCTGTTTTGTATCTAATTTCAACATTTTTGTTTAAGGAAACTAATGACAAATACTCTTTAGTTAAAGCCTCAAAATTAATATCAGTTCCTCTGCCTATTCTGGTAGCTGCAATTTGAGTAGATGGATTTCTATCTTTTGTTATTAGAGGAGCCCATGATGAAATTTCATCAAAAGATGAAGAAAATTCCATATCGATAAATTCAGGATTTTCGGTCATTTTCTGAAATCTTTTTTTTAAAAAAGAAATATTATCCTGACCAGACACAAAGCTAATATGAGGAATAAATTTTAGAAATTTCTTAATATCAATTTTCCCTGCTTCATACAATGAGGCCCATAAAGACATGGATGTTTCAAAAGAACGATTTATTGAGAGCGCTTTATCTATTTTTAGATTTCCTTTTTCATCTAAAGGAGTATAGTTTAATTCGCAATTAGCCGCATGTCCTGTACCTGCATTATTAAAAGCGCCAGTACTTTCACTTCCTGGAGCATTTAATTTTTCTATAATAAGAAATTTTATATCTGGTAAAACTTCTGAAATTAGGAGGGCTAGAGTACTACTCATTATCCCTCCTCCTACTAAGACTGCATCAAAGTGGCTATTGTCATTAGTGGGATTTTTAGATGAAGTCACAACAGAAAATTATCTTTTTTGCAATTAATCAGATTTCTTTCTAGGCTTATTATAAAGTTAATCCAAAATTATGAGTACTGAAACACTCTCGCTGACAAACGAAAATGTAGAAAAAGTCCTTGACGAGCTAAGACCTTTTTTAATTTCTGATGGAGGTAATGTAGAGATTGCAGAAATAGATGGTCCAATTGTCAAAGTCAGACTTCAAGGAGCATGTGGTAGTTGCCCAAGTAGCACTATGACTCTCAAAATGGGTATTGAAAGAAAGTTAAAAGAAATGATTCCTGAAATAAGCGAAGTTGTCCAGGTTTTATAAAAATTTTTTAACTGAAATATATTATTTAGTTTTTAATTCCTTCAACAAAGATGATTCCATATCAAGGCAATCAATTGGAAGTCCTTGACCAATAGCTATTAAAAGAGGTGCAAGAATTCCTAAAGTAAAAACTAAATTTGATTGGCTTACATCATATTTACTCAAAGTAAAAGTTATCAAATAAATAATTGAAAAATAAGCATGTAGTGAAAAAAATTCTTTTGGCTTTAACACTGGCCACCTTAAAGTATTTCCCAAGAAATATAAAAAACCTGTCATAAATAAATAGTTACATGAAGATTAAACCAAATATAAACATAATCCTTTTTAGAGACTATTTATAAAAAAATTTACCTAAGATAATAATTAAAAAAACATTAAATCTTCGTTTCTATTTGTAAAAGCTAGACATGCAGTTAAAAAAACGCTTATAATAATTTTGTAGCAATCGCTACTTTTTCGTTCACCCTCATTTGAGGGCGCAGTTCGAGTCATACCATGGAACGGGGGATGGCCGTGTTGTCACATCGAAACATGACTACTTTAACTTACAGAGGTAAAAACTACGTTCAAAACAAAGAAGCTGCTAAAAAGCAACTTGTTGAACTTACCTACAGAAGAAACGTATACACCAACAGAATGGATGACGCTTCTTCAAGTAATGAAAAAGCAGAATTAAATTACAGAGGTGTTAATTACACTAAATAATTTAATTAAACAAATTAAAAGCCCCTTTTTCAGGGGCTTTTTTTTTGGCTATATTTATCAAGAGTCCTTTAAAAAATATGTCTGAAAGTTGCTGTAATACAAACACATCGAATAAAGCATCTAATCAATTCGATCATAAAGATGCGATTCAAGAAAGATATGGTTCAGCCGCACTTGAAAAAGAAAGTTGTCTTTGTACACCAGTTGGTTTTAATCCCGTATTACTTGAAGCAATTCCTCAAGAGGTTATAGAAAGAGACTATGGATGTGGTGATCCAACAAAATATGTTCAAAAAAATGATATAGTCTTAGACCTTGGAAGTGGTAGCGGCAAAAATGCTTTTATTTGTGCGCAAATTGTTGGAAAAAAAGGGAAAGTTATTGGAGTTGATCAGAATCCTGACATGCTTTGTTTATCAAGATCAGCCTCTAAAGAAGTTACAAAAAATATAGGTTTTAACAATACAGAATTTCTTGAAGGATCAATTGAAAAACTTGATGAATTAGATGAAGATTTAAATCCATTAATCGCCGACAAATCAGTCGATATTATTTTAAGTAATTGCGTTTTAAACTTGGTAAGTCCAGAATCTAGAAATAACCTTCTAAGAAATATAAAAAGAGTTTTAAACGATAATGGAAGAATTGCAATTAGCGATATTGTCTCTAACAAAAAAGTACCTTTAAGATTGCAAAATGATCATGATCTATGGACAGGATGTATTAGTGGAGCATGGTATGAACCAGACTTTATAAGTGATTTTAAAGAACTAGGATTTAAAAATTTAGAATTTGCAGAAAGAAGTGCTGACCCTTGGAAAGTAATTGAGGATATTGAATTTAGAACAGTAACTTTAGTGGGCAATATTTAAAAAATTCAAAAGTTTAAAATATAAATTTCCATGAGAAATAATCTAAGAGATCAAATACCCGCATTAAAAAATAAGTATTATTTTAACTATGGTGGTCAAGGACCATTACCAAAATCTTCTCTAGAAGCAATAGTTAAAACTTGGGAAATTATCCAAGATTTAGGACCATTTACTAATGATATGTGGCCTTTTATTTATAAAGAAATATTGACCACAAAAAGAATCATTGCACAAAAATTAGGTGTCAATTCAAAGAATGTAGCTCTTACCGAAAACATCTCTTCTGGTATGATTTTGCCCTTCTGGGGAATAAAAGTAAAAGAGGGAGAAGAGTTGTTAATAAGTGACTGTGAACATCCTGGAGTAGTGGCTGCAAGTCGTGAATTTTGCAGGAGAAATAAATTAATATTCAAAATTTTGCCAATCCAAAAAATTAAAAATCTAAACGAAGAAAATATAATTTTAGAGATTTTGAAAAATCTAAATAGTAAGACTAAGATCCTAATTATTTCTCATATCTTATGGAACTTTGGATATAAAATCCCTTTAAAAAAAATTTCTATCGAATTAAAAAATAATCGAGAAGATTCTTATTTACTTGTTGATGGTGCTCAAACCTTTGGTCACATAAATATTGAAAAAGAAGTTTTTTATTCCGATTTATATTCAATAACTTCTCATAAATGGGCATGTGGACCAGAAGGACTTGGAGCCATTTATGTCTCAGATAGATTTATTCATGAAACAGATCCAACAATAATTGGTTGGAAATCATTAAAAAAAGAACAAGGTATTTATAAGCCTTCAGATAATCTTTTTCATGATGATGCAAGGAAATTTGAAATAGCTACCTCTTGTATTCCTTTACTTGCTGGGCTTCGGAATTCTTTAGATCTTTTGGATAAAGACTGCCATGAAAAAGAAAAAAACAAAAATATCAAAAAATTAAGTGGAAAACTTTGGGATGAATTAAATCAATCAAAGGGAGTTGAATTAGTTTTAGAAAAAAAATATTTAAATGGGATTGTTAGTTTTAATATCGAAAATATTAAAGATAAGGATAAATATGTAAAGAAACTTGGAGAAAAGAAAATTTGGATTAGAGTTTTAGAAGATCCAAAATGGTTTAGAGCATGCGTACATCAAATGACTACAGAAGCTGAGATTGATTTACTTGCTAGAGAAATAAAAAAAATATTGACTTAAAGATCTATTGATATAAAAAAAATTTAGTCTACCATGGTATCTCCGAATTGTCCCATGCAATAAATTTTCCTGTGGATTCTGGTGATTGATTTTTAATAATATTTATCAGGAATTGGGAGGATTTTTCTTTACTAAATAATTTATGTTCTGGAACAAATTTATGAAAAGGTCTAGATAAATCAGTATCTACTGTTCCTGGATGAAGCAATGTGATAGCAGCCTTTGGGAAACGTCTTGCCCATTCAATACTTAAAGATTTAAAAAATTGATTTTGCGCAGATTTTGCAGCTCTGTATGAATACCAACCTCCAGTTTGATTATCTCCAATGCTACCAACTCTTGCACTTATACTTGCAAAATTAAAATCGCAATCTTTTGGTATAAATTCTTCAATCGCTTTAGCTAATAAAATAGGAGAAAAGGCATTGATTGAAAAACTTTCCATCATATTCTTTTTATCAAGATGTTGTAATCTTTTTTCCGGTTGAAGAGAATCACTATGAAGTCTACCTGTAGCATTAACAACTAGCCTTAATTTTGAAGGATGATTTGATATTTTATTTTTCAACTGCAAAAGGGATTGAGAATCCTCTATATCTAATTCCCAAAAAGGATTAAATTCACTTTTTCTTCCACACAAAACAACATCTAAATCTTTTTCACTTTCATTCAGATCTTTAGCTAGTTGTGTTCCAATTCCGCCTGCGCCTACAACTAAGGCTAAGCCTTTCATTTTATTAAAAATAACTCCAATTATTCTAAGAAACTTTTCTTGTGATTTGCGTAAAAATCTTTCTTATTTGATTGGGAAATTTTATTGAGATTTATTTTTTTCTTTTAATAATTTATAAGCTATTTTTCTATCATCAAAATTAATAACTTTATCATTGAGAATTTGGTAGTCTTCATGTCCTTTTCCTGCAATTAAAATAATATCTTTTTTATTGGCAAATTTAATAGATTCATTTATTGCTTTAAATCTATCAATTTCAATTGTTATTTTTTCTCTTTTTTTTATACCCATCAAAATATCATTCACTATCTTTTGGGGTTCTTCTGATCTTGGATTATCTGAAGTTATAAAAAGTTGATCAGACAACTCTTCAGCTATTGATCCCATCAAAGGCCTTTTACTACGATCACGATCTCCGCCACAGCCAAAAACAGTTATTAGTTTCCCTTCACAAAGTTTTTTAATTGATTGCAAAACTTTTTTTAATCCATCAGGAGTGTGGGCATAATCAACAATTACTGTTGGAAGAGATCTTGAAACGTCACTATCATCAATCTGTATTTTCTCCATTCTCCCAGGAGCACCAGGGAAAGATTGTATTAGCTTTGATAAATCTTTTAAAGAAAAATTCAGTTTATACAAAATTGTTATTGCTTGAGTCGCATTCATTAAATTAAATTCACCGACAAGTGGAACAAACAGTTGAATTTTTTCCCTAGGTGTATGAAAAATACAGGTGGAACCACTTTCAGTAAATTTTTTATCTGTTACGAAAAAAAAATCATCATTTTCAAATTCACTTTCAGTAATCTTTGTAGACACTAATGAAGATCTTTTTTCAAGATCAGACGATAATTTAGATATCCAATGGTCATCATGATTTAATACAGAAATTCCATCCTTTTCTTTTAAATAAGGTGGGAAAAACAATTTTCTTTTTGTTTGAAAATAAGATTCCATATCTAAGTGATAATCAAGATGATCTTGAGTTAAATTAGTAAAAATAGCCGCCTCAAATTCGCATCCTGATATCCTCTTTTGAGCAATAGAATGAGAACTTACCTCTAATATCGCGAATTCAGATTCAGCCTCAACAGCAGCATTTAATTTCTTTTGAAGTTTATCGGCGAAATCAGTTGTATGAGAAGACACTTCTGAGAAGCCAGGCCATCTATTAAACAAGGTCCCAAATAATGCAGTCTTTTTCCCTAATTTTTTTAAAAGATATTCCAATAAGAAAGTAATTGTCGTTTTTCCATTAGTACCAGTAACACCAATAAGTTTAAGTTTTCTTGAAGGCCTATTCCAAAACTCAGCGACAATTTGACCAAAAATATAATCTAAATTATCCTCAATAACCAAAATCCTTTCTCGATCAATAGATCCAATTTTCTCTTTTGCAGCAAACCCAATAATGGCAGCCTCAGCACCATTTTCAATTGCCTCAATACAAAATTTTCCTCCATCAACATTTAAACCAGGCATTCCTAAAAATAAAGTTCCTTTTTGTACTTCTTTAGAGTTAAAAGAAATATTATTGATTTCATGATCGATTAAATCTAATGAAGGAATAATTCCTACTAAATCTAAAAGTTTATGTAATTTTATAGATTTCATATAAAAAAAATTATTTCTCCAGAATGGTACTAATATTTTTTTTAAACCAATTCTTTAATTGATCATCTTTTAATCTTGGAGAAATGCGAGGCAATTCTATGATCTCCTCAGACCTAATTCTTTCAATAGCAATAACAGGTACTTCATAATCATATTTTTTATATTTATCTTTATATAAATCGAACCTATCAATATCAATTTCTTTAAGCTCTTCTAGATTAGGGAATAACTCATTAAGATTTATTTTTGCCAGTTTGTTTTTTAATGAATCACAAAGGCAACATCCCTGCCTAACAAAAATAAATATTTTCATTCATTTAGTCAGGCACAGGGTCACATCCACAGGGAGTTAAAGGATGACATCTGCTTAATCTTTTTAAAGTTAACCACCCTCCCTTCCAAGGACCATGTCTAGTAATTGCCTCATATCCATAAGAGCTGCAACTTGGAATAAATCTGCATTTTGGTCCAAAAAAAGGAGAAAACCACTTTTGATAAAACGAAATCATAAAAAGAAGTATAGAAGTAATTGATTTATTAATAGTTTTGAACACTTTAATGATGTAAAATAATATTTCGAGTAGTAATTAGTTTAATTGAATTTAATCAATTATCCAATTTATTGCAAATTTCTATTTAATTTAAAATTATGTCAAGATACCGCGGCCCCAGATTAAGGGTTACGCGTCGCTTGGGAGAACTACCAGGTCTCACCAGGAAAGCTTCAAAGAAGTCTAATCCTCCAGGTCAGCACGGCCAAGCCCGTCGCAAGCGATCAGAATATGCAATTCGTCTAGAAGAAAAGCAGAAACTTAGGTTTAATTATGGAGTTTCTGAAAAACAACTAGTTCGTTATGTAAAAAAAGCTAGAGCTCAAGAAGGATCTACAGGAACTAACCTACTAAGACTTTTGGAAAACAGACTTGATAATGTTTGTTTTAGATTAGGTTTTGGAGGTACCATTCCAGGCTCAAGACAATTAGTAAATCATGGCCATGTAACCGTTAATGGAAAGGTTCTTGATATTGCTGGTTATCAATGCAAATCAGGCGATGTAATCGGAATTAAAGAAAACAAAGCAAGCAAAAAACTTGTTGAAGGTAATATAGAATTCCCTGGCTTAGCAAATGTTCCACCTCATCTTGATTTAGACAAACCTAAATTAACGGGAAAAATAAATGGGAAATGCGATAGAGAGTGGGTGGCTCTTGAAATAAACGAACTACTAGTTGTTGAATATTATTCAAGAAAAGTTTAATACTACTTTTCTTTGGATTATTAAATCTCTCATTAAAAAAAATGAGAGATTTAATTTAATTCTTATTTTTAAAAATAATGGGAAATAAGGAAAATAATATCAAAAAGCCAGGTTTTAAGACCCTATCTATTCACCATGGGGAAACTTTTGCAGAAGACACCGGATGCGTTATGCCTCCTATTTTTTCTACATCTACTTTTAAACATGGAAATAAAGATAATTTCGACTACACCAGATCAGGCAATCCAAACTTTAGAATTCTAGAAAACATCCTTAAATCAATAGAAGATTCTAAATACTGTACAGTTTTTGGATCTGGAATTAGCGCGGTAACTGCAATTTCATCAACACTAAAATCTGGTGACAAGATACTCTGCGAGTCAAATCTCTATGGTTGTACAGTGAGGATGTTCGAAAAAGTTTTCAAGAAATTTGGGCTAGAAGTTTTATACACAGATTTTACAAACGAAAATGATATCAAAAAGATTTCAAACTTCGAGCCAACCTTGATATGGCTAGAAAGTCCAACTAATCCACTTTTGAAGGTACTTGATATTAAGGCGATTTGTGATGAAGCGAATAAACTCGAAATACCAGTAGTTGTAGACAACACATTTTCTACAGCGCTTATTCAAAAACCATTGGACCTTGGTGCAACACTATCGGTTGTAAGCACCACAAAATTCATTAATGGACATAGTGACGCACTTGGCGGAGCAGTACTGACAAATAATGAGGAATGGAATAGTAAGATGCTTTTCTCTCAAAAAGCTCTCGGGCTTCAACCATCTCCTTTTGATAGTTGGCTCATTACGAGAGGAGTAAAAACTCTTCCTTTAAGAATCGAACAACAAACTAAAAGTGCACAATTTATTTCTGAAGAATTAGGGAATTATAAAATAATTAGTAAAGTAATTTACCCTTTTAATCAAGAACATCCGCAATTTAATTTAGCAAAATCGCAAATGAAATCTGGAGGTTCAATGATCACCCTAAAATTAAATTTAAATAAAGAGGATACTTTTAAATTTTGCAAATCTCTCAAATATTTCTCTCTAGCAGAAAGCCTTGGAGGAGTTGAAAGTTTAATTTGTCACCCTGCAACGATGACTCATGCTTCTGTTGATGACAAAACAAAAAATCTGCTAGGGATAGATGATGCTCTTGTCAGATTATCAATTGGATGTGAAGATACAAACGATTTAATTTCGGACATTTTATTTGCTTTAAATAAATTCTGAAAATTGAGAGATTTACTTAAAAAACCTATATGGAAAAATTTAGAGTTGGGATATGCAATTCCTGATAGTATTCATGCCGTTTCTGTAGCATTACCAACTTGGAATGATGTAATAAATTACGAGGAAAAAGATCAAGAATGCATGAATTTATTGAAGTCCATTTACCCACGATTCGGGCTAAACCCCATAGTGAAAAGATTATGCGAAAAAGTAAAAAAGCAAAATTACTACAACAATAAAAGTATCTGGCCATATCCGAATGAAAGAATAGCTTTTAAAGCTAAACAATACATTGATAGAAATACTTCTGAACAATTCTCCTTAGTAGAAAAAAAAGATAATTTAGCTTTCTTAATAACTGAAAAAGAAGGAAGTATTTATGCAAAATATTTTTGGCAACATACTGGTCTTGGTCTATCTTCAAGAGCTGCCGCTATAGAGCTAGGTCTTGAAGATTGCCCTCCAAAATCTTACGTAAATGAATGTTCTCAACGAATAAAAAATAGAATTTCTAAATCTACAAAAATTAACTCTAATGATATTCACTTAACTTCATCTGGAATGTCTGCATTGCATACATCATTAGAAATCATATATAAATTATTTCCTGCTAAACCAACACTCCAAGTTGGGTTTCCATATGTAGATGTACTTAAATTACCAATGAAAATCTTTCATGGAGCAAAGTTAATTACAGAAGAAAATTGCGCGGATATTGAATTAGAAATCAAAAGAATAGATCCATCAGCATTAATTATTGAACTTCCAAGTAATCCAATGCTCAAATGCGTAAACATTAAAAAAATTTCAAAAATTGCAAAAAAGCTAAATATTCCGTTAATTGTTGACGATACAATTGGTTCGAATTTAAATATAAATTCTCTGGAACATGCAGATATAGCTTTTACTTCACTTACAAAAATTTTTTCAGGTAGTGGCGATATTCTTGCCGGATCATTAATACTAAATCCAAAAAGCAAATGGATTGATCAGTTTAGAAATGTATTAAACGAGATTAATCTTCCAATACTTTCCGATGGAGATATAGTTTATCTAGAGAAGGTTAGTAGAGATGTAAATGAAAGAGTTTTTGAACAAAATAAAGCATGTTTAGAATTAAAAAAAAGATTAGAGACCCATAGCGAGATTAAAAATATTTTCCATCCTGAAAATTGTCCAAATTATAATTCTTTACTTACTTCTGATGGAGGATACGGTTGCTTATTATCATTTGAATTAAATGGAGGATTAAACAAAGCTAAGAAATTTTATGATTCTCTACAAGTATCTAAAGGACCTAGTTTAGGTACAAAATTTACTCTAGTTTGTCCTTATGTTTTACTAGCTCATTATGACGAGTTGGATTGGGCTGAAAGTTTTGGTATACCTACGCACCTTATTAGAGTATCAGTTGGATTAGAAGACCAAGATCAATTATGGAAAACCTTTTCTGAAGCATTAAATAATTTCTAAATTCCTAGTATTTACCGTATAGAAACTTATATACTCTTTTTCTAAATAATAGTTAGTATTAAAATATATTTTCTCAATATATAAATGGCAAAAATTTATGAGGACAACAGTTTTGCTATTGGAAACACTCCATTAGTAAAATTAAAATCAGTTACTAAAAACGCGAAAGCTACAGTACTTGCAAAAATTGAAGGTAGAAACCCTGCTTATAGTGTCAAATGTAGGATTGGCGCAAACATGATCTGGGATGCAGAGAAAAGTGGGAAGCTTACAAAAGATAAAACTATTGTTGAGCCAACTTCTGGAAATACAGGAATCGCCCTAGCTTTTACTGCTTCAGCAAGAGGTTATAAACTCATCCTTACAATGCCAGAATCCATGTCAATTGAAAGAAGAAGGGTTATGGCAGTATTGGGTGCAGAAATTGTTTTAACAGAAGCATCTAAAGGTATGCCTGGAGCAATAGCTAAGGCTAAAGAAATTGCAGAGAGTAATCCTTCTCAATATTTCATGCCAGGTCAATTTGATAATCCAGCAAACCCTGAAATTCATTTCAAAACTACTGGACCAGAAATCTGGGATGATTGCGATGGTGAAATTGATGTCCTAGTTGCAGGGGTTGGAACTGGCGGAACAATTACAGGAGTTTCAAGATACATTAAGCAAGAGAAGGGCAAGAATATTACTTCTGTAGCTGTAGAACCATCACACAGTCCTGTTATTACACAGACAATGAATGGAGAAGAGGTTAAATCTGGACCTCATAAAATTCAAGGAATTGGAGCAGGATTTATTCCTAAGAACCTTGATTTATCAATTGTTGATAAGGTTGAACAAGTAACAAATGATGAGTCAATCGAGATGGCTCTTAGATTAGCAAAAGAAGAAGGTCTATTAGTAGGAATATCTTGTGGGGCTGCTGCTGCTGCTGCTGTTAGATTAGCTGAACAAGATGAATATGCAGGGAAGACAATCGTAGTTGTTCTACCTGATTTAGCAGAGAGGTATTTATCATCAATTATGTTTACTGAAGTTCCAAGCGGAATCATTCAAGAACCAGTCAAAGCCTAAATCTATTTTTTCTCCAGTAGTGAATCTGGTGAAATATACATCGCATCGCCATAAGAGAAGAATCTAAATTTTTCTTTTATGGCTTTTTTATATAGATCTAATAATCTTTCTCTACCAATCATTGCACTTACTAAAAGTAATAATGAACTTTTAGGGAGATGAAAATTAGTTAATAATCCATCAACTACCTTAAATTTATAACCTGGCTTAATTACTAAATCTACGTATTTAGCTATGGGAGTAAAGTCACTAATTTCGTGAGAATAACAACTTTCAAGAGCTCTTACGCTAGTTGTACCAATAGCAATTATTTTTCTATCTGTTTTCTTTATTCTTTTTATTTCCTCCACTACTTCCTTATTAACACTTACCCATTCTTTGTGAAGTTTTAAGTTACTTAAATCTTCTTGATCAATTGGTTTGAATGTTCCATAACCCACGTGCAAAGTTATCGGTAAGATTATTACGCCTTTTTTTTTTAGATTGGAAATAAGACTTTTGCTTAAGTGTAAACCAGCTGTTGGTGCAGCAACTGCCCCCGGATTTGTTGCATACTCAGTTTGATAACTTTTCTCATGAAAAGATTCTTCTTCGGAATTTTTTATATAAGGAGGAAGAGGGATTTCCCCGTATTTATCAAGAAGTTCATTCATTGAATTGAGACAAGTTATATTTTCCGGAAATTTAATAAATCTCCCTCCAGTTTCTTCATCAACTCCATCAACAATCAAATTAATATCTTGTGCTAATGGAGATTTTAATTTTAATTTTCTATTTATTTTTAACTTTTTTGCTGGCTTTGCCAAACATAACCAAACACATTCATGGGATCTTTCTAAAACTAATAATTCGACTAATGTCTTATTTTCTAATTCAACCTTTAACCTAGCTTTCATAACTTTGGTATTATTTACAATTACAAGATCCCCTTCTCTAAATTCATCTAAAAGATTCTTAGTAAATTTATTAGTTAAACAGTCTTCTTCTAAAAAACTATTTCTAACTATCATCAATCTTGATTCATGCCTAATTGCAGAAGGTTTACTAGCAATTAATGAAGGATCAAGTAAATAGTCATAAGCTTCAAGCTTAAAATCTCTTTCTTCATTATTAATTTGAGAAATCAATTAAATTTAGGATACAAGAGTCTCTGGCACATCTTCAATTAGGGAAGCCAAGTCTTTTAAGAATGAAGCTCCATCAGCTCCATAGATCACTCTATGATCAGCTGTTAGATTTACTTGCATTATTTTTTTAACAGATATTGAACCATCACTATTAGCAACAACGGTTGGTTTCGATGATGCTATGGCTAAAATAGCACCGGTACCTGGAGGAAGAATTGCGTCAAATCTATCAACTCCAAACATCCCAAGGTTAGATAAAGTGAAGGTTCCCGTTGAGTATTCATCAGGTTCTAATTGTTTTGATCTTGATCTTTTTACGAGATCTTTCCATTCCCTAGACAATTCAAATAAATCAGTATTGCATGGTTCTTTTAAAACTGGAGTTATTAGTCCACCATCTTCCATCGCAACAGCAACAGCAATATTTATATTTTCTGGATAAGAAATTCCATTCTCTGAAAAACTTGAGTTAACTTGAGGATGTTTCTTTAGTGTCTTTGCAACTGCCTTTACTAGTAAAGCAGTCATAGTAACTCCGTTCTGTTTTACTTTTTTGTAGAAATTATCTAATTTATCTGTGTTAATGGAATAACCCACCCTAAAACATGGCACATCTAAACTAGATTCCATATTTTTATTTACCGCTTTTTGAAGAGTATTAAATTGAACTGTTTCTCCGGGATTACCAAAACTATTTCCTGAAGTTTCTGGTTTACTTTCAACTCCCAAATTTGCACCAGGTATACTTGCAGGAGAACCACCTTCACCTATCCATGGTATAGAGACTGGTTGGCCATTAGCTTTTAAAATATCATCGGCTTGAATCCTTCCGTGAGGTCCGGATCCATGAACCTTTGCTAAATCAACGCCCATTTGAGAGGCAAGTTTTTTAGCTCTTGGAGATGCAATCACCCTCGAAGAAACATTAATCGTAGCAGCATTTATTTGATCACTATTAAAAGATGAGGCTGCCTTTTCACTCATTAATACGACTTCTTTTTCTTGTTTTTCAACAATTTCACTTTGAACCACAGGTTTTTCTTCAGTTTTATTGCTTACCAATTCAAGTTGATCCGAACTAGAAACTTCGGGTTGTATTCCTTTATTTTGTTCTTGAACAGAAGCTATCTCGTCCTCATTTTCTACAATAAGACCGATAGTCTCTCCTACTGGTGCAGTGCTGCCAGCAGGCATTAAAACAGCCGCAAGATATCCATCTTGAAAAGATTCAACATCCATATCTGCCTTGTCAGATTCAACAACCAAGACAGATTCACCTCTTTCAACTTTATCTCCTGGATTTTTCAACCATTCCACAATCTTGCCCTCTGTCATAGTAGAACTCAAGGCAGGCATGAATATTTCGTGAGACATAAGAAAATTGTTATTGCATAAGTTTCAAGGGATTTCTACCAAACTTCCTAAAGTTTTTATGGTTAAGAACCCTTTAACCTCTTATTTTAATTATACGAAATCATGTTCACAGTGGGAACTCTTAAAACTTAAGAAAGTAATAATTTAGATCGATTAGAATTTAAAACTTTTCGAAATTAAGATTTACTTATATTTATCAAAAATACTAAATCTTCTCTTTAATTATTATCTATAGATTGAATAACTCCATCCTTAACCGTAATCGATACTTGCATTTTTTCAATAAGATTGTCTCCCACAGTGACATCACAGAAACTATCCACTTGCCCTTGATCAACAATTTCGTCCATTTTTAATTCGCGAACTTGACTCTGTTGTTGAAGAAGATTTCTTTTTTGTTCTTCAATTTCATTTCGTTTTGCTGCGACTTGTTGTTGCACCTGACTAACCTGTTCTTGGACTCTTGGATCTAGGGGATTAACCGATTGGGATCTAATATTATTTACTATTTGCTGCCCCTCTTGCTCCAGTTGCGATAATTGCTGATCAATGTTTGAAATTGCTTTACTTAATTCTTTTTCAGCATCTTCCTTCCAAGTTGGAGTAACTACAGCTTTAATAGCTATTGAGCGCTTTATAGATATTGAGTTTTTTGTTTCCATAAAAAATTAAATTTCCTTTTCAATATAGATAGAACAAATCAAATTTTCTTACTAAATTTGTTTTCATACATATTTTCTATTTGTAATGAATACTTTTTTTCTATTTCTTTTCTTTTTTGTTTAAGAGTTTGTGTTAATAACCCATTTTCTAGAGTAAAGGCATCAACAAAATAACAATCTAATATTTGTTCTTCTGATCTTGCTCCTAATCGACTTTTAAGCAAATTATTAATTTGTGATTTGAAAAATGTACCAATTTTCTTATTCAGGTTTAATTTTGAAAGGTCTTCTTCCAAAAACTTGCTTTTAACCATTTCGACATTAGGAACTACGAGAGCTGTTAAACATTTCTTATCTTGTCCTACTAATTGAATCTGATTAATAAATTCTGAACTAAGAATTTCAGTCTCTAGGGGATTCGGTTCTATATTTTCACCACTTGATAGCACTATTGTATCCTTGGCTCTTCCGGTTATAAAGAGAGAACCATTTGGTATTAGAAAACCTAAATCACCAGTATCAAACCAACCATCCTTGGATAAAACATCATTTGTAGCTATTTCATTATTAAGATAACCTTTCATTACTTGCGGCCCCCTAACAAGAATTTTTCCGACTTCTCTGAACTTAAGAATCTTTTTTTTATCATCATTCACTATTTTGATTTCAGTAAATGAAAGAGGCTGCCCAGATGATCCTCTAACATTTAATTCTCTTCTCCTACAAGTTAATACTGGACTAGTTTCTGTGAGTCCATATCCCACCAAAACATCTACACCTAAAGATTCAAAAAAAAGATCTACATGTTCTGGCAATGCACCTCCACCATTAATAGGAAATTTCAGTTTTTCTCCGCATAGTTGTCTAAGAATATTCGGCCATAAAAAAATAGTTGACAATTTATGTAAAGGGTATCGGCTAATAACAGAACCCAGTAAGGGGATTTTTGATTTAAAAGTTATTTGATTTATATCTATATTTCTTATCTTTCTAAGACTTCTTTTAAAAACCGAACTATTACTTATCAAAAACTTAATAAGTTTTTGCTTTTTGGAAGGCATTTTTTTCAAAGCCTGAAAAAAACCATCATGTATTGCTTCCCATAGTCTCGGTACAGTAGCCATGACAACAGGTTTTATTTGTGTAATATCATCTTTAAGAAATTTTGGAATTGTATAGTATTGAGAACAACCGCATGAAAAAAAGAAGTATTCAGCACTTCTCTCATAAGAATGCCAGATAGGCAAAACGCTTAATACAGAGGTCCCTGGTTCTGGATCAGCGATATAGGCTAAATTGATTATTTGATGTAAAAAATTTGCATGAGTCAAAGGCACACCTTTGGGTTTTCCGGTCGTCCCAGAAGTGTAAAGAATAGTAGCGACGTCATCAATTTCTGGATTAAATTTTTCAAGATTATTATTTTGTGAATTTTCTTTTTCTACTGAACTTATGAATGTACTCCAACTTATTAAACTTTCAAATTGTTCATCTTCTAAATTGATTATAAATTTCAGTCTTTTTTTTAATTCTTCTTTGTTGTTTAACTTTAGCCAAATTTCCTTAGATTGAACTATTAGTCCTACTGAATTAGAGTGCCCAATAATATAGTCTAATTCTACTGAAGGAGAATTAATACCTCGCACTGCATTTATAGCTCCTAAACGCATTAAGCCTTGATCTACTGCTAGCCATCTTGGAGAATTTTCAGATATTACAGTAACTACATCCCCCTTTTTTAAACCATAATTTTCAAAAGAAGAAGAGACTGTTTTTATTAAATCAGCCAGCTCAGAATAAGAAAATTTTTCTTTGTATTTCCCTCTTAAATCGCAAACAGCTAAAGTATCACCACATTTAAATTTTAATTTTTCCCAAATTTGATCTATATGATCAAGGTTCTTAATAAAATCTCTATTTTTGGCAAATGTATTTTTTTTAGAAAGAGGTTTGGCTGCAGGCCAATACGCTAAATCACCCATATTAAATTGATTTTGAAATTTTAATTTCTATTTTGATATAAAATCAAAATTAAATTCTTCCTCGATGGTTTTTTTAACAATTCTCTTGACTTCTTGAATATTTAAATTTTTGTTGTAATCAATCATATTTGCCATAAGACAATTTTCTATTCCGCAAGGAACAATCTTATTAAAGTTTTCTAATTCGCAGTCAATATTGATTGAAAATCCATTTATAGTAATCCATCTTTTACACCCAATCCCAATTGATGCGATTTTCTTATTTCCTATCCAAACACCAGTAAACCCTTCTCTAGAGTGACAATCTATATTAAAAGCTCCAAGGATTTTTATAATAATTTCTTCAATTTTTCTTAAGTACCAATTTAAATCTTTATTAAAATTTTTCAAATCTAAAACCAAATACGTTACTAATTGTCCTGGCATATGACAAGTTACCTCACCACCTCTATCAATCTTAAAAACATCATATTTAGCATCATTTAGAGAAAATAATAAGTTATCGTAATTAGATCCTCTCCCCAATGTATAACAGAGTTGATGCTCCCCTATCCAAATAAAATCAGGGTTAGAATTATCTAAAATCAATGCCTCCTGATATTCTTTTTGTAATTTATAAACATCATTAAAAGAAGAAATATTATCAGGTTGTTTAATTATTGCTGTTCTATTATCCATATTTAAGTAGATTTAGAAAGTAAGTAAATATTTTTAGATTTGTTATGAAAATTTTAATCCATGGAAAGAATCTTGAGCTCACTGGAGCATTAAAAGAATATACTGAGGCAAAGATAGAAAAAGCAACACATCACTATAAGGATATCGTTAAAGAAGCTGACATACACCTTTCAATTGAAAAGAATCCAAGAGTCTCGTTCCAAACTGCAGAAGTTACTATTTTTGCAAATGGTACCGTAATTAGAGCTGAAGAAAAAACTGAAAATCTATACTCAAGCATTGATTTAGTTTCAAATAAACTTTGTAGAAAATTACGCAAATACAAAGAAAGAAACAATAAAACAATTCATAATAAACAATTTAAAAATAAAGATTCTTTACCAATTGAAAGTATGGAATCAAATTTTTTAGATAAAGCTTTTTTTAAAGAAGGAACTGAAGCAAGTCTGCCTGAGCCATCTATAAAAAATAAATACTTTGAAATGACTCCAATTTCATCAGGCGAAGCTAGAAAACAATTAGATCTAATTGATCATGATTTTTATGTTTTTCGAAACAAGAAAAATAATGAACTTCAAGTTATATATAAAAGGAATCATGGAGGTTATGGATTGATTCAATCTAAATAAGTTTTAAATGCCCAATATTGAATATGAATTAAACGAGAAAATTCATGCGATTATTATTAACCCCTATTTATCATGGGAAGATTTCAGTGTGAATTGCGATTTAATAAGAAAATACAATATCAAAAATATTTCTACTTCACTAAATTATTTAACTGATCTTAAAAACTGTTTAGGTAATTACAGTGCGGATATAAACGCACTTATTTCTTACCCTTTAGCAGATTTACCAGTTTCATTTATTGAAGAATTAGTTTGTTTTGCAAAAGATAAGGGTGCAAAAGGAATTGAATATATCCCAAACTTTATCAATTTATCCAAAAGAAATTTAGAAACTTTCGCTGCTGAAATTGAGCAAGTTAAATTATCTGGATTACCAGTTTCAATAATCATAAATAAATCAAAACTACAAGAAGAAGTTTTTATTAATGCGATAGAAATATGTTTGGAATTAGGAATAAAAAATTTTCAATTCGGGGACGGGTTTGGATCTCCTCTTACATCTAATGATGTCCCCGAAATACTAAAAATAACAGGCTCTCAAAATCAAATAAAAGTTGTAGGTGGTATAAAAAAACTGACACAAGTTATTGATTTGTTTGATAATGGAATTAGTTGCGTTGGAACTTCTAATTTTTGTGAGATTTTCCAAGAAGTAAATTTTTAAATGTCTGGTTCTGGTGAGTGCAGACTAGAGGGTCTCTGTATTAAAGCTTCTCCATTAGGCGAGAATGACAGATTAATAACTATTCTTACTGATGAGCAGGGGATTGTTCGATTAGCGGTACCTGGTGCTAGACGGCCTAAAAGTAGTCTTGCCGCAGCTACTCCATTAACATATTTAAGTCTGCAAATTTTTGGGAAAAGAAATCTTAAATCTGTACGTCAAATTAAAATATTAAAAAGCTATTCTGGTATAGGGAAAAATATTGAATGTCTTGCAGCCGCGCAAGCAATAACTGAATTAACTTTTTTATTAGTAGGTAATAATGATAAGCAACAAAACTATTTAACTTGTGTACTCGCACATCTAGATAGGATTTATTTGTATGAAGAATCTAAAGAAGAAGATATTAAAATGCTCTCAATGAGTATTCAATCTTTAATCCATCTATTAGCCATTGGAGGTATAAATTTACCAATTCATCATTGCTGTAAAACTGGAGAACCTATTATTCCGCCTTTAGGAAATTGGGCATGGAGTTGTTATTATTTGCCAAGTGAAGGGTTTTCGTCAATTGAAGATCCTCAAAGTAATCTAAAAATAAATGCATCTGAAGTTGCTCTATTACAGAGACTTCTTTTCCCAGAATTACCAATAAAATCTAATGGAGAGTTGTTGGGTCCCAAAAAAGTCTGGCTTAAAATATTATTCATTATTGAGACATGGATCTCTACTCAATTAGAGAAGGAGCTATCCTCACTAAAAATGTTGAGAGAAATATATAGTTAGCATTTTCATGAAGCATTAAAAAATTTAAAAAATATGATCATGGCGCCTTTGCCTGTTAACTTAATTAATAGTTAATTTAATTAATGTGGTTCATATTGCCTGGTTGGGGAAAAAATCCCCTTTTTGTGGAAATGTAACTTACGGTAATTCAACTACTCATGAATTAAAGGCCAGAGGGCATAAAATTAGTTTTATTCATTTCGACAATCCCTCTAGTTCAAATTCATCAAACCCATTATTTCTTGCAAATGATCCTGATGTAAGTCTCCCATATTTAATTAAATCTCAAGTTTATACAATACCCTCGCCAAGGGCAGAAAAAGAGCTAAGGCTATCATTGGGAAGATTAAAACCTGACATAGTACATGCAAGCCTAACTTTATCTCCTTTAGACTTTAGACTTCCAGAGCTTTGTAATGAAATTAATGTTCCTCTAATAGGAACATTTCATCCACCATTTGATGCAAAAAATAGAAATCTAACTGCGAGCACTCAACAATTAACATATCAACTTTATGCTCCCTCTTTAGCAAAGTTCGATAAAATAATTATTTTTTCTGAACCTCAAAAAAATGTTCTTGAGAAATTAGGAGTCCCTAAAGAAAAACAAATAATTATTCCAAACGGTGTTGATGAGAATGTTTGGAGACCTTTTTACAAAAAAAGTAAAAAATATAATCAAGTTAAAAACAAACTTGGAAATGAAAGAATCTTTTTATACATGGGAAGGATTGCAAATGAAAAAAATATAGAGGCACTTTTACGTTCTTGGCGCCAAACAAGAACTCAAAATTGCAAATTAGTTATTGTTGGGGATGGACCAATGAAGCCAACACTTGAAAATAGTTTTTCTAACCTTGGTAATGAGAAATTAATTTGGTGGGGTGCCGAATTAGATTTAGAAACTAGGATAGCAATAATGCAAATAGCAGAAGTATTTTTCTTGCCAAGCTTAGTAGAAGGTTTATCATTATCACTTTTAGAGGCAATGTCGGCTGGTACTGCTTGTGTAGCTACAGATGCCGGAGCGGATGGTGAAGTTTTAGATAACGGAGCAGGAATAGTAATTTCAACTGATAATGTGGCTGCACAATTAAAAACTATAATCCCAATTCTTGTAGAACACCCTGCATTTACAAAAGATCTTGGAGAAAAAGCTAGAGAACGTGTACTTGAGAGATACACAATTACTAAAAATATAAATTCACTTGAAAAAGTTTATATGAACTTAAAAGATAATTGAAAACACTAACCAAACTCTTTACTTCGATTACTAGCTGAAACTATTGATTCAATTAATGCTGACCTTACACTCTTTTTTTCTAAAACCCTTAAAGCAGAGATAGTTGTTCCACCTGGAGAGGTTACTAAATTTTTAAGCTCAGAAGTAGTAAGTTTATTTTCCTTTATTAAACAAATAGTCCCTAAAATCATTTCCATAACAAGTTCCTCTGAAATTTTTTTTGGTAATCCCCCGCTTAATCCTCCATCACTTAATGCTTCTATGATCAAAGCAATAATTGCAGGGCCTGATGAAGTTAAAGCTAAAAATATATCAAGGTAATCTTCAGTAAATTCATAAATTTTACTAGTATTTTCAAATAATTTTTTTGTGAATTGTTTCTGATCTTCTGTAATTTCTTCTCCCCAAGAAACCCCTGTTAAACCTTTTCCAATAGTTATTGGAATATTTGTAACCACCCTCACACATTTATGATTAGGAAACTTTTGAGCAAGTCTATTTATTGAAACTCCGGCAAGAATAGAAACTATTAAATTGTCCTTATTTTTTATATGATGGGCCTCACTTATGTCATTTAATTGTTGGGGTTTTATCGAAAGAAGTTTATATTTACAATCCCAAATTATTTTTGACTCTTTTGAACCTGATTTATAAACGTTTATATTATGTTTATAATTTTTTTTTATATTTTCTAAACTTTTTTCTGATTTTACTACACAAAAAACTTTCTCTGGCTGAATTAATTTGTTATCTAATAGAGGGGTAACTATAGCACGTGCAATATTTCCAAAACCAATAATCGCAATTTTATCTGTCACAGATTCATCATGAATAAGCACTTAATTTAGAATTACCCCATGCCGGTTCAGGAGTAGTATTTTTGCCCAAACTATATTGTGGTGTGTTTTCTGTAGACACAGAAGAGGGAGAAGCTTCTTCTGGGGAAGAACTAGTTACATTTACACAACTTGGAGCAAAAAGGAAAATACTTTCGCCGACTCTCTCTTGATGTCCATCAATTGCATATGTGCCCCCAGCAATAAAATCAACCGCTCTTTGAGCTTGATCAGGATCCATCATAGTTAAATTGAGAATTACAGTTTTTCTTTCTCTTAATGCTTGTATGGCTTGAGGCATCTCATCAAAACTTCTTGGTTCCATTAAGCTTACTTCTGATGATGAATTTGAGATTCCAGGCATACCAACTACTTTTGATGATCTGTTGTTATTCATAAAATCGAATGGATTGGAATTTGCAAGGGCATTTGCATTCTTTGGATTTTGTTTGAAATTATTAATATCATTTAATTCATCCTCTGAAGCATAATCCAACTCTTCAAAATCATCATCGAGATACTCATCCCCTGCAACTACTGCCTTTAATCTAGAAATAAGTGACACCTTTTAAATCCTCTTGAAATTGATTACTAAGGTTTAAGAACCTTAAGTAATAGATTCATTTTTTAAATGAATAAACTACCTATACTTAAATAACGTTAGTTGAACTTTACTGCAAGTTTATAGATAAGATTTTTATAAAAAAAATAATTTATTAAGATCTACCTCCAAAAATCAATGATCCTAGTCTTAACCACGTTGATCCAGCATCAATAGCCTCCTCCCAATCACCTGACATCCCCATGGAACAATCTGGTAGTTGTAGAGAATCAGCTAAAGCACGACATTTTTTGAACAACCCTGAATTTTCTTTAGAGCTAAGTCCTTTAGGATTGATAGTCATCAAACCGATTAATGAAATATTTTTCAACTCTTGAATTTCTTTCCATTTCAAAATCAAAAATTCAGGATTAAAGCCTCCTTTAGTTGGGTCATCACTCAACTTAACCTGCAACATTATTGATGGATTTTTCTTCTCTTCACGTGAAATATTAGAAATCTTTTGCAACTTTTCAAATGAATCTACTGAATGAATATATTTAAAATTTTGAACTATTTTTCTTATTTTATTACTTTGTATTCTTCCAATAAAATGCCAATTTATTTGCTTAAGATCTTTTAGGGTTAATTGTTTTTCAAAGGCCTCTTGAACCTTACTTTCACCAAAATCGTTCTGACCTATATTTTGAATAGTCTTGATTTCTTGACTTTTAAATCCTTTACTTACCGCAAGAATATTTACATTTGATGGTATTTTATTTTTTATTTTTAAATAATTTGAAGGGTTCACCTTTTATAAGAAAGTTTGCGTGAATAAATTCTCCCATTTAGATAGTTCTTCAGATCCTTTTCTTCTAGCCTTTTGGAAGTTTAATTCAGCCTGATTACGGGCATCTAAATAAGGTATGACTTCAAAAAAAACTTCTCTCTGTTGAACTTGTACCAAAAAAAACATTTTTTGAGCGTATAAAGTCGCATAAATATCTCTCCCATCGTTTCCAGGAGAAACTTGATATAGCATGCCAAATGTTGGATGGTTTAAATAACGCTCAGAACTCAAACCTAAAATATTTTGTTATTTATATTGCACCATACAGTTTTCTAAGGAAAATTGCTATGCAAATAAAACAAATCGATAATGTATTAACAATTACATTGAGAGATTTTGAAGGATAAAGAGTTCTGAATCTATTGGTTTTTATAATAATTTTTTTCTTTGAGAGTAATGATTCTGCTCCATGATCAATTCTCAGAAATATATTTTGAAATAACCTCTCCACTAAGATTAATAAAACATTAAAGGATTTCTTTAATCCTAAATTTCGAAAATTTATTGATCTAACCGACACTGATTTAACGATATTTTGAAGTTCTTCTTGCACTAGAGGAATAAAACGTAATGCAATTAACAACTGAAAAAGCCACTTACTAGTAGGCAATCCAATCTTTCTTAATGGATACATAAACCAACTTAATCCCCATACAATGTCTTCCTGCAATGTGGTTAAAAGCATCAAATTCACACTATGAATAACAGTAAATATCAAAGTTGAGGTTTTTATTCCTAGTTCAAAAGCTTTTCTTGATAAGTTGTAGGGACCAAAATTAATAAACCATATCTTCTGCGAAGAAATTTGCAAAATATTCCATTCTTTTTGGCTTTCCAGTACTACTTGCAACTCATTGGGATTTCTTAAGTAGCCATCAAGAGATTGAATATCAGACGAGGCAAGTATTGATATACATCCAATTAATAGTGATAAACATGAGAGAAAAAATAATGATCGCCACCATACTCTAGATGGCAATAAACTTAAAAAAGTAATTAATAGTAAAAAACCTACTAAACTCAATCTCCATATTGGACCTGCCCAAATTGGAGTGATTAAAAATATCATTACGATAATTATTTTTAATCTACTATCTATAATTCTGAGCCAACTTCTATTACCATGAACGTATTGACCAACAGAAAATTTGGTTAGCAAATTCATTAATCTTTTTGAATTAACTCAATATTTTCTCTTTCGACTTCTTTATTTAAAGCTCTTTGCTGTTTTCCTCTCCAAAGTAAAATGAGGGGTGTGCCTTCAAAGCCTAAATTTACTCTAATTTGTTTTTCAATATATCTTCTATAAGTTATTCCGAATAATTTAGGGTCATTTACAAAAAGAGTAAAAGTGGGAGGTTTGTTTTTTACTTGAGTACCGTAATAAAGCCTACCCTGCTTGCCACTTCTTTTCGTTGGAGGACTTTTCCAACTGATTGATTCTTTAAGTACTTCATTAACTATTGATGTTGTAACTCTTCTTCTATGTTGATTTACAGCATAAAGAGCATGCTCAAAAATATTATCAACTCTTTGACCAGTTAAGGCAGATATAAAAATCATTTTTGACCAGTGTAAAAAATAAAGTTTAGATCTAAGTTCTTTTTCTACTTGATAAATTGTTGAACTATTTTTTTCTACAAGATCCCATTTATTAACAACAATTATACATGCTCTGCCTTGTTCTTCTATGCGCCCAGCCAGCTTCTGGTCTTGATCAGTTACTCCATCGACAGCATCTATAACTAAAACACAAACATCACTTCTATCTATAGATTTAAAAGCCCTATTAATACCAAAGAATTCAGTACCATATTTAACATTTTTCTTTCTTCTAATCCCAGCAGTATCAATGATTTTCCAATGATTATCACCTTTTTTAATAAGCGTATCTATTGAATCAGTTGTCGTACCACTAATATCACTAACTATTGCTCTTTTTTCTCCACAGATTGAATTTAACAAACTAGATTTACCAACATTAGGCCTACCAATAATCGACATCATTATCTTTTCTTCATCATCCTGGATATTATTTTCAGGAAGTTCGCCAATAACGAGATCTAAAAGATCTCCAGTACCTGAACCATGAATAGCCGAAACAGGATTAGGTTCTCCTAATCCTAATTTCCAGAACTCTGAAGCCAAGGATATTCCTAGAGTAGTCGATTCGCATTTATTAACAGCAACAATTGTTTTACAGCTTGAGTTTCTTAACCATTTTGCTATTGATAAATCACCATCAGTAACGCCTTGATTCCCATCTACCACAAGTAATGCGAGTGAAGCCTCTTCTAGAGCCAAGAAAACTTGTGTCCTTATCTCAGGGAGAAATTCACTATCATCATCAAAAACTAAACCTCCAGTATCAACTATTTGAAATTCCTTACCTCCCCATGAAGCATTTTGATAAGTTCTATCTCTTGTAACACCAGGCTTATCAAATACTATTGCATCATTACTTTGGCAAAGACGATTAACTAAGGTAGATTTCCCAACGTTAGGTCTTCCGATAATTGCTATTGTAGGAAGAATCAATTCTTCTCTCCAAAGAAAGTAGTATCCATTACAACTATACCTTTAATAGAATCATTTACCTTTTTCAGAAAAACTTATTTAATTTCTGGATCGCCAAAATGTCCTTTAACTGGATTAACAGGGGGTGAACAAGTACTTGGCATTAATCCACTTTCTTTTGAAAAACAATCATTTTCAATCGCCCAATAAATCAACCAATTTACTGCCGTCGCTCTTCTAGTTCTTCTCGGATAAAGTTCATTAATCTTATAGCCTTTAAAATTAAGAAAATTTTTCAATCCCTGTTTATACTCTTTTGGAATTGATCGAGTCAAATGTACTGAGGCTGGTCGCTCTGAAATGATTTGAGGAGCTTTTTCAAATTTTTCTGACCAATAAGAAGGGGTTAATGCGCTAAAGGCCCAATGATCTATAGAGAGTTCTTTAGTATAAAAAAGTCTTTCCCAAACCAATTCACAAACAAAAACATCACTAACCCTATCTTCGAGAACAAGAAATAATAGATCCTTACATATTGGCCATGTAAATTGATTTTCAACTAATTCTTCTTTTTTATACATTAATCGAACCTTATCAAAATCAAAGAGAAATAAGGCATAAATTCCTTTTTATATTGTGATGCATATTGAATAATTTGATCAGGCATCCCAACACTTAAAGCTATTAATGATGTATTGATGATATCCTCTCTTTTTAAAATTTCTCTGACTAAATTCCATCTTTTGCCAACTTTCATAATTGCCAATACCGTTTTATTTGACTTACTTTCCCTAATTAGGGTTGTTAATTCAGATTCTGAAGAAGGGCATTCTTTAATGATCAAGGTCTCGCCTTTTTTTACCAAATCAAAATCATTCAAAGCTGCTGCTGCTGAAATAGAGGAAATACCAGGTATTGTTTTGGTAATAATTTCAGCATGATTATTTTTTATTAACCTCAAAATATTAGAGGAACTTGCAAATAGTGAAGTATCTCCAAGACAAAGTAAAACAACTGATTCTCCATTTTTTATATATTTAACAATTTTTTCTACAGCATTAGACCATATTTCATCTGGATCAAAATCCTTCCTAGCCATGGGAAAGATGATAGGTATATTTTTTTTAAATTTGGTGTAATTCTTGACTATTTCTGCAGCGAAACTCTTTTTATTATCATCTGATATTGGGAAAACTATAACTTTCGCTTTTTTTATTGCATCTACAGCCGCAATTGTTAAAAGCGATGGATCTCCAGGGCCTACACCAACGATGGTGAATGTTGGTAAATCAGTTTTATATCGATTAAGTAAACTTAAGAACTTGTTTATTATCATTTTTATTTTATTAACTTTAGCTATGTACCCTTGGCAATACAAAAGTTTCAGCTAGTATTGACGACTCAATTTCAGACAATTCCTCTAACCTTTTGAAAGTTTGATTTTTAGAGAATTTAGTTTGCGCTAATTTCCAATAAACTCCAAAATGTCTTGCCTCACTCTCAAGCAGAGACTCATAGAGGGATTTAAATGATTTATCTTCAGAATTCAGCGCAAGTAAGCTTAATCTTTCATGACTTCTTGCTTCAATAAGTCCTGCTATTAAGAAACTATCAAGCATTCTATTGGGCTCTTCCTTTCTTATATTCTTGGACAATTCAGCCCCATATGGAGGCGGTTTTAAGGACTCAAGAGAATGTCCAAGATCCTTTAAAAAATAAAGTATTTTTTCAAAATGCTCTAATTCCTCTCTCGCTATTGGGCTTAAAACTTCTGCCAGATTTGGTTCTGATGGATATCTAAACATCAATTGAATAGCTACTCCTGCTGCTTTTCTTTCACAATGAGCATGGTCAATAAGAATATCGATTGGATTAGATAATGCGAGTTCGATCCACTTATCTGAGGTTAATGACGATAAATATTTAATATGAGAAGAAGGCCTTTTAAAATCAACTAGCATTTAATTTTTACTATTTAAATATCCAATGATTCCTTCAAGAGCTAAGGAATAACTTGATATACCAAATCCACTAATAATTCCTATAGCTTTATCTGTAAGAAAAGATTCTTTGCGAAAATCTTCTCTACTAAAAATATTTGAAATATGTAACTCTACAAATGGAATTTTTGATCCAATTAAAGCATCTCTAATGGAAATCGAGGTATGAGTAAAAGCACCAGCATTTATAAGAATACCTTGAATACTTTTTACAGAATCCTGAATTTTATCTACTATTTCCCCTTCATGATTACTTTGAAAACATTCAAGATTAATACTTTTTTGTTTAGCAACCTTAGTTAAATCTTCTTCTATGTCGCCCAATGTTTTATTTCCATATATTTCAGGTTCTCTAGTTCCCAAAAGATTGAGATTTGGTCCATTTATCAATAGTATATTCATCATCAATAAAGTCTTTTCTATTAAATGCTATCTAGAAAGAAACAAAAAATCCAAAACATTTTCACACAAAGTGACCATTAACTGATAAGTTCAAATAGTGGGGGTCGGTGCCCGAGTGGTTAAAGGGGGCGGACTGTAAATCCGCTGGCTCTGCCTACGTTGGTTCAAATCCAACCCGGCCCACTTTAAAATTGCCCTTGTAGCTCAGCGGTAGAGCACTCCCTTGGTAAGGGAGAGGTCTCGGGTTCAAGTCCCGACGAGGGCATACCCAAAAGCCTTACTACCACTAAAGTTTAAGAGAATCAGAGATAATTTGATAAATGCCAGATATATCCAGATATATCCCTAATATATGCAATCCACTCTAATTTCTGCTCTAATAGAGGAAATAGATATTATTTCAAATGGCAAACAGTAGCAGGGATTCATGGGAAAAGTTATTAAGAAAACAAATCCACTCTAATTATGGCCGAGGTTGGTATGTAATCGGCGAAAATTCTGGTCGGACTAAATTAACCTACGAATATCCATTCGATGGTAGAAAGGCAGCCAAGACCCTCTCAATAGAGTGGAAAGAAACTAACGGATTAGAGATTCTAAAAGCCATAGAATTTATTAAGCCATTAGTACAAAATCAGAATCTTACTCTTAAGGAAGCCTCTCGAAGATGGCAGGCTCAATTCGTAGGAAATACAAAAACCCCTAACAAAGCATGGAAAGATTTTCTAATAATTCCACCAAAACATACCTATAACAAAAAAGAATTAGATAAGGCTACTAAGGAATATAAGGCTGAATTAAAAGCCTCAACTGTCGATCAGTTTATGCAAACTAAACAAGGTCTAACGAGTAAAACGGAGAAAGATTGGTATTCAAGAATTAGGCCATTTTTAGAATTAATTAGTAAAAGAAATGCACCAAAAACGGGAGAAGAATTAGTTAAGGAATTAGCTAGAGATTTAGGAGATATAACCCCCGATCAAAGGAAAAGATATATAGATGGTTGGTGCGAAATTTTAAATTATGGAATCGAAAGACATTCAATGCCTAAGAGATGGATTCCACCAAGTGAAAGTATCAGGAAAGAATTAAAAGGTTCATCAACAAGAACAAGAGAAGAGGCATTAACTCCTTATATAGAGGAGAATGATTTATTTAAATTATTAGATGATCTTGAATCAAGTGACCCTGAGATGTTTTTGGCAACTGGTTTAGTTTCTATTTTTGGATTAAGACTTGCCGAGTTAGCTGTTCTAAAAGTTAGAGAGGGAAATTTATATGTAGGCCAAGTTAAAAACAACAAAAATACCACCAATCAAAAAAGAAAAGATAGAAGAGTATTTGCTATGGATTTAGTTGAAAAACCAAATTTAGGGAAAAAATTAATTCATTTATATAAGTCTCAATTAATTAAATTACCTGCAACAATTTTGACTCAAATAAATTTAGTCCAAAAGAAGAACAGATTTGGAGATGTTGGCCAAGCCTTTCGAGATCAATTATTAAAGAATAAAGTTTGGAAAGAAATAGAGAAAAAGAATAAAGATATTACTCCATATTCCTTACGTCATAGATTTGCTCATCAATGCCACAAAGGTTCAAATAATCCAATAAGTATTAAAGATGCTGCTGCTGCTATGGGTCATAAAGTAGGAACTCACATGAGTAACTATGGAAGTTATACAACTGATCTTGCTATAGAAAAAGCATTTGAAAGACACGCTGAAAATAGGATAGAGGTTTAGTTATGGCATATTGCGAAGAGATAAAAGATTATGAAGATCACAAGTGGTACTTGATAGATCGTAAACCCTCAAAATGTCCTAATTGTGGCAATAAAACTATTGCCAAAGCTGTTCTTGGTTATCCACTAGAGGAGGATTGGTATAACGATAAGATTTTTAATATTGGTTGCTTACCTACCCCATTTCCTGAGCAAGAAAAGTTTGGCTGTAATACTTGCGATAGTAGATTTTTTAAAGACACTCCAAATGCTAGAGCTTACTTAAATGGGGAGGGTGAGTGGTACGACCAATATGATTAGTAATTATGAATTGCTATCCTTATTGGCAGATGGCTATTAAGTATTAATGAAACTATTATTATTGCTACCTTTGTTATTAGGTTTTTCAGTTCCAGCTATTGCTCATAATGAAGCTAATGGTGGTTGCGGTGTGCATTGTGAAGAAAAGCGCGATGAAAAGCGCTCGGAAAATGATGCTAATGATGATAATCCTCTTCCTGATATTTGAAGATATGGATCTGTTGTGCTTGTTGCTTGTGGGGGGGGAAGATGCGAAATGGATTAAAAAGCTAGATATATCCAATTAGTAGCCAAAGCCTAATTAGCTGCTATAACAGTAATATCTAAAGCCACATTGATGGCTTGAAGTTTCCCACCTCAAGACTTTTTACTTGAAAACGATTTAAACAATTTGCTCTAATCATCTCTAGAAAAAATTGGTTTGAAAATTGGTAAAACTGTAAATCTCTCGATGAACAAGAAACAGGGTTAATCGAAAATATATTGAGTAATTTTTAATGTCCGAAATGCCACGCCAAAAAAATAAAGTTCAACAAATTTCTCGAAATCGTGTTTCTGAGAATGTTGATTTTCTTGGTTTTATTTTGAGTCGTTCAACTCCAGAGGAGATTGATTTATGGAGGAATAAATTTCCTCGATTATCAAAGGCAATTAAAACTGGACTAAAAAATAAATTCAATATAATTTTTTGATTTTCTTTTAACTCACGTTTTAGGAGACTTAAAAAATGAAGAACCAAAGATGGTTCAAAACACCTGAAGCCAAGGTTATATTGGGCTGCTCAGATCAATATCTAAAAAAGAACCGAGACACTCATGGAGGATTTCTTGAGGAGGAGGTTCATTATAGATTTGGTGGAAGTGTAAACTCCCCGATTTATTGGAATGTCGAGGAGATTATGAAAGTTTTTCACGATCGTGGGAAAACTATTCGACTCGGTCGAGAGATGGTTAAACAAGTGTTGCAGGGAGAGGAATAAATGTCCAAAGCCTGTAACCTGTCCCTGAATGAGGGAGACTTTTTTAGTGACAAAAAGCCTGCAAATACTGGGAAATACATTTCCAAAAGCCACTCATTAGAGCGAAAATTAGAGTCCAGAGGTCGTTTTATCCGATCGAGTAGGAAGAACCCCTGCCCTATTTGTGACCGCACTAAGGACGATAAATGCGCTTGGAATAGTGAAGTAATCCATTGCTATAACGGCATTTCTAACTACCCCCCCAGGGGTATGAAACTTGGAGAAGTTTTCCATGTCGATTATGGGCCAACTAGAGATTGGGCATTAGTTAAAAAAAATGCGGGATTTAGTGGAAATCATTGGATTTTTATTCCTGATAAACCAATCGGCAATGCCAAGCCACTAATCAAAAAGCATATTCCGAAAGTATCTATTCCAAGGCTTAATAAATTGTTCAATGTTGTTTACGACAATGTACAAGAGGCCCTAAAACCTGAATTGAGTTTTCTGAACTTGCAACAGTTGGAGGCGGTATCTGTAAAAACTACTGAGGCACTAGCTGAGACAAAAACAATCTTGGCAATGTCCAAACAGTTTTCTCAACAGCAACTAATTAATGACATTCAATTAGCCAATCTTTTTGAGACAACAAGAACCTTTTATCATCAATTATCCAATCGGGCTGAACAGATTAAACAGTTCCGAGTTGATTTCTTGGGAGAGATGGAGGTGGGAAGTGACCACATCTAAAGCCTTTCAAGATGCCCTAAACGAGGAAGAACCAATTAAGGAAGTAACTCCTGAAGTGGTTATAGACCCCGATACTGGAATTATTCTTTCGGGAAGTGGCAACAAAACAATCGGGCCAAAAGAGGCTCTAGCTCTTATTGATGGGGTAGCTATTCCAAGTAGAGAAAAACCCCGTTTTAAAAACAAACCTAATCCAAAGGAAATTGTTTATGCTCTTGGCGATAAACCTGTAATGAATGTGAGGACTAGGTTTATTGAGATTGGTGGTAATGAGTATTCCTTAGATCAGATAAATCGTTTTTATCTGCAACAAAGTAACCCAAAACAAAGATGGGCAAAAGACATTACGACTGATGCTGTAATTACTGTTGCCGAACTAAATGAATATGACCCGATCGCTGCATACTTGCATAACAGTAGTAAGTACGATTCTTTACCCGATAAAGATTGGTTTAATTTAGATCAATTTTTATTTAATATTGATGACCCAATAGCTCGGGCATTTATGCCTCGCTATCTTGTAGCTGCTGTCAAAAGAGCCTGCCAACCAGCTTGCCAGAATAGGCAAATTCCAGTTCTAATCGGGCCTCAAAATATAGGGAAAACTGAGTTAGGAAAGTCCTTATTCGGGAAATATTATGGCGGTGGCATATCGGGGAAATTCGATATAGATGACGTTACAGTTCTCGAGAGGCTTTGGTGCTGTGAGCTACCCGAGTTAGATGGAATTACAAGAAAATCTCAAATAGAGGCTTTTAAGGATTTCATTAGTAGAACTGAGGACTTTAGTCGTAGAAAATATGGAAGAGGAACAGTAAGGATTCCTCGAAGAAGTGTTTTCTGGGGTACTTCCAATACTCCACCTCTTAACGATTCAAGCGGTTCGACAAGATTTGTTTGTATCAATCTTCCCAATAAAGAATTGCCATTCGAGAAAGTGAATGATGCTTTTGATGCTATTTGGGCTAGAGCCTATCTGGAATTTAGGAAAGGCTATCAATGCTATTCAACCAAAGATGAAATGATTTCTATTATTGAAAGAAATTCTGATTTTGAATATGTGGATAGTTGGTTCGAGAAAATCGAAAAATTCTTAAAAGATACCACTCTAGAAGTTGTTACTACTGAAAGAATCCATGAACTATTGGATTTAGATAGTAGGCACTTAAGCAATCCCTCTTATTCTCCTCGGATAAGAAAAATAATGGCCAAATGCGGTTGGCATTATGGGAGGCCCACTATAGGAGGCGAACAGATAAGAGGCTATAGAAAACAAAAATAGACGGGGTTGCCACCCGTCTTTCCTAATTAGTTGGTTATTTCTTATATATCTATTAAAAAAATAAATATCTTTATAGCTTTTTACCTTGGCAACCTTGGCTAAATTATGAACCCTTCCCTCTCTTAGGGAGTGATTAATCTCTTAAATCCATTGATATACCTTCGTTCTACTTCTGAGTGAAGCAAAATAGTGCGAAATCTAGTGCATAATTGACAGTCGATGTAAAATAAAGGCTATTAATTTGCCTTAGTTTAGATATTCATTAAAAATTATTATTCATATTTAATATGACAAATGTTAATGATGGCTCCGCAGAATTTTCTATTAGTGGAACTGCAGAAGTAGGAAATACTTTAAGTATTAGTGTAGATACGGCCGATCCTGATGGGACAGGAAATTTATCTTATAGCTGGCAAACATCTTCTGACAATTTCAACTCTTTAGGAGTTGGAACAAATTCAAAACTAAATTTAGAGAACGTAAATATTTTTGGTTCTGGTTTAGATGATTATGTTTATGATATAACAACTGGAGAAAATGGTAATGTATATGTTTCTGGTACTACACGTGGCTCTTTTGACGGTCATATAAATAAAGGGGATCTACTTACACGAGGATTCATTTCTAAAATCGATAAAGATGGAGAAAGAATTTGGACTAAATTTATTGAAACTGAAGAGATCGAAATAAATTCTAATACGCATGTATCGTCTCTTGCTATCGCTAGAGGATTGGATGGTTCAATATATGTGGGTGGAAGTGCACGCGGCAAATTAGACGGATACAGTCCAATTGGAAGTTATGGATATCTTCAAAAATATGACAAAGATGGGAATAAAGTTTGGACACAAATTTTTAATTCAACTAGTACTGGAGTAAATAATATAAATATTGGAAGAGATGGCTCTGTCTATGTTGATGGCTATACCTATGGTGATTTAGTAGACAGAAAAACAAATGAGTGGTCTAGAGCAGTTTTCATAGCTAAATATGATAATGAAGGAAATCAAAATTGGATTAAATTACTGAATTCGCCCGACAAAAGTGACGTTGTTAGTGATTCAGTTATTTCAAAAGATGGAAACTTATATGTAACAGGGAGTACTGAGGGTAATCTCAACGGAGAGATTAATAAAGGATCCCGAGATATTTTTATTTCAAAAATAGATCAAACAGGGGATCTAGTATGGACTCGATTATCAGGAACAGTGACTGCTGACGAAGCGTCATCGATAACTCTTGATGATGAAGAAAATATTTATATTGGTGGTTATACAAATGGAAATTTAGACGATAAAAGTAAAATAGGCCCTTTAGGTCAACCTGATGCTTTTCTAATTAAATACGATGAAGACGGAAGAAAATTATGGACGAATATATTTGGTGCGGATTCCATATATAGTGATGATTCTTTACATTCACTAGTCTTCTCAAAAGATGGCAATATTTATGGTGCAGGCACAACTCAGTTTGAAACTTTTGGAAACAGTAATATTTTCATTAAAAGTTTTGACAAAGACGGCGTTCAAAACTGGTCAGAACTTTATGGACACAATTATACCTTTGCAGGCAATCAGGTAAAAAGTTTAGTTTTTAATAATAATAAATCTTACCTAATTGGTAATACCAGATTAAATCCAAATGGAAGTGATGGGACATTTGTCGGCAAAGAGAATATTGGTGGTTATGATTCTTTCCTAATTCAATTTACAAATCCCTCTTTTGTTCAAGAAGTAAGTACCTCAAATACTTACACAGTATTATCTAAAGATGAAGGACAATTTATAAAGGCAGTAATATCTTATGAAGATGCTCAAGGTTTTGATGAAACAGTTACTACTTCTAGTTCTAGTATTCCTTATGTAGATGATGGAGATGCAAGTTTTTCTATCGTTGGAACTGCAGTAGTTGGAAATACATTAAGTATTAGTAAAGATTCTAAAGATCCGGATGGAACTGGCACTTTAAGTTATAGCTGGCAAATTTCTTCTGATGATTCCACCTGGAGTGTTGTCGGCACAGATAGTACTTATGAAGTCTCTGGAAGTGATGAGGGTAAATCAATTAAGGCTGTAATTTCTTATCAGGATGCTCAAGGTTTTGATGAAGCTGTAATTACTTCCACCTCTGCTATTCCTATTCTCAACAATGGGATTGCAGAATTTTCTATTAGTGGAAATGCAGAAGTAGGAAATACTTTAAGTATTAGTGTAGATACGGCCGATCCTGATGGGACAGGAAATTTATCTTATAGCTGGCAAACATCTTTAGATAATTCCATATGGAGTGTTGTCGGGGCAGATAGTACCTATACAGTTGGAGCAATTGAAGAAGGTAAATCATTAAGAGCAGTAATTTCTTACGAAGATGATCAAGGTTTTGATGAATTAGTCATAACCTCTTCTTCTATTGTTTCTGCAATTAAAAATGATGGAGAAGCTGTATTTTCTTTAGATGGAACTAAAGAAGTATCTTATATATTAAATATTTCTGAAGATGAAGCAGATCCCGATGGAACCGGTTCACTATCTTATCAATGGCAGTCATCATTAGATGGAAATTCATGGACTAATGAGAGCGAAGAGTCTTATTACCATATTAAATATGATGACTCTGATAAATACATAAGAGCTTTGGTCTCATATGAAGATGATCAAGGATTTAGCGGGTCAGTAACAACTGATTCGATTCATATAGAAAAGCACTCTATTCAATCCTCAATTGAAAGTTTAGAAGAAGAATTAGAGGATGTTACTTATTATAGTGATCTAGATATTACCGGTTATAGGCATAGATTTGGCTCTTCTAGCGGAGATACTATGCGCAGTTCTGATGGGTTTGAAATTATTTGGGGACTAAAAGGAAATGATTATCTGGAAGCAGATGGATCTGGTTATACAGACGAACAAATTCTTTTAGGAGGAAGTGGCAACGATACTTACGAAATAGACAATGGGGCATATGGGGCAACTGTGATCTATGAAGCCCCAAATCATGGTAGTAAAGACAAGATTTATTTAGGAAGCAATTATTATTACTATGGAATCTTTGGCACTATAGATAAAAAGCATCTTTTTGCTACAGATGGAGGTCATGGCCTTATCATTATGGATGCTTTAGAAAATAAGGGTATTGAGAAAATAAATATTGGTGGAAATGAATATTCTTCTAGCTCTTTTTTGAGAAAGATGAAATCATTTCCAGGTTATTTAGGAAATGTGAGTTGGAGTCAAATGAAAAGTCAATTGAAAACTCTTTATGGAAATGATATTGGGAATCAGTATTACAAAACAGTTAAAAAAGCAATTTCTGATATAGCCAGCGCTGTTAAAAAAGTAGAAAGTAGTAAAAAAGATAGAGAAGAAGAAATAGAAGATGATATAGCTTCACTAGAAAGCCAAGCAAATGATCTTGATGTAACAGTAAAATCTTCATCTTCAATGACATTAAAAGATGAATTCAAGAATTTAACTCTTACAGGTGAAGAGAATAATGATGCTACGGGAAATTCTCTAGACAATATTATTACTGGAAATTCTGGTGATAATATTCTTGATGGAGGATCTGGAGATGATTCTTTAAAAGGAGGAGATGGCGATGATACCTATTATGTTGATAGCAAAGATGATCGTGTTACAGAAAAATCAGGAGAAGGGAAAGACACTGTAAAATCCTCTGTTGAGTGGTCTCTTGTTGAAACTAAATATATTGAAAATTTAACTCTTACAGGCACATCCCATATTAATGCTCATGGTAATGAGTTAGATAATACGATTAGAGGAAATTCTGGAGATAATAAACTTTATGGAAAAGATGGAGATGATAAGTTTTATGGAGGAGAAGGTAATGATAAAATTTATGGCTGGAAGGGAGAAGATATCATTTATGGAGAAGATGGTGATGATTACTTAAAAGGACATTACAGCAAAGATAAATTATATGGAGGAGCAGGAGACGATACTTTATTGGGCGGAACAAGCTCCGACATGCTTGATGGAGGAGAAGGAGATGATGAATTATATGGAGAATCCAGTGCTGACAAATTATATGGTGGTAGTGGAAATGATATTTTATATGGTGGAACAAGTTCTGATGAACTCTATGGAGGAGATGATGAGGACAAGCTTTATGGTGGTAGCAGTTCTGACATTCTTTATGGAGAAGATGGAGATGATTATTTAAAGGGACACTCCAGTGCCGATAAACTTTATGGAGGTAATGGTAATGATTATTTAAGGGGAGGATCTAGTTCTGATGAACTCTATGGCGGAGCTGGAGATGACCGGTTAAAAGGAGAATCCGGCAGCGACAAAATGTATGGAGGAGATGGAGATGATACTTATTATGTGAGCAGTAAAAGTGACAGTGTCACAGAAGAAGAGAATGAAGGAACTGATTTAATTTATTCCTCAGTTACATTTACAGCATCTAGCAATGTAGAGAATCTAACCCTTACTGGTAAAGGCAATATCTCAGGATCTGGTAATGATCTAGCTAATACGCTTACTGGAAATGATAAAGCGAACAAGCTTTATGGCAAAAGTGGTGATGACACATTATATGGAGGAAAAGGTAACGATAGATTATATGGCTCAGAGGGAGCCGACATTCTTTATGGAGACAGCGGTAATGATTATCTAAAAGCACATTCTGGTAATGACATTCTCTGGGGAGGTACTGGTAAAGACTGGCTAAGAGGAGGAGAGGATAATGACAAACTTTATGGAGAATCTAGTTCTGACAAGTTATATGGAGAAGATGGAGATGATGAATTATACGGAGGATCTAGTGCAGATTCTCTGTATGGAGGAGTTGGTGACGATTATTTAGATGGAGGTTCTAGTGCCGATAAACTTTATGGAGGAGTTGGTAATGACCAATTATATGGCGGATCTAGTGCTGATAAACTCTATGGTCAAGATGGGGATGATTATTTAGAAGGTGGCACTAGTAAAGATATGCTTTCTGGAGGTAATGGTAATGATGAATTACATGGAGGAACAAGTGACGATAAACTTTATGGTGGTGCTGGAGCAGATCAATTATATGGTGATACAGGTGATGATTACCTAAAAGGACACTCTGGAGCAGATGATCTATATGGTGGGGAAGATGATGATTATCTAAGAGGCGGAGATGATGGAGATACCTTATATGGAGAAAGTGGCGATGACTTATTAAAAGGAGAAGATGGCGATGATATTTTGTATGGTGGTTTAGGTAAAGATGATCTTTATGGTGGTAGTGGAAATGATGTTTTTGTATTAACTCCAGGAAGTGGTTACGACAGAATTAGAGATTTTGAAGAAGGAGATAAAGTAAATTTAAATGGTATTGATAATAATCAACTCGGAGTTTTTGACAGTGGCAAAAATCTTAAGGTCTATACAGATGAAAATAAAAGTGATTTGTTGGCAATAGTTTATGGCTACAATTTATCGGATTTAAATGGTGTAGGTATAACAGATATTCTTGTTTAAATTAAAGATGGATCAATATCTGATTTTATTTTTTGATTTGGATAGAGACTTTTAGATAAGGTTACTGAGTCAAAATGGCATTTATAAAGGGGCGAGCTAACCTCCAAAGTTATCCAAAGCTATACAAATCCTCGCCCATTCCGCGCCCGCAGAGATTTTAAGACAAATGAGAAATAAAAAAGCGAGTTGGGAGACTCGCTAGTATGACTTGGTTTTTAAGAGTCGGGGCGACAGGATTCGAACCTGCGACCTAGTGCTCCCAAAGCACTTGTATGTAACTTTGAGAAAAATATAAGAATATTGATTATAACTAAGGTTTTCTATTGTGTTGGAATGTTTCTGAGTCTCAAATTCATGCCTTGCGATCGCATGAATTCGCATGAGATCGTCACTTAGCTACCCCTCTAGCTACCCCTTTTACACCCGAGTGCCTTCTTGTAGTTATCACCCCAAAAAATAATTGATAGTCGCTATTGAATTCCAAGAAGAAAGAATTAATGCTTTGGAAGGTAAAAGAATTATTGAAATAGAGGCTGAGTGAAGTTTTCTTTTTAAATAATAATCATGAATATGATTTTCATTATCAAAATATTATTTAAAAGGTTTGTTATTGTTTTGCTAAATAATATTCATGAACATGATTATCATTTTTAAAGTTTGTTAAATAATATATTTCTTTATTAAATAAAAATGATAATCGTTTTTTATTTTTATTTTATAAAATTTATAAATTATTACTAGCATTGACTTTTAGTGATATATTGTTTATATTTAGAAATAAATTTTTAAATTATGGTTATTACTTTTACAAAACATTTATTAACAGATACTTTGATTTTAAACGAGAAAGAAGTTTGTCCAGGTTGTGGTTGTGTTTGTCCTTGCGAATGTACAGATTGTGAAGAATGTTCACCATGCAAAGATCATTAATTTAAATAGAAAAATGAATTCTAAAAATTTTTTTCATAAGAACTTAAAAGTCTCTTTAATAATCTTCCCTGTATATTTGTTTTTTATTAGTATCTATAATCCAGTATTTGCTCATCATCCATTTGGTATGGGTGAGAGTTCCACATTAACTTCCTGGCAGGGATTTATCAGTGGTATTGGTCATCCCTTATTAGGTCCAGACCATCTCCTTTTTATTTTGGCAATAAGTCTTATTGGATTGAGATTCCCAAAAAAATGGATATTACCTTTATTAGGTTTTGGTTTAATTGGAAGTGCTATTGCGCAAATTTTGTCATTGCCAGAATTTATGATTCCCTACGCAGAAGCATTAGTATCTTTAAGCTTAGTTTTAGAAAGTTTGATAATTTTGGGCTATTTACCTAGCTCATTACTTTTACCCATGATCTCTTTGCATGGTTACTTGATAGGAGGTGCAATTGTTGGTGCTGAGCAAAGTCCTCTATTAAGTTACTTTTTAGGAATATTTATAGGGCAAGGATCTTTGCTCTTAATAGTCCTATACTTATCAGAGCATATTGGAAAAATTTTAAAGAATAAAAATTTGGTTTCGGGAATTTTAATTGGTATTGGAGCAGCCTTTTCATGGGTTGCACTTATTGACTAATAAGTGTTCTAAAATTTTTGGGGAACAACCTAATTGATGGAATTGTCAATAATAGGCACTAGATAAGTAAGTGACGATCGCAACAACTGTATCCTAGCTACCCCTCTAGCTACCTTTTCGCAATATGAGACGAGTTATATTATTTCTAATCTATTGGTATGACTGATCGGGGCGACAGGATTCGAACCTGCGACCTAGTGCTCCCAAAGCACTCGATCTATCATACGTAAAAACTCAATATTTCCTTACTATAACTAGGGTATAGGTAAGTGGTGCGAGTGGGTTTGAGTCTCAATATTGTAAAAGTATATAGTTCTACATACAAGGTATATAGCCTCAGCTACCCCTACAGCTACCCCGTGATCGACCTAGTGCCTTCCATGAAATATGTCTCCAAGATTCAAGGCGATAGATCATTGGAGACAATCTAAAAATAAGTAAAAAGGTTTAAGGGGAAATTAAAAAGGAAATAAGATTAAATAAAAAATAAGTATTGAATGTAAAGTAAATATGAAATAATTACATCAAATAAATTTGATAATATAAAATTAATTTGTTGGGTTTTAAATGGCTATTAAAGATCATAAAAGTTTGCAAGACTCAAAAATTCTTCTTGTAGAGGATGATAAGAGTATTAGGCTGACAGTCAGTGAGACATTGAATAGTGAAGGTTTTAGAGTATTAAGTTTCAAAGATGGTTTAATTGCATTAGATTTTATTACTAATGATTATAAAAATGATGTTGACCTAATAATTCTCGATTTAATGTTGCCAGGGTTAAATGGATTAGAGTTATGCAGAAAAATAAGAAATGAAGAAAATTATACACCCATACTAATTTTGAGTGCTAAAGATAATGAATCAGACAGGGTTCTTGGTTTAGAGGTTGGTGCAGATGATTATTTAACAAAACCTTTTGGTTTAAATGAATTAATTGCTAGATCAAGAGCCTTAATAAGAAGATCTAAACGTAATAAAAAAAATATAGAAAACTCAAAAACCGTCATAGAGTTTAATCATATAAAAATGTTTCTGGAAGAATGTAGGGTAACTTCTTTCGATAGAGAAATAACATTATCTCCAAAAGAATTTAAATTATTAGAATTATTTATGAAAAATCCAAAAAGGGTATGGTCAAGAGATTTAATACTTGAAAAAATATGGGAAATTGACTTTATCGGTGATACTAAAACTGTAGATGTTCATGTTAGGTGGCTCAGAGAGAAATTAGAAGAAGATCCCTCAGCCCCAAAGTTTCTTAAAACTGTTAGAGGTTTTGGATATAAGTTCGGATGAGAATGAAAACGCTACAAGAGTTATTAACTTTCTTTTATGAGAAAGGGAAAGCCAAGGTTAAAGGATTTTCAAAAAATAATAAAAATATTGAATTAACTAAAAATAAGAACCAACAAATTTTTGATTTTCCATTTGATAAAGTTAAACCACACCAACTTTTATCTTGGTTAGATTATTCATCTCAAGGATGGATAATTTTGTCTTCTGATCTAACAATAAAATTTATCAATCAGAAAGGTTTATCTCTAATTAAGTTTATTAAATATAAAGATGTTATTGGAAAAGCAATTAATGATATTAATGATCTCGAAGTACTAAGAAATAAGATTTTATATTCAAGAAAAAAAGATTTCCCAATCAGCCTAGATTGCACTATTTCGGGGGAACCCATTTCTGTAAATATTGTTAGAGCAAGGAAAAAAAATTATTTAATATTGTTGGAGAGTAAATTATCAATTGAATCCATAAAAAAAAGACAGAATCAATTAATCAATGATGTGTCTCATGAACTGAAAACACCTCTTACATCTCTTATTTTGATAGGCGAAAGATTGGAAGCAGTAGTATCAAAGAAAGATAGATATCTTGTTAAAAGACTTAAGAAAGAATCTAAAAGATTAAGAAAAATGGTGGAGGAGACTTTAGAGCTTTCTAAGCTAGAAAGTACTGAGACTTTTAATAAAAACAAAAAAATATCTATTTCAGATTTGATTATGGAATCTTGGCAAACCTTAAAACCGCTTGCAGAAAAAAAAGATATAAAAATAAATTTATTTATACCAACAAAATATTATATATCTGGTGATATCGAAAATTTAAAAAGAGCTTTCATAAACATTTTAGATAATTCTATTCGTTACTCCCCAGTTAATGAAGAAATTCAAATTGAAATTTTTAAGAGAGATAGCTCTGTTGTTATCAGAGTTAGAGATAAAGGCATTGGACTAGAGGGAAATGAATCTAATGATATTTTTTCTCGTTTTTATCGTGGGGATCCATCAAGGACTAAATTTAATAAAAGTGGTAGCGGTTTAGGTCTTTCAATAACAAAAAAAATAATCAATAACAATAAAGGTTTTATTAAAGCTTTTAATCATAAGGATGGTGGAGCAATTTTTGAAACTATCTTTCCTTGTCTTAATACAGATTTATAGGATGGTAAGAATAAAAAACAAATAGAGAATTTTAAAGAGAGTTTACACATCTCTTAAATTAAAAAAAAATTGTTTACGTATTTTGAGATTTTTTTGTATAAAAGTTAAAAATTAATCTATTTTTATTCTCAAATATTTTTAAATCCAGACGAAAAAAGCTCTAATCAAGATTTAGTTTAAGAGAGGGTTAAGAACTAATTAATTAAAAGATAAACTTTTAATTAAAGAGTATTTGTGTTCAAATTAAGTGCTATAAATATCATGTCTATCATTTGATTATTCAAAATGAAATTAGCTAAAAAAGTCTTTTTACTAGCTTCAACAATGACTCTGGTTGCTTCTTGCGGAACCTCAACTTCTTCAGTGAGGTTAAGTGGTGCTGGAGCATCTTTCCCTGCCAAGATTTATACTAGATGGTTCAAAGATTTATCAAATGATGGAGGTCCAAAAGTAAATTATCAAGCTGTTGGTTCTGGTTCTGGAAGAAAAGCATTTATTGATGAGACTGTAAACTTTGGTGCTTCTGACGATCCTATGAAAGATAAAGATATTGCAAAAGTTACTAGAGGTTTAGTTCAGATCCCTATGGTTGGTGGAACTATTGCTTTTGGATATAACTACGATTGCGATTTGAAACTTAGCCAAGAACAAGCAGTCCAAGTAGCTATGGGTATGATACAAGATTGGCAAGAACTTGGATGTGCACCTGGAAAATTGACTTGGACTCATCGTTCTGATGGTTCAGGTACAACTAAAGCTTTCACAAACTCTATGGAAGCGTTTTCAAAAACCTGGACTTTAGGTACTGGTAAATCAGTTAAGTGGCCAGCAGGTGTTGGTGCTAAGGGTAATTCTGGTGTTGCAGGTGTTATTCAAAATACTCTTGGTGCAATTGGTTATGTTAACCAGTCCTACATTAAAGGTAATGTCAAAGCTGCTGCACTTCAGAATCTTTCTGGAGAATATGTAAAGCCTACTGTTGAGGCAGGAGCTAAGGCTCTTAATGGTATTACTTTAGATGAAAATCTTGCTGGTAAAAATCCTAATCCAACAGCGAAAGGAGCATATCCTATAGCTTCATTAACATGGATACTTGCTTATGAAGAGGGTAATGGTAGAAACACTAAAGCTATCAAAGAAGCCTTTAATACATTGTTAAGTGATGAGTATCAAGATAAAGCACCATCACTAGGATTTGTTCCTTTGAAAGGCGATATTCTTGAGAAATCAAGAGCTGCTGTAAAAAGAATCGGTAAATAAATCGTAAGACAATATTTAAAAGGAGGAATTTATTTCCTCCTTTTTTTTATGCAAACAAATATTTTGACAAGCCTAATATTAAAGAAAAAAGAATGAGTATGTATGTTGGAACTATTTTTAAAAAAGATAATAGTGTGGAGATTAAAACTAAAAAAATAGAGCTAATTAAAAAGAATTTTGATGAAAAACCATCTTCCATTAAATTAAATCCAGAGAAAATAACTGCACCAGGAATTGTATTGATCACTCCGTCGATAAAGTAATTAATCGATTTAATACTGTTTTTTATTAAGCCTTTTCCAAAAATAAAAATCAATAAAAAACTTGGTAAAAAAATTGCAAAAGTTGATATAAACGAATACTTTAAAGCTTCATTTATTCCTCCGACCGAAAACCCTGCTTTGTATCCAATAAAACTTGTAATTAATAAGACAGGACCAGGCGTTATTTGGCTAATCATTATTCCATCTATAAATTCATTATTTGTTAACCATCCTTGCGAGATAACATAATCACTCATAAGAGGAATGATTACTAATCCACCTCCAAAAATAAAAAGTCCCGTTTTAAAGAAGAAAAAAAACAGATTTAGATAATCTACTAAAAACTTTGAGTTTATAGACTCTCTTAAAAAATTATAAAACTTTGATATATCTAAAAAGACCGAGTTAATCAAAATTGAGGTTGTTGAAAATATAGATAAAGGGACCAAGCTATAAAAAATATTTTTGAATTTCTTTAAAAATATATTTATCAATCCTGCAATAGTAAGAATTGTTATGAGTGGAAATTGAATACCATTATATTTGGCAAATGTAAGTAGAAATAATATTGAGCTAGAGAATAATATTCGATCAAACTTTAATCTTTTTTTTAATAGAACTAATGAAAATGAAAAAATTATTCCTGCAATAACAGGCGGATTAAAGTAAATTAAATCGGTTAAGAATTTTGATCCAGAACCAATTTGCCAAAAAAAACTAAGAGCTAATACCGAAACGAATCCTGGGATAATGAAACTTATACCGGATACCAATCCACCAAGATAACCATTAATTTTTAAACCCATATATATTGCCAATTGAGTAGATATTGGTCCTGGAAGTATTTGACATAATCCAATACCTTTTTCAAAAGATTTAGTTGAGATCAATTTTTTATTATTTATAAGTTCATCTTCGAATAAGGAAATATGAGCATAGGGTCCACCAAAACTTAAAATACCAATTTTTAGAAAAGTTTTTGCGAGTTCAATTAAGGATATTTTTGCCATTAAAATATTCTAATTCCTAAGAATTAGTCTTTATGGAGCTGATAGGCTTTGTTTGAACGAGGGTAATTTAAGACTGGAAATCCAAGATAAGAATATTAAAAGTGATGAAAAATAAAGACAATATTGAAAACCAAGACTTGCATTCCTCCCAATCATAAATAATAAGCCAGAGAGTAATGTTCCAATTAGTCTTCCAGCAGCATTTGCCATGTAATAGAAGCCAACATTTAAACTGACTTTTTCATTATCAGAGTAGGCCAAAATCATATAAGAATGTGTAGAGGAATTCATTGCAAAAACAAATCCAAAAATAGTGAGTCCTAAAATTATTGCTATCGATGGTGAACTTTCTCTCCATAATGCGACTCCTATCAAAGATGGTATGACCATTAATACGGCACTCCAAAATTGGATAGCTTTACGATCTGGACTTTCTTTCTGGCCCCACATCTTTCTAATTACTGGAGCCGAAGCCTGAACAATTCCATAACCTATTACCCAGGCCCCAAGAAATAATCCTATTTCCATGTAGTCCCAACCAAATGCCATATCAAGGAATACTGGAAGAGCTACAACAAACCAAACATCTCTTGCTCCAAAAAGAAAGAATCTTGCTGCTGAAAGAATATTTATTGCATTTGATTTTGAAAAAAGATCATTAAAAGCTGGTTTGGTTTTCATCTTGCCAATTTCTCCAGGCAAAATTAATGTCAATAAAAAGGCTAAGCATAGTCCAAAACCCATAATTCCTACAGCATTATTGAATCCAAATAACTTATATAAAAGTCCACCCAAGAAAAAGCCAACTCCCTTAAGAGCATTTTTAGATCCAGTTAAAATAGCAACCCATTTAAAAAGTTGTTTTTGACCAGTATCATTGCCATCATTTGTCTCTGGAACTACTGTCTTAACTGCACTTTTAGCACTCATTTTGTTTAAATCTTTTGCTATCCCACTAACTGCTTGAGCAACCATAACGTATGCGACGCTAAAAATTTCTGGCCAATTTTCCTTAACTGGAATAAGCATAAAAAGAGCGATGATTTGCAGGATAGTCCCAATCCATAAAGTAAGCCTTAAACCATATCTTGCTCCTATCCAACCACCGTAAAGATTAGTAATTATTCCAAAAAACTCATAAAAAAGGAAAAGTAAAGCAATTTGTAGAGTTGTGTAACCTAGCTCATGAAAGTGACCAACAACTAATAATCTTAATGCGCCGTCAGTGAGAGTGAACGCCCAATAGTTTGCTGTTACAACACTATATTGTTGAATATTAGATAACTTCATAAAGACATAAATTAAATTTCTTTTTTGATTACATATTCAGTAAGATCTGCAAGTCTGCAGCTGTAACCCCACTCATTGTCATACCAAGCGTATATCTTTAATAAATTTGAATTAACAACCATCGTTGATAAACTATCAACTATTGAACTTCTAGAGTCATTTACATAATCTGCAGAAACTAAAGGTCTTTCTTCGTAGCCAAGAATTCCTTTTAAATAAGTTTCTGAAGCTTCCTTAAGTGCCAAATTTACTTGTTCAACTGCCACTTCATTATTAAGTTCAAAAACTGCATCAGTTAAAGAACCATTAAGTAGAGGAACTCTTACTGCATGACCATTTAATTTTCCTTTTAATTCTGGGAAGATCTCAGCTATTGCTTTAGCAGATCCAGTAGTAGTAGGTATTAAACTTTGCATACAGCCTCTTGCTCTTCTTAAATCACTTTTATAAAAATCAACAGGAACTTGGGTGTTCGTGACATCGTGAATAGTTGTAATAGCGCCATGTTTAATTGAGAAATTTTCATTAATTACTTTTACTATCGGAGCTAAACAATTTGTAGTGCAGGAAGCTGCAGTTATTAATTTATGTTTGGAAGGCTCATAAAGACTTTGATTTATTCCGTAAACAATATTAAGTGATTCCTCTCCAGCTACAATTCCTTTTACTGGACAAGCTACTATTACTCTTTTCATTCCAAGAGAATCAAAATAGGGATTTAGTTTGTCTGGCTTTTTATTCTTTCCTGTACATTCCAAAATAATATCTACAGAAGATTTTTCCCAAGCAACATCAAGGTAATTTTTAAAAGATGTGTAAGCTAATTTCTTTCCATCAATTATTATTTCTTCTTCATTAACCTTTATATCTTTCGCCCATCTACCATGGACTGAATCAAATTCGAGTAGATGTGCAGCAGCATTCGAATCTCCCGCTATCTCATTTATATGAGTTATTTCTATATCAGCTCTATCCCATAATGCTCTGAAAACTAATCTGCCAATTCTTCCAAAACCATTAATTCCAATTTTCATAACTTTGAAATTTTCTATAAAAATTATACATCAAAATATTTTGATGTATCAAGATGTTTTGATTAATGAAATCTTTTTTGTTTAAGCTATATTTAGGAAAAATTTAATTACTTTAAAATTGTTAAAAGATATTAGCAAAGTAAAAAAAGAAAATATATCTAAATTGATGGTTTCATTTTCTGATCCTTTAAGGCTAGAAATAATTGACCTAATGATGGATGGAGAAGTTTGTGTTTGCGATATTATGAAATTAACTAAGTTATCTCAATCAAGAATTTCATATCACATAAAAATTTTGAAGGAAGCTGGTCTTATCTCAGACAGACAAGAAGGTAGATGGGTGTATTACAGCCTAAATAAAGAAGCTCTCTTTTTGATCAAGGAATGGATAACTTCTTTGACAGATTATTCTTCAAATAAAAAACGTTGCTGCGAATAAATTATATTTTAGATTTTATTAATTAACTTCTGATTCCCTGTCATAAGTCATTCCTGATTGTTCCATCCACTCAGCTTTAGTTTTGCAATTTTGTTTGTGATTAAAGATGTGAAACCCTTCAATAATAATCATTATGGATAAAAGCAAAACAGGAATAAAATATACAGGTGAAGATATTACTTCTTTATATTTGATTTGAGCAATGAATTCCCTGTATTTAAACATCCCCACAATTTCTATTTAATAAATAATATTCACTTATGGTTAAGTAAAGTTAAAGAAAGATTTTTATTAAAAAAATTAAGTTTAAGGATGTTTACTTAGAAAAAGAAGAAAATAAAACTTTAACCAATAAAAGCGAAAAGGACTAAATCTAAAATTAGAGAATTATTTAAATCAATAGAAGCACTAGAGGGCAATCCAACTAGATTTGTAGATATTTAAATTCTTTCCTTGTATATAGAAAAATAGGCACAAAGTAGATCAAAGTACTTCGTATGAGCTACCCCTAGAGCTACCCTTTCGCAATATGAGACAGTAAGCAATAAAAAAGCGAGTTGGGAGACTCGCTAGTATGACTTGGTTTTAAATGGTCGGGGCGACAGGATTCGAACCTGCGACCTAGTGCTCCCAAAGCACCCGCTTTAGCTTTTTACTTTTGTTTCTAGTCCTATTAATTTCATAAGAACTTTTGCATTACTTGCAACTGCAGAATATTGTTTTTCTTGCATCGCTTTGTGCATCGCAGTCTCTAAAGTACATAATAATTTTGCTGTCATTTCAGGACGATTTAAGTCCCCTTCTTCAATATCATCTTTCAGCAAAAGATAAGCATTAGAAGTGATCTGCCTGGCTCTTCTTCTTGATATTCCATATTTCGCGGCAACAAGGGAAGTAATAGATGAATACGCCCGTCCTTCAGCAACTAGTTCAGCAGCATGTGCAATTCTTAATTCAGTTTCTTGTTTAGTTGCTCTTTTAGTCATTACTACTTGGTTTGCCTATCTTTGCATCTAGCTCTTCTAGATGGCAGATAGGAAGCTTTTTAACTATATTCTTAATATATACCTTAAATATAAAGAATAGGTATAATAAAAGTGTTCCTATAACAGGCATGGAGCAGCTTAGAGGGGTGTTGCGCAGCCCCCTCTTAATATTAATTAGTAGAGATAAAATATAATTAAATAATGAGTTAAATCAATAGCTATCACTTAAGTATTATTATTAATTCAAAAAAGACCCATTCACTCTAGTTCTCACTCTAATTAGTTAATACTTTGTAATATTTACTCCTAAAAGCTAGTCATACCAATGTATTTTAAAATACATAAAATCCCTTGGTAAGGGAGAGGTCTCGGGTTCAAGTCCCGACGAGGGCACTTGAGAAGTTGATTAATATAATTGAGATCTCGTAGATCAGCATTTTAACTAGAATTCAAATATATTTAAACTAGTCTGCCTTTAGTAATGCCACTATCGTCATATCGTATGCACAAAATATATATTGCAGCAATCATGAATTATGGTCTTGGTTCTGATGATCCAGAGGAGTTGGCCCACTACAACAAAATCAGAAAAAAGATGGATGATATGAAAAGACAACCAATTAAAAAAGGAATTTCTCTAAATTGGGATGCCCCAGAAGTAATGGATAAATGAACCTGAATAATTTTTTATTAATTGATGGGAGTTTGATGCTTATTGGTCTACCTTTATTGATGATTCTTAGAGGCAGAAATTGATCAAAATTTTAATACATTTTACCCATATTTAAATTCAATCGTTGATCCTTTATCCGTATATGGGAGTACCTCAAACCGTACATATTTATTAGTCGAATGGCCTTTCTAACTAGTTAGAACATAGATGTAGTCGTCATGAGCAAATGTCTACGAAATCCACACTAAAAGAAGATCATAAATCTGAGATTGAAGAAAGATCTGAAGAAGAACTTCTTGAGGAAGAAATCAGGAATCAGCAAACATTGGATAGCTTTGTTGAATCTGATAAAAACTGGAGCTGATTAAATTTATTTATTTAAGAGAAAGTTATGAACTTTAAAAGATCACCATTCTCAATTCTAGACAAAGACAAAAGAGAAATGGACTATATCAAAGGAGTTTACAAGAGAAAAATTCAAGCTGAAATTGAATCTTATAAAGATCCCGAAGACGAAGATAAGAGAGATACAATCCAAGCTCAAGATGTATTGATGCTTGATAGGATCTCAATTTAGTTATTTTTTTTCTTCTTCTTATCTTTCTTTTTCTTCTTTACCTTTTCATAAACCTCATCAGCCTTCTGTTCAATATTGTCCAGCTTATTTGAAAGTTCCTTGATAGCTTCTGATTTTCCCTCTTTAAATACTGTATCTTTTACCTCAATAATTTTAACTGGCTCTTCATAAACTAAAGCATCTTTTGTCTCTTCAGTTTTAATTACAAACTTACCTTTGATGAAATTGGCTATAAAAATAAGAACAGGAACATGAGCTAGACCGCCTATTACTATTCTTGTATCTGAATAAGCCATTTAATAGTTATGAGAACTGAGATATTTAAGCATAAATTTAATTTTTAAATTCCTTTTATTAAGCCAATAAACATTTGTAATCATCTGTTGATTCGTAGATCAATAATCTTGCTATTAATTAAATAGAGACTTTTTTAAAAAATGCCATTAGACGTATTTCTAATGAACATGTGTGTTGTGGTAATAGCGTTGCTTATCAGAAGAGAAATCAAACTTAAGAAGGCGAGATAAATTATGAAAACACAAATTTTAAAAGAGCATTACATTCCAAATATCCATGCTATTACTCTTTTACTAATGCTTCTTCTATGTCTATGGTTACCTCTAGCACTAAGATTCTTATTAATAATTTAATGGAATTAATTAGTTAATACTCTTATCCTTGAACTCTTCTATACCCTAATTTTGTTTTAAAGATCTTATATGGAAATCGTGTTTCGAATTATTTGTATGGATTTAAATAATTAGTATTTCGACTACTCAGAAACCCAACTTGTGATTTTCGTTGTGCTATAAATATGCCCTCCAGACTCTATATTCTTAATAGTTTCAGGATCTGAAAAAACATGCTTAGCTACACCTTCTTCAGCTTGATGAATAACAATAACTTCTTTTGGATCAATTAAACTTTTGCCACGATATAGAGGAGTTAGTCCTACCGTTTTATGAAATTCATCTATCTCTGGACTATCAAACATTTTTACCCACTCCTCAAATGTATTTGAAAGTTTAAAGGTGAAAACAGTGGTTTCAATAGTCATAAAAAAAAGCTAATTGCTATTTATTTTAGATCGACTGTCAATAATCAAGAAAAAACTGATGGATAAGGTGTTTGTCCATTCATTAGTGATGTATCAATTAGTTTACAGATATTCATCAGAGCATCTTGTCCAAAACCTGGACCAGAGGGACCGTCTATAAACTCCTGAAACTCCTCAGCTGAAATACCCTCTTTTACTTCCCAAAAACAATATACAGGACCATTTTTAGTTACGGCATTTGCAGAATGGTTAAAAAATCCTTTTTCTTTATTAGCTGCTACCGCATCATCCCATCCACCACTTGGTGACATTGCCGCATAAGCTGTTTCCCACCATTTTTCAGCTTTTCCTGCCTTAAATTCATGATGAACAATATAAAAAGTTGATGCCATAAAAATAATATTTGAGCTGATAATAAAGTTACTTGATATAAGTAAAGGGAAGATTAATTTATTTTGAATTCCTAAATAAAAAAAGGGGGCTAAAAGCCCCTTGCGATCGACTGTAAATATATACAATCTAAATCAGAATCCAGATATTGCTTCATAGAAATCAGCATCTGGCAGTATTTCCTTCAAGGGTTCAATCTCATTGGCAGGGCCTTGGACCTGCACAGTAATATCTGACACTTCAAAAAGCTTGGGAATCATATGTCCCATATTTTTGAGATGAAATATAGCGGCGGCGCCATTTTTATATGCCTCTCTTACATAAGCCTTATCTGAACCACATGTAGTGATATTAAAAAAAAGGCAGTCTGGTTCATTAGCTTTTGTCAGTACCAAAATTTCTTCTAAAAGAGCTATGCACTGGTCCATCTTCCCATCCTTGATTGTGAAGTGGGGATGGATAGAAACCATGGTTGTATCAAGAGACATTAATTTATAGATATTTCTCCTATCTTTTTAGCAACTAATCTTTATGAACAAGTTAAAAATATGGATTATCTAAAAATTAAGAATTTTAATTTTGTATCGCATGTACCGTTTATGCGCTTTTTGGAAGCTATTAATTGGATATGAGTTATTTTGCTGAACCAAACCATATTGAATATGATGCATGGTTCGATGAAAACATCGACCCAGTGGATCTTATGAATTACTCAGATGAAAAGGAGTTCAGTGATTTGGTACACTTTAAGTTCCATAAGATGTCTACTAGAAATTTAACGATTGGTTCTTCTGATAATTTTCACTGGTAAGTAAAAGATTTTTCACTACATAAATATTTATGAATCTTACGCAGAATATGTTCCATCACTTTCTCTTCTTGCCTTAGCTAAAACAATTTCATCTACAACTTTTTCAATCATGTAAGCACTTTTTTTACCAAAACATTTTTCTTTTTTAATACTCTCAAAATCATTTGGGATTAAATCATTACGTTCACAACAATCGCATTTAATATCAATTTTCTTACCTCTGAAAACCTCCAAAGCTCTTGAAAAAATCCATTGCTGGACTGAAATACTTTCCCAACTATCAAAATTAGACCATTCTTCAAAATCCCTATTAAGGATGCCTTTTAATCCATCAGCCTGATTTACATATACTAAGTATGAATCTTTTCTTGGTTCATCATTAATACCAATTGTTTTGACAGAATTTTGATTCATTAAATATAGATTAATTGAGTAGCCTTATAAATCTAGAGGATAATTTCAAAAATATAAACAAAAAAATATCTCAAATAAGATCATTAATTGCTTTATCCAATCTAGAAGTATGTTTTGTATTTTTGAGTAATTCAAAATCCTTAAAATCAAAGCCCGGGCCAACACAACAACTCACTAATGTAAATTCGCCTGTACTTTTTGCAGCTTGCCAATATCCAGATGGGATCATTTCTACTGGATTATTGGAATCTAAAATTAAATTTCTTATTAACTTATTATCATTATCTAGGCACCATAAATTCAGAGGGTCGCCCCTTAAATAAATCCAAATTTCATCAGCATTATTTACTCTGTGCCAAGCACTTTTTGCATCTCTCTCCAAAAGATAATAAATTCCCGTAATAAAGTTTCTACTTTGGCCATCTTCCCTTTTTAGAGAATTCTCACTTCTTACTATCTCTCTAAACCATCCACCCTCAGGATGAGGAGATAAATTGAATTGTTTAATTATTTCTATGTTTTTTTTATTAGGATTCACATCACAAAATATCTTTTAAATTTCTCATATACTTAAAAGCTAACTGAAAAAAATCAAAATAAACTATATTTTCAAAAACTTAAGCACAAATAACTGACAAATCTACAAAATTTTTATTTTCATCTGCCAGCTCAGTAATGATTCTATTCAGCCATTCAGAGGTGGTTTCACAATAGCCTACATTTAAAATAGTTTTTTGCTTTGATGTTTCTTTTTTATTCATAGTTAAAGTATTTTTATATAAATTAGTCTTTAATTAAATCTATGTGAATAAGTCTTAATTACTATCTATTTTAAAAAGTTGTATTTAATACATATTTAAGAACTGCTAGTAAACAAATAAAATTAAATCGTTGACAAGAAAATGTATACAAGTAAGAGTAGAAAAAATTTATTATTAAACCTATGAATAACATCAAGATTGAGGAATTGATGAAAGTAAGGTTCGATGGTATTGCTAATAGAATTGGCCAATTAAGCAAAAGGGAAAGTGAGTCTTTATTGCTTGAGCATCTTGAGTGGTTGGAGGGAGGATGGGAGACTGAAGAAATCTTATTTTTAAAAAAGCCCTACAGAAAATGGTGGTTCTAACTCCACTTCTATAAATAATTAATGATGGCCTAAGGGACCAGGGCCAGAGCCTATTTTATAAGAATTGTCTAAAGATTTCTCAACAAATAATTTTGCTTTTTTTATGGAATCAAATAGATCAAAACCTAAAGCCTTGTAACCACAAATAGCAGCACTCAAAGTACAGCCGCTACCGTGGGTATTTTTTGTATTTATAAAATTATTAAATAGCCACTTCTTTCTACCATTTAAGTCAAGGAAAAAATCCTTCCCTTTCATATCTTTTAAACCGCCACCTTTTATAAGTACCGCTTTAGCTCCAAGACCAATAATTTTTCTTGCTGAATTTTCGATATCTTCTTTCCTCCTTATTTCTAAACCAGAAAGTAGATTTGCTTCGTAAATATTTGGAGTTACCAAATCAGCAATTGGTAATAAGAGATTTTTATAAGCATTAATAGCAGAATCTTCCAGTAATTTAGAACCAGTTCTTGTAACCATTACTGGGTCAATAATTTTGGTTATTTTGTATGTATTTAATTTTGAAGCAGTATCATTAATTATCCTTTCATTTAATAACATTCCAGTTTTTAAGGCATCAATACCAAAATCAGCAAATAAAGTATCAAACTGATTTAATAAAGTATTCTTCTCTACTGGCTGAACGCACGAAACCTCTACACTATTTTGTGCGGTAATACATGTAATAACAGAACATCCATGTACTTTAAGGGCCATGAAAGTTCTCAAGTCAGCCTGTATACCTGCTCCACCACCGGAGTCACTACCACCTATTGAAAGTGCAATTTTAGAATACATAATTTATTAAATTGTTTTTGAAAGTACCATAAGTAAATTTTAATTTAAATCAGAAATCTGAATATGCATTAAAAAAATCTAACTCCAATTCCATAGCTCTTCTGTATAAATATTTGGCCTGATTAATATCATATGTTCCCTTATTAGTCTCAATAAGATTTTCAAGCGAATCTGCTAGCTTTTCAAAGCTCTCATCAGAATAAGTAATTATCCATTCTTTATATTTAATGTCAAAATCCTCCTTATACAATCTTTTTCCTATCCAAGAATAAAGTCGCATACATGGAGTCATTGCAAACATTATTTCAATAGAGCTAAGTCTTTTGGAAGTATCATCAAGAAAATCTGTATAATTTTTAGTGGCTTTTTTTATATAGTTATTAGACAAATCAATATCCCATTCTTTTGCATACGTTTCATGAAGTATTAACTCCTCTGAAACTCCCATTAACAGCTCACTTAACTTCCTTATTGAGTACTTATCTTTTGATTTAGAAACTGCAAGACCATAAGCCTTAGCAAAAGTCTCTAAAAAGAAATAATCTTGAGCTAAATATTCTTGAAATATATTTTTAGGGAGACTTCCATTCTTTAAACCTTGAACAAATTTTGTATTTAAACTTAGTAAAGCAATCTCATAATTATCCTCCCAAAGTTTTTTTGTTATTTTCATTTTTTTGATTTTTAGATATTCTAAAATTTTTTATATTTTATACCTACAAACTTAATCTTATTTTTCTAGGATTAAATAAAAAATTATGAAAGAAATAAATATTTTATGGTTTAAGAAAGATTTAAGAATTTTTGATAACGAAGCTCTCTGTGAGGCTATAAAAGATAATGATATTTTACCTATTTATGTTATTGAGTTAGATATTTGGAGCCAAAATACTCATTCAGATAGACAATGGCAATTTTGCAAAGAAAGTTTAATAGATTTAAGAAATGCACTTACTGAGATTGGACAACCATTAATTATTAGGACTGGGAATGTAATTAATATTTTTGATGAAATTAGTTCAAAATTTAAAATCAAAGGTATATATAGCCATCAAGAAACCGGAGATTGGCTTACTTATAAAAGAGATCAAAAAGTAAGAGAATGGGCTTTAAGCAAAAATATTATTTGGAAGGAATTTCTGCAATTTTCAGTTTTTAGAGGAAATTTAGATAGGAATAATTGGTCTAAAAAGTGGCAAGAAAATTCCGAAAAAAACTTACTTAAAGCTCCATTAAGAATTAATTCTATTAACTTTAATATTGGAGAATTACCCTCAGACGAAATTTTTACCTTTAAAAAAGCAACTTGTCCAGGAAGAATGAAAGGTGGCAGAAAGAAAGGTTTAGAGAGAATGCAATACTTCTTTAGTAATAAATTAGATTCTTATTCAAAAGATATATCTAGCCCAGAAAAATCATTTGATAGTTGTTCAAGACTATCCCCATATATTTGTTGGGGATGCATTTCATTAAAAGAAATTTATAAAAAGGCAAATATATCAAAAAACAATAATTCAAGGATTTTAAAAAGCAGATTAACTTGGCATTGTCATTTTATTCAGAAACTTGAAAGTGAGCCAGAACTAGAGTTTAGGGAATACCATCCTTTTTTTAAAAATATTAGAGAAAAAAATAATGAATTACTTTATTCATGGAGTTCAGGTAATACGGGCTTTCCTTTTGTAGATGCATGTATGCGTTCATTAAATTTCAATGGATGGATTAACTTCAGGATGAGAGCGATGTTAATGTCTTTTGCTAGCTATAATTTATGGCTACCATGGCAAGATTCAGGTACTGAATTAGCAAATAAATTTGTAGATTATGAGCCTGGAATACATTGGAACCAATGCCAAATGCAATCTGGAACTACTTCTATAAATACCAATAGAATTTATAATCCTATTAAGCAGGGAAAAGATCATGATCCTCAAGGAAAATTTATAAAAAAATGGATACCAGAATTAAAGGATATATCACTTAATTTCATTCATGAACCATGGCTATTATCTAGATTTAATCAAGAAGAATATGAACAAATTAATTACATAAGACCAATAATTGACATCCCAAATAGCACTAAAACTGCAAAGAAGAAAATCCAGGAAATCACTAAAAAGGATGGATATTGGGATATCTCAAAAGAAATTTATTTAAAGCATGGCTCTAGAAAAAGGCTTAGAAAAAATATAAATAATAAAAAAACTGTTTCTAAGGAAAAGGAAAAACAATACGAACTGAAATTAGATTTCTAAATTTTCTTGTCAGAAATTTCTAGATTCCTTTTAGCGCCTAGGAAAGCTTTTAAAATTTTGAAATTAAATATATAAATCCACGATGAACTAATGCAAGCTTTAATGTATTTATTAGATTTTATTAATTATGTCTGAAAGATTTGAATGGGACGATACCAATAGTTCAGGTATATGGTGGAGTACTAATGTAAGTATTAGAGACGAGTGCATTTTTCTCAAAGAAGATACTCAATGCGAAGATTCTGATATCGTCGAACTTCTTAGAAGTATTGCACAAAATATTGAAGATTATGGCCTTTAATTTTTAAAGGAAAATTCTCTTTTAGAGATTTTGAATTCCTTTTACAGCTTTTATTAATTCGATAGTAATACCTTTTTCACTCATTGAATGACCAGCATCATTAACAATAATTAATTCAGAATTCTTTAATTTCTTATTAAGATCCCAAGCACTCCTAACAGGACATACAACGTCATACCTCCCTTGAATTATTTTTGTTGGAATCGATTCTATTGCTCTTATATTTTTCAAAATAAAATCATCTTCTAAGAAAATATTATTAATAAAATAATGACATTCGATCCTTGCAAAGGCATCTGAAAAAGAATTAACTTCAGACTTATCAAAATCAAATTTTTTATTTATTAAATGACTAGTTGAGAGTTCCCATTTTGTCCAAGCTGCTGCTGCTTTTGATCTAAGATTCACATCTGAAGATGTTAGATATTTGTAAAAAGAACTTATTAAATCATTTCTTTCTTCTTTTGGTATTACAGAAATATATTCTTCAAATTCATCAGGGAATATCTCACTTGCACCATATTGATAGAACCACAATAATTCAAACTTTCTACATAAAAATATTCCTCTCAAAGTTAAGCTCATAACTCTTGAGGGATTTTTAATTGCATATATAAGTGAAAGTGTTGAGCCCCAAGATCCACCAAACAAATGCCAACTATCTATTTTTAATAGAATCCTTAATTTCTCAATATCATCAACTAAATGATTAGTCGTATTTTCTTTTAATTCGGAGAAAGGAGTTGAAGAACCGCAACCCCTTTGATCGAATTGTATAATATCAAATTTATCTGGATCAAAGTATCTTCTATATCTTGGTTGACTTCCTCCTCCTGGCCCTCCATGAATAACTAGTATTTTTTTACCATTTGGATTGCCAGATCTTTCCCAATAAATCGTATGAATATCACTTACTTGTAAAAATCCCTTTTCACGAACTTCAATTTTAGGAAACAAGTCTTGATCTTTCATTATGAAATATTTTTAAACACTTAATAAATCCATATTATCCAAAAAGAAGTCTAGTTTAGAAGTAGTTTGTTAAAAAAAAAGGACTGGTGGCACAGTCCTTTTTGATATTTGATTTCCTTCTAACAGGATATAAAATTACATATTTTAAAGTCTATTTACTCATAAACCTAGAATACGTGAATTCGGGGATTTCTCTCGATAATTTCAGTCCCTATTGTCGCTAGTAATTATAAAGCGAAGTCTTATCAGACTAATTGATTGAACTTTAATTTTCGAATAATCCCATTCTCAGGAATACGCTTCCTATATTTTGGAATTTGCTAAATTTCAGGCGGAATATCAATCATTTAGATTGCCTCCGAACTCAACATTTATAAATTACTCCTTTTTATATTTTCAGTAAATCCGTAAATATGCTGATTTACTTTTTTCTTAATTTGTAAGAGGATTTTAATGATGCTTTGTTTTTTATAGATAAATATAAAAATTAAAGTCTATTATCCCCTATTTATTCAGATTCATAGAGCAAAATAGATTCAATTATTTTTTTATCACTATCAGAAAGTTTATAATCTTCCAATTTCCTCTGAACAAATTTTACACACTCATCAATAGAAGGATTCTTATCCCGGAACTTACGCCACTCTCTAATCCAATCTGCCAAGGCAAAAGTTATTTTTGTAGTAAGCATATTTACCAATCAGGGTAATTAAAATCTCCTCCAATAGGTTCTTCATAAAATTCCCCTTCTTTTATACCTTTATCATATTTTTCAATTATCTTTTTATAAGAAGCTATTGAGGGAACTAAATCTCCTATATATATGAGTTCCATCTTAATTGTTATAATAATTTTAATTATTTATTATTTTATATAAGAATTTAATAAAAAAAGTATTTATATGCATTATGGATTTCATCAAAAAGAACAAGATATTAACACTAATGGCTGTAATTGCAGTTTTATCATTTGCATTAGAAAAAGTAGGCATAATACACCCTTAAATTAATTAAGTTTATTTGTAAATACTTCCTAATGAAATAAGTAAACCGATACTATTACTGCAAAAATAAGAAATGGAGATAATAATGTAAAAACTAAAGTTGAAAGATTAATCAGCATAAATTTTAAATAAATACACAAATTTAATAAACATCACTTTTAAGCATTTGCAATAAGTAAAATTTAGATTATTACGATATAAAAAAAATTTGAATAAAGAAAGATATAGAGAAGAATATGAAGAGGGCTCAGACTTACTATGGCCTAGTGATAAAGAAGATAAAATAACTCGGCAATTTTATAAAGATTTATCTAATCTTTCAAAAAACATAAATTATAGTAAAAAGAAAAAGCTAAAACTTTTTGCACAAGTAGTTAGAATAATAAAAGGCAAAGGCTGGGCTTAATTAATATTCAAACTAAAATGAAAAATTTAATGATACTAATTAGAAGTTTTTTTCTTTTAAGACCAAGATTTTTATCCACTATATTTTTTATTCCTATTCTTTATGGAATTGGCTGGGTGTTATCTCAGCCACTTTTATTGTTTAATTTTGAAAAAGATAATTTATCCTTAATTGGTACTATTATTACTTTCTTACTTTTTATCTTTTTACTCCCATATTGGTTTCATATCAAACGAAATAAATCAAGTGCTTGGATACTTCTTGGGATAACAAAAGACAAATTCTTAAAAAACTTTTTCCATTTTTCTAAAGGTATTTTATTTGCTTTAGTTTTAATAATTCTAATTCTGGTACCACTATTGCAAAATAATTATATTTCTTGGATAGGTGAATTCTCTCCAATAATATTGTTAAATTCTATTTTACTGGGATTAGGTGTTGGATTCGCAGAGGAAATAATTTTTAGAGGCTGGTTACTAGAAGAATTAAAATTTGAATATGGTACAAAAATATCAATAGCTTTACAAGCTATAATTTTTAGCTTTGTTCATAATTTATCAAATGAGATCTTTTGGAACATAGTAGGATTACGTTTGGGATTTATTTTACTTGGGATATTTCTATCATTAGTAAAAATTAGAGATAAAGGTTCTTTATGGAATTGCATAGGAATTCATGGAGGACTAGTGGGTATTTGGTTTTTATTAAATAACGGATTAATAGAATTCAAAGAAAATACACCTTCTTTTTTAGCAGGGCCTTTTACACAAAATATTCCAAACCCAATCGGAAGCTTTAGTGCAATTTTAATATTACTTATATTATGTATTTTTTATACCGTACAATCAAAAAAGATTTTTACTAGACGTATTAATTAGATATAAATACCGATTGATTTTTGATTAGTAATTGTCAGATTAAAATAAAGCTTAATATTCATATGAACTTTGATGCAGGAATAAGATTTATTGTGTTTTTAATAATTTTTGGAGTTACAAACTATCTAATGATGTTGAGAAGATATGAAAACGACGTCAAAAAAAAGAAATATTTGCAACAGGAAAAAATTTCCAAGCTATACCCTAAAGGTTCATTTATTTTCTGAAATTAAAAAAAATTTTGTAGAATTTGCTCACCATTTTTTATTAGTTTTTTGCCAACCTTCATTTAACAATTTTTGCCATAATAATCTCGCTTCTTCAATAACAATTTTTTTTCTAGTTTTCATTAATGGAGGATTTTCTCCATGAATTCCCATAATAATTCCTTCTTCAATAAACATATAATCAATAGATTTATCAGAATAATCTCTATCTTTGTAGAAATGCATCACCCCTACAAAATTAGAGTCAATTAACCAGAAATCATTAGTTGAATTCAATAAACCAAAATAAAATTAAATTTATCACATGCTTTGATTGCAATCTGCGAGGAAAAAATTTATTTAGTTTATTCATATTTGATATATTTTTTCTTTTTGTCGACTTTTTTTCAATTCGCCGCGTTTTTTCTTAACCTCAACTCTTTTCTTTTGTGATGCTTTAGTAGGTTGTGTAGATTTTCTCAATTTAAATGGTTTATTTAAAGCATTTTTTATGATTGAACTAAATTTCATTAAAGCTAGCTGCCTATTTAATAATTGATTTCTGTGTTCTTGAACCGCTAAACGCAAGCTATTATTTACTAATTTGTTTTTCAAGTTTCTTTTAAGAATTTCTTTCTGATAATCATTTAATACTTTGGAATCTTCTAAATCAAAAATAATCTCTACTCTGCTTTCAATTTTATTTACATTTTGCCCTCCAGGACCGGAGGATCTGGAAAATCGCCATTTAATTTCGTTGGATGGGATTACTAATGTTTTAGTAATTTTTAAATCCATTTTTAGTTTTTTTTGATTTAAATTTTTAGAAGCATCTCCTTAATACTTTAAAACATACCTTAAAATTTGATCGGTAAATACTGGGCGGTTATGTTATGTAAACCGAAATTCGGTGTATTTGCCGTATCAATATCTTCGGTATTTATCCTTTCATATTTCAAAGAATTATCAGATATTTAATTTGTACTAATTCAAAGGTCACCTATGTATTCAATGTTTGATCTTCTTTTTGAAACACCTTCATATCGCCCTGTATATGTTATTTCCGATAGTGAAATGAAGGAGTTAAAGAAAAACCAACATCAAGAAGAGCTTGATGAAATTACAACACAAAAAGTAAGACTTGAAGATGCTTTTAAAGCTCAACTAAAACATCTTGAAGAGAGAGAAAAAGAAGTAAAAAAAGAACTTAAAGTACTCTCAGCCTCAAAAGATAAATAATTTCTTTTTAGAGAAATTACTTATTTCAAAGACGGTTAAAAACCGTCTTTTTTAATTCTTATAGTTTTAAGGGATATATTAAATCCACAGATTTTAAAAATATTTTCCATAATTAAAAAATGAATAATAACAAAGAAAAAATAAGAATGTTCTTACCCTTTAGTTGGGTAATCTGTGCAGCAATATCTTTTGCTTATATAAATTCGCATTTAATAAATACCTAATATAAATGTCTTATCCCTCAAGAGACGAAATACTTGCATCTTCAAAAGGGTGGGTAGCATCTTTTTTAAATTTTCTTCCTGGTTTAGGATCGGGTTACTTATATCAAAGAAGATGGAAACCCTATTTTTTTACCCTCACTGCTAGTACTGCTTGGTTCGCTTTAGGTATTTTTTTACAAGGTGATTCAGAACCTTCTCAAAATGAACAAATAATTGGAATTTCTGGTCTTTTTTTCATATCAATAGTTACAATTATAGAAGCCAACTTGGCCTTCAAAAAAGCAAGTAATAAAACAAAAGCTGAAAAAGAGGAACCAATATCCTCTAACAAAAAAGGATGGTTTAAATAATTCAAAAAATTAGATCAAAAAAATATTTTATTAGTTCTCAGTTTTTTAATTTAAGTAAAATTATCATCAAGAATTTTTAAGGTAATTAAAAATTTTTTTAGTCATAAAAAAATAAAATTTCCTTTTCTTTGAGACCTTCCCATCCTGAGTCTATTAATAATTTATTCAATGTTTCTTTATCAAAATGCTTAGAACCCGTTTTTACACATCTATTTCTCATTGATTTTTTAACACCGCTCCTTTGTCTTTTATTCTCCTCATCCATAATTCTGTTATATAGATCTAGCATTTTTTGAGGTATTGGAGTACCGTCAAGATCCACTCCATTTTGAATAGCAAGATCAACAGCCTGCATTCCCATTTTCTTCATATATTAAAAAAAAGCTGAAACTATAATAAAACAAAACTTATTAATCTAAAGTTCTTTGAATATTAATTTATTGATTTTGAATTTCCTTAAGTACCCTAATAGCTTCTTTAATGTGTTCAGGACCATTCAATAAATCTCTAAAAATGTGCCTAACTATCCCTTTGCGATCGATAACATAAGTTACCCTACCATCCATAAAGCCTAATACTTTAGGAACTTTAAAAGTTTTCCTAAGAGCGTCATTCGTATCACAAAGTAATGGATATTGTAATTTGTTTTTATTAGCAAATGCCAAATGACTTGAGGTACTTCCATTACTTACTCCCCAAACTTGTGCACCTAATACTTTAAATAAGTCATATTTATCTCTAAATCCGCAGACTTCTATAGTACAACCCGGCGTATCATCTTTTGGATAAAAAAACAAAACAAGGGGATTTTTTAATTCCTTATTTGATCTTTTAACTCCATTTTGATCCAGTAAAGAAAATTCTGGAATTTTATCTCCAATCTGCACAATTATTCTTATAAAATTCCATATTAGAGGTTGATATGTTTTTTTTGTGGCCGTAAATTAAATAACTGCTATTAAAGTCAGTTTTTTTGTTTTAAAAGATACTAAAAAATTATTGCAATAAAGTAGGGTTAATTTATCTAAGGTAAGTTTATTAATTCAATAATATGGAATTAATAATTTATATTTTTTTATTTCTTATTCTTTTTTTGGGAATTATTTTTAACTTAAAAATAACTAATTTTAAAAAAGTTAAAGAAATACGAAACAGAGCTAAAGATTATTCAAAAAAGAATAATTAAATATCTATTGCTAAGATTAAAATTCAATTTTTTCATTTGGAGTAAATACTGAGCAATATTTTTTTACTAGGTCCTTAGGCTGACTAGTGGAAGAATTCGTTAATTTTAATTTTAGCTTTTCTATAGCCACATTAGCATTAATCTCACCGAGTCGATATCTTGCACACGTGTCCAATACTTTAAACATTTTCGTAGTAACGGCTTCAGCTGGATAAATTAGAAAAAAAAAGTAAAAAACAACAAATAAGTACTTCATTTTTTTAAATAGTAAATATTAAGCGAATAGTTTTAATAATTTAGAAAAAAATTAATTTAGAAAAAGATTAAAATTTAATAGAATGATCTATTTTGGGTTGAATCTAGGATTTCTATAAAATAATAATAAAAGAAATTAAGATAAAATAAGTGATAGGAATAAATAAGCTCGGTGAAAATGAGAAAATTAATAGACAAACATAAAAATCTTATAAATTGGTACCAAAAAAAATTCAAATTAAGTGATTATCAATTACTTTGGTTAGTTTTCTTTAAAGGAGTATTAATAACAATAATATTTTTCAAAATTTTTTAATATTAAAAAAGCTATTCCGTGAATGAAATTTTTATATGATTTGACTATATTTAATAGTAGATTTCCTAATTAGTTAAATAGTTATCAGTTATGAATATTTTTGGCGTAGGTTTACCTGAAGTTACTGTAATACTTATCTTAGCTCTTTTAATTTTTGGTCCAAAAAAGCTTCCAGAATTAGGAAAACAGCTTGGTAAAACTTTGAAAAGTCTTAAAAAAGCGTCGAATGAATTTCAAAATGAAATCGACAAAGTTATGAACGAAGAAGATAAAAATGAAACTCCTAAATCTATAGAAAGCAATCAAACCAATGAAATCGACCAAGTTATGAACGAAGAAGATAAAAATGAAACTCCTAAATCTATAGAAAGCAATCAAACCAATGCAATCGACCAAGTTATGAACGAAGAAGATAAAAATGAAACTCCTAAATCTATAGAAAGTAATCAAACCAATGAAATCAATCAAGAAAAAATAGATTCAGAAAAAAGCAAAAAATAATATCTTGGATAGGCCCATAACCCCCATAGACGAATTTGAAAGAGCATTAGATAAAGCAGCTCTTACTAAAGAAGAATATGAATTGATAGACTACATCCGCTATACAAGTGTTTTTACACAACCTAGTCTTATTAAAGATTTAAAAAGGCCATCAAAACCTCCTCTTTTGTCAGTTCTATGTCAAATTTGCAGAAAAATTGGTTCGGAGATGCCAGATCATTTCAAAAAAGTAATTGAGTGGTCAATTGAAATAAGTGATCACAATACAAAATGGGATGCTCATTTAATTTGCGCAGAAGCATTGAACATAGACAAAATCCCATTAAGTCCTATTCATGAAACAACTTTATTTGATGTTCTTGTTGTACACAAAGAATTATTTCTTGGATTTGATTAAATTAATCATCTAAGGGCACAGAATCTGTATCTATAACTTCCGAATCATCAAAATTATTTATTTTTTTTTCAATCCAGTTATTTATATAACTAACTAAAGGCAACGAACCTCTAAAAATAAAAATAGAGGTAGGCAAAGCGCTTAATAAACCGACTACAGGACTTTTAAAAAGTAATCTACCAGCTTTTATGTTAAATAAAATAATAAGAGCTGAGGGAACTATAACTTTAACTACTGTTTTGAGCGCCTCAAGCCAACCGACACGATATATCCACCATATTAAAATTATGCCAACTATATAGAGGAATAAGTAAGTCATAAAAATAGTATAATGATTATCTATTTATCTTGTTCTTGCTAAGAGAAAGATTTTATAAATTTCTTTAACATCAATCAATCAAATTCTAGTAATGAGTTTTTCTGAAATAAGAAAATTTTTAATTAAGATGCAATCTGATGAAGAATTAAAAAAGCAGGTTACGACATCCTCTACAGCAGATGATATAGCCCTAATAGGTCAACGCTTAGGTTATGACTTTTCAGGAGATGATCTCTTAAGATTTAATGGACAAAAAGTTGAAAAAGTTACCGTAAGAAAGGTAGATCATCCAGGAGAATACCACTAAATTAAGACTTAACCCATATTGCAAGCCCTCCGCCCCTGCCTCGAGCACATAACCAATTATCTTTAGTACTAATTCCTACAAGTGAGAAAAAAGGCATTTTTTTATCTTCTGGTTTTTTTAATTCCTTATTAAATATAGGTAAACTACTAATACTAATTTTCAATTCTTCAAAATAGAAAGCCAATAAAGGTCTAATCCCTTTTAATTCTGCGCTTCCTATAAAAGTGATATTCAATAATCCGAAATTAATTGAATTTTTTATTTCATAATTTATTTGATCTTCTTTATTTATGCTTTTCAATTCGAGTCTTGCCGACAAAACTTGGAGAATCGAACTGGGTATATTTTTGATTTCATCTGACTCCTTTCCCCATACATACTTAAACTTCCATATTCCTAACAATTCCTCATATAATATGCCACTACCATTTTTTTGGGAATTTTTTTCTAATAGTTTGATTTCATTAATATCAGGAAAGTGTTTCATAATAGATTTTAATCTAAGAATCAAATACTAAGATAACTTCATAAAAAATGTTCTTAGAAAAAAAATCTCTCCAAAAAGATTTCTTTGTTTCAATATATTTCCAAAAAAATAATTTTTTGGCACACATAAGGAACAAGATCTCGTTAATATATTTACATAAAGTTACTAAATCAATGGATTTCATCTCTAAAAGTCAAGGATACATACCTCTAAAAGCAGTTCCCTACATATTTTTCCTTGCTGTAGTTTTAAGTATTACAACCTCAACTAATACATTTGTCTAAAACTCATTAGTTTTACGAGAAGAGTAAAGTAAATATTTAATGGACAAATACGATGTTGTAATAATAGGAAGTGGTATTGGTGGATTATGCTGTGGTTCAATACTAGCTTTATCAGGTAAAACAGTACTTATATGTGAAGCACATACCCAGCCGGGAGGTGTTGCTCACAGTTTCCAAAGAAAAGGTTATACTTTCGAATCAGGTCCTTCATTGTGGAGTGGAATAGGTAGATGGCCGACAACTAATCCCCTAGGGCAAATTCTTAAATTACTTGATGAAGAAGTTGAACTATTTCAATACAAAGGTTGGCAAGTAATTGTCCCAGAAGGCAATTTTAATCTTGATGTGGGGGAAGAACCTTTTAAACAAACTATTAAAACTTTAAGAGGTGAGAAATCTGTTAAAGAATGGGAATCATTTATTTCAGCAATAAAACCTCTTAGCCAAATAATAAATGAAATACCTTTGCTCTCATTTTCTCCCGAATCAATAAATTTCTTAGATCTAATAAATTTAACCTCAAGATTTTTACCTAATATCAATCAAATACCAAAATTTAATAAAGGCTTTGGGAATTTAGTTAATAATCATCTAGCGGATCCTTTTCTCAGAAATTGGGTTGATTTATTGAGCTTTTTGATAAGTGGTATGTCAATGCATGATACAAATACAGCTGCGATGGCTACTTTATTTAATGAATGGTTTGAACCAAATTCATACCTTGAATACCCCAAAGGAGGCAGTGATTCTATCGTAAAAGCCTTAATTAATGGATTTAAAAAAAATGGAGGAGAATTAATTCTTTCTTCGAGAGTAAAGACAATTAACTTCAATAAAAATTTAGCCACAGGTATAACTCTTAATAATGGCTCTAGTTATAGTTGTGAATCTGTCGTCACGAATACTGATGTTTGGAATTTAAAAAAGTTAATTCCAAATGAAATTTCAAAAAAATGGAATACAAAAGTTTTGAACCCTAATAAATGTGATTCTTTTCTTCATATACATCTAGGTTTTGATGCTGATGGTCTTGAAAATTTGCCAATACATGCGATACATGTTGAAGAGTGGGAAAAAGGTATAACCGCAGAAAGAAATATAGCTGTATTTTCAATCCCATCTGTTTTAGATAAAAATATGGCCCCTGAAGGAAAACATGTTCTTCATGGATATACTCCCGCAAATGAACCTTGGGAAATTTGGGAAAACCTAAATCCAAAGGAATTAGAATATAGAAATTTGAAAGAAGAAAGATGTTCAATATTCCTTAATGCAGTGCGAAAATTCATCCCTGATATAGATGAAAGGATTGATTTAAAGATGCTAGGAACCCCAATCACTCATAAAAAATTCACCAATACCTATTGCGGTAGTTACGGCCCTGCATTATCTGCAGCAAAGGGTCTTTTCCCAGGCTGCAAAACTCCAGTGAAAAATTTATTTACTTGCGGTGCAAGTACATTTCCAGGTATTGGAATTCCCGCTGTTTCAGCAAGTGGCGCTTACGCAGCTGAAAAAATTATTGGTAAAAAAGAATTTAAAACTCTTCTTAAGAAAATAAATTTATGAATAAAATTCTTTTTATAAGTCTACTAATACTTAGTTAAGAAATAAGAATAAAGAAAGCAAAAACTTTCAATAATGATAATCTTTATCTGAACATAAACTTAACTTATAGCTCTTATATGTTTTTCTTATCAATTCCTCAAGCCTGGCATTTAGTTGGCACGTGGTCAGAACAACTTCCAAACGAGTCAAATCTTATAGGAATGGGCCAAACAGAATTAATGATGACTTTACATTCAATATTCGTTCCTCTCTTACTTGTAATTTCATATTACCTATTCAATAGACTTAATAAAAAAGAATCAAAGAAAATTAAAGGATGATCGTTTAAGGGTTTATTTAGCTGAACTTCTTCTAACTACTTTTCTGCCTGTAGAAGTATCAACTCCGCTTGAATCTTTATTTTTTGAATTAGTTTCAACATTATCAACATCACTTTTATCCATTTCCGCGCAAATACCTACTACCATGGCAGCTTGCATTTGATCCGGTAAATCTCCAATAGTTAATAAGGCCTTTAAAACTAATTGAAGTCGAGTTTGACGATCTATTTCAGGTCTTAGTTTTTTTACAGTATTCCAAAGTTCTTGGGTAACTTCTTTTAAAAGTTCTCGATCTACAGCCAAATTAAATCCTTCTTGTATTTCTACTAATCTAACAAAAAATTGGATCTCGTAAAATAATATTCAATAAAAAAATTGTTAGTTAATATTTTTCTATCCGAATACAAGTTGCATTTGTTGATGCAATTCATTCTTCTCTTGCAAAAGTTTATCTTTTTCAATCTTTTTTAGAGTAAAAGTTCTATAAATTCTTTTTTGAATCTTTATTGGAGTATTTTCAAACTTTACATTTTTGCTTATTAGAGAATTCCACTCTTTTGAATCAAAAGGGGCATAAGGAGAAGATGAAATCACTTTCATATCTTATTAATACATCTGTACTAATAATAGTACATATTTACTGTTACGCAACAACTTCGCCGACTTTTCTTAATTTTAAAGTGTCTTTGAGAATAGATTATTTTTTTTTATCTAATTAGTAAAAATTATAAGTCTGATAAATGAATAAACGTATCATGCGTTACTTATTGATCCCTTTTTTTAGTGTCTTAAGACTTTTCTTGCCTAAAAACCTCTAAAAATAGTTAATTTGTTGAAATTAACATTGACAAGATATATTTAGTAATCCTTCCTATAAAAAGAATAATAGATTAATTAAAAATGCTTCTGAGTAATGAAAAAAGACTAAAGATCCAAGGAATAATTAAACGAATTGCTCAAGATAAATCAATTACATTAGATGAAAGGATATATGTTGAGAAATTTGCACACCATAATTCGACAATTTCTCTTTGGCTGAAAAAAGCTAACAGTTTTAGAAGGAATGGTACAAAAAATGATGGGGGGATTGATAACCTCATTCAATCATTTGGGATAGATGGACTAGATAAAGAAAATCATTTCAACCCAAATGAAGATGATATATCAGATTGGTTTGGCGGTGCTCCTAGTTGGCTAAGGAGAAGCTAGATCCATTAATTATTCAATTTACCCAAGCTATCTTACACAAAAATATACTCATAAAAAATATAAATACCCAAAAAAACCATGGTATAAATCTAATCGGCACTAAATATTTTTTTGAAAAGGTTTTCATATTAATTTTTCTTTTAGATTATTTCTTCCTTACCGTTTTTGAGAATAGGTTTAATTGCTCTATTTATAAATTAAACAATATTCGAAACCTCAAAGAGGTTAAATCACTTTGAGTAGATAATATTAATCAGCCTTAATCATCCCAATCTACGCAACTTTATTTTCAATATTCCTTGAAAAATTTACTATTTTTGCCTCATCATGGTCTGAATTATTCCAATATTTTATAAGTCTTTCTAATTCATCAATCCTCTTTTTGGCATTTGCAATTTTTTCAGTATTTGTCATATAAAATTTTTATCTATCCAATTAATGCATGAAAAAAAAATATTTCAATGGAAGAAACAATTTTTAGACTATAAATATTATTTTTTGTTTAATTACTAAATACATTATAGCCTTCTTGCGACTGAGTAATTATATTTAAAGAAAACCATATTTATGAAGAAATTAAATTCTTTGATTTTGAATAGTACCGTTAACTTCTTAGACTTCATATACTCTGGTAGATCTTTACAAAGATTTTGGGTTTTAGAAGTCATAGCTAGATCACCTTATTTTGCATTTCTTTCAGTTCTTCATTTTAAAGAATCCCTAGGAATTAAAAATGAGAAAACAATGATTTTAATGAAAGAACATTTTTATCAAGCTATTAACGAAACTGAGCATCTTAAAGAAATGGAGAAAAGAGGAGGAGATAGGTTCTGGATTGATAGATTTTTCGCGAGACACCTTGTGCTTGTCTATTACTGGATCATGGTTTTTTATTATTTCTTCTCTCCTGCTAATGCTTATGATGTCAACATAAAAATCGAAAAACATGCATTTGAAACTTATTCCAAATATTTAATAGATAATCCAAATGATCAAAAAATAAAAGAAATTGCTCAAGATGAATTAAATCACGTCCAAGAACTTAACGAAGCTTTGTCAATGCTTACTAAAGTTTAGATTAGTGCTGAGAAATCTATTAGCAATATTGATAGCATCACCAAAGAAGAAATTAATCCTAGGCTAATCATCAATGAGACATAACCTTTTTTTCTAGGCAATTTATAAAAAGATATTCCAATAATTAATAAAGTTATTAATGAGAAAAAAATTATAATTTTTTCATTTACTAAATTTAGATGTATAACTAAATTTTTTTCTTCAAAAAATTTGAGAAATTCAGATAAAACTAATTCTTCTTCTATTTTCTTAAAATAGTCAAATAAACTGATAAAAGCAGAACTTAATAAAGATAATGCAACTAGGGCTGTAACTGGTTTTGTTAACCTGTTAAGTGTTCTGTTAAAACTTACCAATAAAATAAAAATTAATAAAGAGGTTACTAAAGGTATTAAAGGTATAAGAGTTGTTGTATTTATGAAATTTCCCACCAAATAAATATATATCTTACTTTAAATTTTATATTATTTCGACGCATTATTTTATTAAATAAGATTTTTAAAAGCCTTAAATGTAATTAGTACCTATTGCATTCTGTGTAAATTGATACCAAAATTAAATTAGTCTTGAAAAATAAAATGTTAGCCATTTCTGAAATTATTATTGCAAGTGCTATCTTCCTAGGAATTGTATATTGGGAGGTTAAATTCCTATATACCAAAACTACTGTAGCGAAATAACTTAACACAAAACAGGAAAATTAAGAACGCAGAAAATTTAAATAAAATTTAAGAATTTAAATTGACAAAAAAAGCTCTAAATATGAGAGAATAAACACAAATATTTACCTCCTCTAATGAGCGAAGTCCAAAATCCAAATACTAACTCAACTCAGCAGCAGCAACAGCAACAGCAGCAATCTTATTCAGACAGCAAAATTAATTCTGCTGAGAGCGAGAGACTTTATCTTGAGATGAAAGAAGCTTGGCTTTAAATTTAATTCGTGTTTGAAATAATATTTCTATAAATTTTTAAAATTTTTTTTAATTTTGAAGTAATCAATACTTTTTTATTTTCTAGACCCTTTAAATTTTGTTTAACCGCAAGAGTAATTTTTGAGAAAACTAAAGCAGTTAGAAAAAATTAACGGAAGACTCGCAATGGGAGGGTTGATATATTTAGTTTTTACAAAATTAATTTCCAACCGTGCCGACATAGTAGACCAGCTTAAATCTTATTTGATCTAAGAAATGAATTTGCAATATTATCCAGGAATATTTCTTTCTATATAAGCGTCAGTTAAAGCTAGAATTAACCCCAATAAAGTTGAAAATATAGCAATTTCAGTTGATTCCATTTTATTTTTGAATTACCCCTAGTTTGCTTAATAATTCAAAGTTCAGCAACAAAACTAATAACTTACTATAGTACGCATATACTATTAGTTATTTATTGTGAGTTCAGCAACTCCTGATTTTCTTTTCGTTAGGCCTGGTGATTATGTCGCAATTAAAAAAGAAAATTGCGAAGATACTAAGGAAAAGAATGAAAATTATTGGGTCGGTCAAGTTATCGACTGTATTGGAGGAGCTAGAAATCCAAATTCATGGACCTTGTTTCAAGTTGCCAATATTGACAATGGAGAGATCACTATAATCAACGCCGATATTGTAGAAAAAATTTTAAAACCTTCTGGAAGTTAATCTTAATCAAACAAACTTCTTTCAGCATTACAGAAACAAAAGGAAAAATGAACGCTATAAAGGGAATCACCCCAGTTCCAAGCAGGCAAGTCCGTATACTTGATTCATTGGGCAGGGAGGTTGAGTGCCTTTATACATTCTATAAGTTTTTGATATTTCCTCAAATCCCAAACTTGATAAAAGATAATTTGCATAAGGATTTAGATTAGAGCAATCCAATAAGATTTGGGCATTTAAATCACCAATTAACTCCCTTATTAATAGTTCGGCAAGCGGTGGAGTATCCGCTAAAAGAGGTCCGATTCTCCAACCTTGCTCATTATTCTCCAATACACAAGGTCTTATCCTGCCAAATCCATGGCACATCCCATTATTATCGACAATTGCACTGACATTACCATGAGAATTTTTCAACCAGTCATTTAGGAAATGTGGTCTGGGACTTGGTTCTCTTTGATCATCATAAATTAAGACCGCTTCAGAGGAAATTTTATTACCCGGGACAACTTTAAAAGAATGAAATTGATCTTTATAGAAATTTCTCAATGGTAAATATTGAGACCCATTTAATTTCCATCGATTTGTAATGGAAGATTTTCTAAACCCCCAGTTTGCGTAATCATTCAACCTATCTGGAGCAGCCTCAAGACCAATACAATCAACATTTTTTAGATATTCAAGGGCATGTTTCCATAATCTCACTCCATATCCATTATTTCGATATTCTTTTTTAACGATAAATAAACCTATAAAACCATAAGAGGAATTATATTTTATACATGCAATAGAGCCTATAGGATTATTGTCGAGACAAGCTACCCATACCCCTTGTTTATCTGTATTTCTATAAATTGAGATGTCATCCATTCCAGGAGAAAATCCTTCTAACCTTGCCCAGTTTGTGACTTCAAGTATTTCATTTATAGATATCAATCTAATTGAAAATTTTTCCCTCATAAAAATATACTAACCAAGAAAAATTTAAATTTTTAAAGATAATATTAATTAATTAGATTATTTCTTTTAAATCATTCACTTTGATTTAAGTGCCTAAAAACCTTAGTTATTTAGAATTTATCCTCTGATATATTTAATACTATTAATAGGAAAAAAATGAAAATTTCTGATAAATTTCATTTAGTAGACATTAATAAATTAAAAAATACAGTTTTCACTGGTAAAACGGAAGATATAAAATGGCGGATCCAACATATCAATATAGTTTCTAAACTTTTGGATGAAAATAAAAAAGAGATAATAAAATCACTTTTTATTGATCTAGGTAAATCTGAAATTGAAGGGCTTTCAGAAATCCTTTTAGTGAAAGAAGAAATTTCACTCATAAAAAGGAAACTAAATTCTTGGATGCGACCAAAAAAGATCGATACACCTTTTTATCTATTTCCATCATCCTCCAAAGTTATTTATGAACCTCTTGGGTGTGTCTTAATCCTTGGTCCTTATAATTATCCATTACTTTATGTTTTAAAGCCATTGGTAAATATTTTCTCAGCAGGAAATACTGCAGTTATAAAACCATCAGAGAAATGTCCTACCACCTCAAAACTTATTAAAAAGCTTACTTCCAAATATTTCCCTAAAGATGTCCTAATGACAGTAGAGGGTGATTATAAACAATCCATAAAATTAATTGAACAAAATTTTGACCATATATTTTTTACGGGAAGTACTGAAACTGGAAAATCTATTATGAAATTAGCTTCAAAAAACTTAACTCCATTAACTCTTGAGTTAAGCGGAACAAATCCTGTAATTATTTTTAAGAATGCAAATTTAGAAGTGGCTGCTAAAAGAATTGTTTGGGGCAAATTTTTTAATTCTGGTCAATCCTGTATGGCTCCGAATCATATCTTTGTAGATAAAGAAATTGAGAATATTTTTATAGAAAAATTAAAGAAATGCATAGTAAGTTTTTACGGAGATAATCCAATTATTTCTGAAAACCTATCAAAATTAGAGAAAAAACAATTTACATCAACTGTAGAAATTCTAAAACAATTTAAAAGAGAAAAAAGAATTTTATTTGGAGGGACTTTTAGTAAAAAAAAGTTGAAAATATCTCCTACCATTTTGAGAAGTAAATTAAATGAAACAGATATTTTGCAGAGAGAACTATTCAGTTCACTACTTCCAGTTATTGGAATCAATGATAAGGAATCAGCCTTAAAACAAATTAGTCAAACATCAAAACCACTAGCAATCTACTTATTTGGAGGCAATAAAAAAATCCATAATCATATTTCAAAAGTAACTAGCTCAGGAACAATTTGTATAAATGATGTAATGTTACCAGTCCTTATTCCAAATTTACCGTTTGGAGGCGTTGGGCAAAGTGGTATTGGCAAATTTCATGGAGAAGAAGGGTTTCGAAATTTTTCAAATCAAAAATCCATTACTTTTAAAGGTTTTTTATTTGATTCAAATCTGCGTTATCCTCCCTACGCAAGAGTAAAGAAATTTTTAAAGTTTATTTTTCAGTTTTAAATTACTTAAATTGTTTTCAAAAACCTAGCGATTTTAAATTTAAAGATTATCTTTAAATAAATAGTGAGTTTTATGAAATTTACATTTTTAGTAATTGCCATATTTATTAATTTCTTTAATCACTCATTTATAAAATCAGAAGAAAAGATATTTTCATCAAAAAATAAAATTGAGGATATTGCTAGAAAAGAATCAATTACTGAGGAAAAAGCTGAAATGAAAAAAATTCATATTGTAAAAAGTGGAGATACAATATCAAGTATTTCAAAATCCTATTTAATAAATAAAGATTTAATTATTAAATTGAATAACTTAAAAGATGAAAATTATATCTTTGTTGGCCAAAATCTTATTATTTCCGAATCTTCTGAAAATCTCACAAAACAATCAGATTTAATTAATAATTATCATATTGTTCAAACTGGTGAAAATCTTACTGACATATCGAACAAATATAATTTAAAAGTAAAAGAACTGATAGAGATTAATAATATCAATAATCCTGATTCAATAAAAATTGGTCAAAAGCTCACAATAAGAAAAAAGAACACAATTAATTTAGAAAAATATGAAACAACTAAAAATAAAAAAAATAATGACTTAATTGAGTTAGATAAAAAAATTTATGGTCCTATAATTATCCAAAGTAAATCATATAAAGATATTAAAGGTAGAAAAGTTTTAAACGTTCTAAACCAAGAAAATAAAAAACTGATTATTTCAATCAATTGTGATAAAAATGAATTAGATGTAAGAATACCTGGCAGGAAATGGATGGGAAGTAAGCCTGTTAAAGAAGAATTCGAAAATAATTTAATAAATGATTTTTGTTAAAACTTTAATTAATATGTGTGAATAATTTGTCTAAGAATATTAATGATGAGTTATTCTACAAAAAGTTAAATTAATAGTAATGGCTATTTCAAGAGGAGATCTCGTAAGAGTAAAAAGACCAGAATCATATTGGTATAATGAAATTGGTAAAGTTGCTTCAGTTGATACCTCAGGCATTAAATATAACTGTGTAGTCAGATTCGATAAAGTAAATTACGCTGGGATAAGCGGAACTGATGGTGGAGCAAATACAAACAATTTCGCTGAAAGTGAATTAGAGAAAGCTTAAATAATTGCCTGAATTACCAGAAGTAGAGACAGTACGCAGAGGTTTAGAGCAAAAACTTAATAACTTTATTATTAAAAAAGTAGAAGTCTGTAGGGATTCAACTGTTGCATTCCCAATAAAAAAAGAAGAATTCATTAAAGGACTTCTGAACTCACTTATTTATAAATGGGATAGAAGAGGAAAATATTTAATAGCTCAATTAAAAGAAGTTCAAGATGAGAATGCCCAATTTCTTCTAGAAAATTCAAAAAATAATGGATTTCTTGTAGTTCATCTAAGAATGACTGGATATTTTAAATTTATTGAAAACTTAAGTCATCCTTGTAAACATACAAGAATAAGATTTTTCGATAAAAATAATAATGAGCTTAGGTACATTGACGTAAGAAGTTTTGGTCAAATGTGGTGGGTTAATAAAGAACTATCGCTTAACAAAATAATAAAAGGATTAGGTTCATTAGGACCAGAACCATTTTCTAAAGACTTTGATGCAAATTACCTTAAGAAAGTTATCTCAAAAAGAACAAAATCTATAAAAGCTATTTTATTAGATCAAACAATAGTGGCAGGTATAGGTAATATTTATGCTGATGAAAGTTTATACTCTGCTGGCATCTCCCCTTTTAGGGAAGCTCGAACAGTAAAAAAGAATGAGTTAATAAAGCTCAAAGAATCAATTGTAACTGTATTAAAAAAAAGTATAGGTTCTGGGGGTACTACATTTAGTGATTTTAGGGACTTGGAAGGAGAAAATGGGAATTTTGGTTTACAGACAAATGTCTATAGGAGAACTGGGAAAGAATGTCGTAAATGTGGAAATTTAATTGAAAGACAAAAAATTTCTGGAAGAAGTACCCATTGGTGTCCGAAATGCCAAAAATAAAAAAGGGCTTACACATGGAGAGTAAACCCTTTTAAATATTTTTACCTGGCATTGAGCTATTTTCTCAAGGGGCTACCCCCTAAATATTTTCGCCGCTGATGCGTTTCACAACCGAGTTCGAGATGGATCGGAGTGGTTCCACATCGCCATGAACACCAGGATAGTGTGAACCTTGAGAACTGCATAGAAAATTATATATTAAAAACAATAAATTAAGTTTATTTGGTCAAGCCCTCGGTCTATTAGTACTCCTCCGCTGCACTTGTTACCAAGCTTCCACGTAGAGCCTATCAACGGGTGTTCTTCCCGTGACCTTACTGGCTTAAGCCATGGCAATACTCATCTTGAGGTGGGCTTCCCACTTAGATGCTTTCAGCGGTTATCCACTCCGCACATGGCTACCCAGCGTATACCGTTGGCACGATAACTGGCACACCAGAGGTGCGTTCCTCCCGGTCCTCTCGTACTAGGGAGAAATCCTCTCAATATTCCTGCGCATACACCGGATATGGACCGAACTGTCTCACGACGTTCTGAACCCAGCTCGCGTACCGCTTTAATGGGCGAACAGCCCAACCCTTGGGACCGACTTCAGCCCCAGGTTGCGATGAGCCGACATCGAGGTGCCAAACCTCCCCGTCGATGTGAACTCTTGGGGGAGATCAGCCTGTTATCCCTAGAGTAACTTTTATCCGTTGAGCGACGGCCCTTCCACGCAGAACCGTCGGATCACTAAAACCGACTTTCGTCCCTGTTCGACTTGTAGGTCTCACAGTCAAGCTCCCTTCTGCTTTTGCACTCAACGACTGATTTCCAACCAGCCTGAGGGAACCTTTGTGCGCCTCCGTTACCTTTTAGGAGGCGACCGCCCCAGTCAAACTGCCCATCAGATACTGTCCGCTTCCCGGATAACGGGTAAGCGTTAGAACCCTAGCTCTAAAAGAGTGGTATCTCACCGATGACTCAATAGTACCCACAAGCACTATTTCAACGTCTCCCACCTATTCTGCGCATTCAGAGCCCGAGCACAATATCAAACTACAGTAAAGCTTCATAGGGTCTTTCTGTCCGGGTGTATGTAGTCCGCATCTTCACAGACAATTCTATTTCGCCGAGCCTCTCTCCGAGACAGCGCGCAAATCGTTACACCTTTCGTGCGGGTCGGAACTTACCCGACAAGGAATTTCGCTACCTTAGGACCGTTATAGTTACGGCCGCCGTTCACCGGGGCTTCAGTCGCCAGCTTCACTAAAAGCTAACCAGCTTCCTTAACCTTCCGGCACTGGGCAGGTGTCAGCCCCCATACATCGTCTTGCGACTTAGCGGAGACCTGTGTTTTTGGTAAACAGTCGCTTGCGCCTCTTCACTGCGACCAGCTCTCGCTGGCACCCCTTCTCCCGAAGTTACGGGGCCATTTTGCCGAGTTCCTTAGAGAGAGTTATCTCGCGCCCCTCGGTATTCTCTACCACCCCACCTGTGTCGGTTTCGGGTACTGGCATTTGTGTCTTAACGAGTATAGGGCTTTTCTTGGAAGCATGACATCACCAACTTCGCTGCCGTAGCAGCTCGTACTCACGCCTTAGCTCAAGATGTTTTCTCCATCTCTCAAAGCCTCGAACGCTTGAACCAGTAACCAACATCTGGCCTGGTTAGCCTTCTCCGTCCCCCTTCTCAAAACACATCTGGTACAGGAATATTGACCTGTTATCCATCGACTACGCCTTTCGGCCTCGCCTTAGGTCCAGACTAACCCTCCGCGGACGAGCCTGCCGGAGGAACCCTTAGGGTTTCGGGGCATGGGATTCTCACCCATGTTTTCGCTACTCAAGCCGACATTCTCACTTCTATGCTGTCCACGCCCGCTTCCGCTAACGCTTCACCCTACATAGAACGCTCCCCTACCATAAATAAATTTATCCGCAGCTTCGGTATAACGCTTAGCCCCGTTCATTTTCGGCGCAGGATCGCTCGACCAGTGAGCTATTACGCACTCCTTTGAGGATGGCTGCTTCTAGGCAAACCTCCTGGTTGTCTGGGCAATCCCACCTCCTTTATCACTTAGCGTTAATTTTGGGACCTTAGCTGGCGGTCTGGGCTGTTTCCCTCTTGACTATGGAGCTTATCCCCCACAGTCTGACTGCCTAGTTACACACAGGGTATTCAGAGTTCATATCGATTTGGTACCGCTTTCGCAGCCCGCACCGAAATGGTTGCTTTACCCCCCTGCTGGAGCACTAGACGCTACGCCTCAACGTATTTCGGGGAGAACCAGCTAGCTCCTGGTTCGATTGGCATTTCACCCCTAACCACAGCTCATCCGCTGAATTTTCAACTTCAGTCGGTTCGGACCTCCACTTGGTATCACCCAAGCTTCATCCTGGCCATGGTTAGATCACCAGGGTTCGGGTCTATAAACACTGACAAACGCCCTATTAAGACTCGCTTTCGCTGTGGCTCCACCATTTCCGGTTTAACCAGCCAGTGCCTATAAGTCGCCGGCTCATTCTTCAACAGGCACACGGTCACCCGATTAGTCGGGCTCCCATTGCTTGTAAGCTCACGGTTTCATGTTCTATTTCACTCCCCTCCCGGGGTTCTTTTCACCTTTCCCTCGCGGTACTGTTTCACTATCGGTCACACAGTAGTACTTAGCCTTACGAGGTGGTCCTCGCAGATTCACACGGAATTCCACGTGCTCCGTGCTACTCGGGATACAGCTAGGTCAACTTATCTTTCGATTACGGGGCTTTCACCCTCTGTGGCACGCCATTCAAACGTTTCTTCTAGACTTGTTGATCCATATTGCTGTCCCACAACCCCGATAGTCAAGACTATCGGTTTGGGCTATTCCCCGTTCGCTCGCCGCTACTGAGGGAGTCGTTATTTACTTTCTCTTCCTCCAGCTACTAAGATGTTTCAGTTCGCTGGGTTAGCTCGCACCAACCTATATATTCAGTTGGCCGTACATGGGGTTGCCCCATTCGGAAATTCCCGGATCAAAGTGTGCTTCCAACTCCCCGAGACTTATCGCAGGTAACCACGTCCTTCATCGCCTCTGTGTGCCTAGGTATCCTCCGTGAGCCCTTTGTAGCTTGACCAATAACTTCAAAAATTGAAGCATCAGCTTAATAGAATTGTTATTAATGCATTCGCACAAATAATAAATCTGCATCATTAAAGATGCTTATTGTCTTTAAAAATAATCTATGCAGTTGTCAAGGTTCTCTGAAAACAATGAAATTAATTCAATGAGTCCAGCATCTTAATGATTTCATTAGGAAGCTAGATTCGTTCAGAATAATGATCACAACTCAAAACATTTCCTTTCTACCTGTTATGGAAGAGGTGGTAATCAGTGGAGGTAAGCGGACTCGAACCGCTGACATCCTGCTTGCAAAGCAGGCGCTCTACCAACTGAGCTATACCCCCAACATAGAGATATGGGCCATCCTGGACTTGAACCAGGGACCTCACCCTTATCAGGGGTGCGCTCTAACCACCTGAGCTAATGGCCCAGGAAAAATAATGGGTGTGACCTAGAAAAACTTAGGAAATGAAATTCTTAATAAATTAAGAACGTGAGATACCGATCGACCTAAGGTGACAAAATAATAATATTAAACATTTTGTTGTCTCCCTGTTAGGAGGTGATCCAGCCGCACCTTCCGGTACGGCTACCTTGTTACGACTTCACCCCAGTCATTAGCCCCACCTTCGGCGTCCTCCTCCACAAGGGTTGGAGTAACGACTTCGGGCATGGCCAACTTCCATGGTGTGACGGGCGGTGTGTACAAGGCCCGGGAACGTATTCACCGCAGTATGCTGACCTGCGATTACTAGCGATTCCTACTTCACGTAGGCGAGTTGCAGCCTACGATCTGAACTGAGCCACGGTTTATGGGATTTGCTAGCTCTCGCGAGTTTGCTGCCCTTTGTCCGTAGCATTGTAGTACGTGTGTAGCC